>DHXP01000072.1 GCA_002413745.1 Flavobacterium sp. UBA5153 | reverse complement strand
GCGGGTAAAGTTAGTATGTCCAAACCCTTGCTTTTGTCAGTAGTATTTTCTTTCAAATGTAATAATTTTTTCTTACGTTTGTTATATGACAAATAAAGAAAATTTTATTAAAAGCTGTTTAGTGTTATTTCAAGAAACTGATTTAGAAACTCAAAAAACTCTATGTGTGGAAATAGTAAATATTTTTAAAAATTCAAAGATGATTCCATACACTTACGAAAAAGATAGACTTCGTTGTATATCTGAAATTCAAGACTTACTAACAAAATATACTTTAAAAACTGAATTCATAACAGATATAGAGTTTAAAAATACATATATTTTATATAGCGAGTTGATTGGAAGTTAAAAAAGAATCTATCACTTCTTTTGCTTTACTTTTAAGTTCTGCTATTCTTGTTTTCATATTCTGTACTCCTTGTAATGCTATTATTCTACGAAGATATATTTCTTTTGTACCATTGATGGCTTGCACTTATGGCTACATTCTAATTCTTCCATTGTTTTTTTAATTCGTTATATTTGTTATCTAAAATTTTATTTATTCTGTTATGACAAATAATCCAGCAAAGTATTTTGATGATATATTGACACTTTTATCTTCCAATTATAATAAAACTTTTACTTTTGAAGAAGTTGCTAAACATCTTTATCCAATGGATTTTAAAGATATGGACAGTGGTACAAGCCCATTTAAGGATTTCCACAAACACTTATTATTTTCCGACCTCACAAACGCTTTTATGTTTCTAAATAAAGAGGGTTTATTATCTTATAATTTAGACAAAGAATTAATTATAATTAATACAGCTGGGTTTGTTAAGATTAAAACTAAAGGTTTTGTAAAAGAAATTAATGATGTTAAGCTAAATATGGTTTTACAAAGAATTGCTTGGATTGCAACTCCAATTTTAGCATTAATTACAGTTATACTTACTTGTTTAAGAATTACGAATAACTGTAATTAAAAATCCTATACAAACAAAAAGTAATACTAAAGAGCAAATTAATAAAAATGACCTTTGTCAAAGTTCAAAACTTTGTCAAAGGTGTTCAAGCCTCTAAACGTTATAAATACCCCCGCACGAATCCTTTCGTGTGGTAATTGAACATAAAATTTCACTACATTTATCAAGTAGAAATTAAAATAGTTTTATGTGAGTAGGAATTATAAATTTCATAATCCAGAGGGTTTATATTTTATCAGCTTTGCCGTTGTTGATTGGTTAGATGTATTTACTAGAAATGAGTATAAAGATTTATTTTTGGAAAGTTTGGTATATTGTCAAAAAAATAAAGGATTATAAATTCATGCATGGTGTAAATCACCTACTGATTTAGGAGTTTAACTAAATAAAAAAACCTCGAAAATAAGCTTCCGAGGTTAATTCTATCTCAATTTTGTTGCGATAAATTTAGAGTGTAGTAATGATAAATTCGCTTCGTCTATTTTGTTGGTGTTGCTCTTCGGTACATTCAACGCCATCGGAGCATCCGTTTACCAATTGTGTTTCGCCATATCCTTTACCCGTTAATCTGCTAGGATCAATTCCGTTTTTCACTAGCCAGTTTATTGTAGATTTTGCTCTATTGTCTGACAAGACTTCATTATATTTAAACGAAGCACGGCTGTCAGTATGCGAACGGACATCCAATTTCATTGTTGGATTTTGAGTCAATACATCCAATATTTTTTCCAGATCCAATGCTGCTTCCTGTCGGATATTATATTTATCCAAGTCGAAATAGATCATTTTAATTCCAAAACATTTTCCTAAATCATCGCCAATGGCAACCTGACATTTTGCTTTTTCCAAGGCAATGGGCAAATTAGTTCTTCCGTTTGTCCTTTCAATGGTGATTTTTTGTTCCTTGGTGGTATAGTCCTGTTTTTCGGCTCTTACATTATACGTTTTTCCACATTCTACGTTGAAGGTGTAATTACCTGTTGGATCCGAAACTGTGGTGCTAGCCAATTTGAATTCATTGTCAAACAAGCTTATTTTTGCGTCAGGTAATACTTGTGAAGTTGCCAAATCTGTTACGTTTCCATATAATTCCTGTTTGCATACCAGTTTTCTGGTTTCCAAAAATTTATAAATGTCGTCATAACCTTGTCCTCCGTCTCTATTGGAAGTAAAAAAGCCTCTTCGAGATTTGGTGTCAATCAAAAAGGCAAAATCATCTTTTGGAGAGTTCACCCCGTCACCCACATTTTTAACTTCGTCAAAAGAACCATCAGGATTTATTTTGGCTACAAATACATCTAATCCGCCAAGACCGGGATGTCCATCTGATGCAAAATAGAGTTCGTTTTCATCCGTAACGAATGGGAAGGTTTCCTTTCCTTCAGTATTGATACTTTTTCCTAAATTTTCCGGAGTTCCAAAACTACCGTCCTCATTTATTTTCACCTTGAATAAATCAGATTGTCCCAATGTCCCTAGCATATCCGAAGCAAAATACAATGTTCTTTCGTCTGGACTCAACGCGGGATGTGCCGTACTGTATTGGTCGCTGTCAAAAGGCAATTCAATAACATTTGTCCATTGATTGTTTTCAAAACTGGCTTTGTATATTTTTATTAAAGTGATTCTTTTTGCATCTTTTCCTTTTTTACCTTCGAGATAGTTATTTCTGGTAAAATATATCGTTTTTCCGTCCTTGGTAAAAACAGGAGTCGATTCATGGAATTTAGAATTTATTGTTTTTGAAAATTTACCAACCGCGCCGGGAGTCATTTCATCTCCTAAATCGGCAACATAAAGGTTGGTGAAATATTGATCGGTCCATTTGTGTTTTTTCTGTCCCAAACTTCCGGTGTCTCTAGCCGATGCAAAAACGAGTTGATTTTTGTAGAACGAACTTCCATAATCGGAATATTTAGAGTTAATACTGGCATCCTCAACTTTGTATCTTCCTGAATTTGCCTTGATTACTTCCAGATAATTTTTGTTTTTTTCGAAAAGTTTCGCCCTGTTGTCGTTTCCGGCTTTCTGGTGAAATTTTTCCATCATCTCGTTGGCTTTATCATTTTCTCCAATAGATTTCAACGATTGGGCATAACGATAATAATATTCTGGTTCAAGATCAGAAGTCATTGCAAACAATTCGCCATACCATTTGGCAGCTTTGTCCAACTCGGAATTGAAGTAATAGGAGTTTCCAAGTTTTTGGAACATATCCACTGATTTATAACCTTTCTCCGCAACTCTTTCATAAGTTTTTATGGCGTCTATGTAGGCATAGCTGTCATACTTTTTGTCGGCTGCAGCCACTTTAGCATTTTGGGCATAACTACTAAATGAAAAAACAGCTACCATTGTTATGTAAAGGAGTATATAATTTTTCATAATAATTGTTTTTAGAAGAATCTTGGAGTTGTGATTTTGTCGATATTGTTGAATATTTCATAGCGCAGGAATATTTCATGCGAACCTGAATTATAGTTGTTTAAATGGGTAGTTTCCCTGTCATATCCGTAACCTATGTATAAACCATCAGAGACTTGAAAACCAACCATGGCACTTAAAGCGGCACTCCATCGATAGGCAATTCCAACAACGAATTTGTCGTTAAACATAAAGTTTCCAGAAACATCCACTTGAAGAGGAGTTCCTTGAACCATTTTGGTAAGCAGGGCAGGTTTGAATTTTACCGAATCCCCCATATCAAATACGTAACCGGCAATTAAATAGTAATTTATTTTTTCTTTAAATATTTTGATTTCATTATCATCATAGCGTTGCGTCTCGATAAAGTTAGGCACTGAAAAACCAATATATGCTTTATCGGAATGCAGATAAATACCGGCTCCAATATTTGGGGAGAACTTGCTGTAATTTTGCAAACTTGGGTCGGGATCTACATTTGTTAATTTGGAGGCATCCAAATCAAATAGATTAGCGGTGGCCTTGATACCAAAAGAGAGCTTAAACGTCTCCGATGTAGGAATGGTATAGGACAAATCTGCCGAGATGGTATTCTCGTGGGTTGGCCCAATTTTATCATTTACCAGCGAAACTCCCAAACCTAGATTGCTTCCGTTCAGTGGTGTATTTATGGATACTGCATTTGTAACGGGAGCACCGTCCAATCCAACCCATTGAGTACGATGCAAAGCAAATATACTCATAGCTCCTCTCGACCCTGCATAAGCGGGATTTACATTGATTGTGTTATACATATATTGTGTAAATTGTGCATCTTGTTGCGCATAACTTACAACTCCAGTAAACATCAAAGCGAATAATAGTATTTTTGTCTTCATTTAGTTTGTTGTTTTAAACCTGTGAGTTGTTGGCTCCCAGGAGTTATATTTGAGTTAGATTTATCTTGTAAGGTATAAATACCCGTCTTTTTTATTGGATTGAATTTTACCATTTCCATCAAAAGAAGTGTAATTTACGATGTAATAATAGGTTCCCGTTGGCAAACCAGATGACTGACTTACGGTTGATCGACCTTGTGAGGTGCCATCAAAAACATTGGTTCCATTATTATAGTTCTTGGTTTCAAAAACCAATACACCCCATCGGTTATAAATTTCGACTGTATTATCCGGATAACAAACAGTATCCTCAATATTGTCGATTATAAATACTTCATTTCTGGAATCTCCATTTGGAGAGAATGCATTGTGGACTTTTACTACTCCACAACCCAATACGATACCGCCACAATCATTATTTACAGTCATTTTTACCATTATGCTTAAAGGACAATCTCCTCCACTGATTTTATATTCAAAAACATAATCACCAAGGGAAATACCAAGGGGAGAAAGTATACTGCCTTGCAAAGCGCCAGTATTATCTATATCTGTCCAGATTCCATTTGCGGAGGTGCCGGTTGGCAACAAACTGTTTAAGTCTAAGGTTGCCGAGTCTGTATTACATGCAGTACTAGCTACAGCAACGACACTATTGGTGACGGTTACATTTACTACTTGAACAAATTTTGATGGATTTCCGCAAGCATCAGACACATTCCATTCTCTTTGAATGGAGTAGGAGTCGGCAGTTTGGTTAATAATATTTTCTGTATACACAGGTGTACCAACAGAAGAACATCCGTCAACAAATACTAAATCTGGTTTCACGGGAATAGCATCACATTTCACGTCAATACTTGGTTCAAATGAAGTGGTGGTTGTAGGTCCCGTTGTATCTTGGACATTTATCGTTTGGGAAGCTGTTGAAGCGTTTCCGCAAGCATCGGCAGCCGTCCAAGTTCTGGTAACAGAGTAGGAACCTGCACAAGCACCAGGAGTCGTTACATCAGCAGAAGTCAATGTAATAACCGAACCACAAGCATCGGTTGCTGTTGCTACAGCAAATGCAGGTGAAGCTGAACAGTCGATAGTGCTTGTTCCCGGTAAAGCAGCAATCACTGGAGCCGTTTTATCTTGAACATTTATCGTTTGATAAGCTGTAGAAGAATTTCCACAAGCATCAGTAGCCGTCCAAGTTCTTTTCACGGAGTATGATCCGGCACAAGCACCTGGTGTTGTCACATCAACAGAAGTAAATGAGGCTACAATTCCACAGGCATCAGTTGCTGTTGCCTCTGCAAATAGAGGGGTTTCAGGACAACTTATCGAAAGACGAGCTTGAGGGACTGCAATTACAGGAGCTATAGTATCAATCACGTTAATTGATTGAGCAGCCGTTGAAGTATTTCCACAGGCATCGGTAGCCGTCCAAGTTCTGGTTACAGAATACGAACCTTCACAAGCACCAGGAGTCGTTACATCAACAAATGTTAATGCAACTTCTGTTTCAGTATTATCAGTAGCTGTTGCGGTAGCAAATTGAGGTGTTGCAGGACAAGAAATTGTTGAAGTTTGTGGTAATTCAGAAATTACGGGTGGTGTACTATCTCCATCTGTTATTGTTCCTGAAACCGTTACTTTACAACAGTTGGTATCCGTTACATCGAAGCTATATGCTCCAGCAGAAACCGTGTGAACCCCATCATTAGTATATGGAGCTATTCCACCAGCTACAGTAATAGTTACAGTAGTAGTACCTCCTTTACAAAAAATAGTACCTTCTTCTTTTGTAGCAATCAATTGATTTACGGTTAAATTCAATATCTGGTTAGCAGTACATCCATCATTGGTAAT
>DHXP01000036.1 GCA_002413745.1 Flavobacterium sp. UBA5153 | reverse complement strand
ATAGGAATGGTTTTCCCATACATACGTTCACACAATATTCTAAACAATCTTCAAAATATTGCAAAAGAAGCACCTACGGTTGCATTTTTCCCTGGAGAGTACGATGGTCATACTTTAAATCTTTTTGGTTTATTAAAAGACGACAATTATTACAGAGCATTTAATATTGATAAAATAAAACCATAATCATGATAATTAAAGATTTTTTTCTAAAAAATATCAATCGAAATATAGAAACGGTTATCAAAGCGGATGATCGTGACCATATCGCTGACGAGGTTGCAGAATACGTAATCACTCGTGAAATAGCCAAAAAAATCACGGATTTTTTCTCTGCATACAACAACTATGGCGGTGCAAATGGAGTTTGGATTTCTGGATTTTTCGGTTCCGGTAAATCCCATCTACTAAAAATTTTATCTTACGTTTTAGAAAACAAAGAATTCGATGGGTACAAAAGCGGCGAACTCTTCGCTGAAAAAATAGAAGATAATGAAATGCTCAAAGGAGACGTTCAAAGGGCAACTCGAATTCCTTCCGAATCTATTCTTTTCAACATTGACCAACAGGCTCAAATAACCAGTAAGGCGGATGAAAATGCCATTTTATCAGTGTTCTATAAAGTATTTTATGACCATTTGGGTTATTATGGTTTTCAACCACACATAGCCGAATTTGAAATGTGGTTAGACAAACAAGGTAGTTATGTAGAATTCAAAACAATATTCCAAAATAAAAATGGACAGTCTTGGGAGATTGCTAGAAACGATTACTTCGACCCATTAGTTATGGAAGTAGTTTCAGAAGTATTGGGTGAAATAAATAATACGGATGCTTCTAAGTATGAAACTATTTTAGATGATATTGAAGACAGACACAAGCAATCTATCGAGGATTTTTGTCTTCGCGTTTCTGAATACATCAAAACGAAACCTTCGGGTTTCAGACTAAACTTCTTTGTTGATGAGGTGGGGCAATACATCAGTGACAACACTAAATTAATGTTGAACCTTCAAACTATTGCTGAAACTTTAGCGACCAAAACAAAAGGGAGTTCATGGATTTTAGTAACCTCTCAGGAGGATATGGAAAAAGTGGTTGGGGATATGAATAAAAGCCAACAAAATGACTTTTCTCGAATTCAGGCAAGATTCAAAACCAAAGTACCACTTACCTCCGCTAATGTAGATGAGGTAATAGAAAAAAGGTTATTAAAAAAGAATGAGGACGCTCAAAAACATTTGGTAGCAACTTTCAAAAAAGAAAGTGCACATTTAGATACTTTATTGAGCTTTTCTGATGCTGGTGTACAATTCAAAGGCTACAAGAACGATACCGATTTTGCTAACAAAATGCCTTTTGTTTCCTACCAATTCGACTTATTTCAAGAATGTCGAAGAGCACTCTCTACACACAATGCTTTTCAGGGTAAGCATGCTTCAGTGGGTGAAAGATCTATGCTTGGCGTGTTCCAGCAAGTAATACAAAAAATCGAAAATAAAGAAGATAATGCTTTAGTGAGTTTTGATTTAATGTTTGACGGTATCCGCAATGAGCTAAGAGGTGAAATTCAAAGTCCCATTACGCTGGCTGAAAAACAATTAGACAATCGCTTTGCTTTCAAGGTGTTAAAAGCATTATTTCTTGTGAAGTATTTCGTCAATTTCAAGACTACAAAACGCAACATTTCAGTCTTGATGATTGACGATGTAAACATTGATTTAAAAAAACATGAGGCAGCCATTGATGAAGCACTAAATGTTTTGGAACTTCAAAGTTATGTGCAACGTAACGGCGATATCTATGAGTTTTTAACCGATGATGAAAAAGATGTAGAACAAGAAATCAAAGCTACAGATATTGATGATCAAGCAGTACCTCAGCTCTTAAAAGAACTTTTCTTCGATGATATCATTCGAGACAATAAAATAAAATTCCTTGATAACAAACAGGATTATGAATTCACTAGTAAAATTGATGGAAACATTCTTGGCAGAGAAAAGGAACTAGAAATAGAAATCATCACGGAAAATTTTCATGACTATGATAATCTGGCTTTTATACAATCTCAAACTATGGGAACTGCCGGAATGAAAATGATACTTCCCTCTGATGCGTTATTCATGAAGGATTTGAAAATGTATTTGAGAACCAACAAATATGTCAAACAAAATCAATCGACTTCAAACCGCCCGGAAGTAAAAAGAATTCTTCAGGAAAGAGCTATTATAAATGCTGAGAGAAGACATAATCTATTGTTATTGGCCAACAAAGCTTTGGCCGCTTCAACCGTAATATTGAATGGTAGAAAATTAGAAACTTCGACGACAACTGACGGAAAAACATTGGTGATAAATGCTTTTCAAGATTTAATAAAATCGGTATACTCTAACTTAAGAATGTTGGGGGCTATTCAATATAGCGAAGACACTTTCAAGCACACTATTCTTAGTAAACAAGATGATTTGTTCGGTACGGATGACCAAACAATCTCAGAAGCGGAAACCGAAATATTAATTTTGATTAACCGTAGAAAAAACCAATCTGACAGGACTTCATTGAATGACCTTAAAACACATTTCGCCAAGCGTCCCTACGGTTGGTATCAAAATGCGGTTTGGACAATGGTTGCCAAGTTATACAAGCGTGGTAAAATTGAAATCAAAAAAGATTCTAATGTACTTGAAGATAGTGAGGTACTGAATGCCCTTTTAAACGCTGCTAACTTTGG
>DHXP01000035.1 GCA_002413745.1 Flavobacterium sp. UBA5153 | reverse complement strand
ATTAATCGAATTCAGGTTATTAATCTTCATTAAAAAAATAGTTAACGAACAATTTTGCTCCCAATTTATAAACTAAACCACGATAAAAACATAATCATTTTGGAATAAAATCCAAAAAAACCATAATTATTTTGGAATCAAATCCAATAAAACCATAATAATTTTGGAATATACCAAAATTTAATTACTTTTGTTTTCTCACAAAATACATCTTTGTATGATAAGAAGAGAACAAACAGACTACGCTAAAGCACGATTATTCAAAGGAAAAGCACTGCTGGTTTTTGGCCCAAGACAAGTGGGAAAAACTACTTTTGTCCAGAATTTAATTGCCGACTTAAACAAAAAAACACTTTTCTTAAACGGAGATGAGTCTGATGTGCTTGTCTTATTTGAAAATCCAAATGTTACCAAACTAATAAACATCATTGGAGATAACGAAATTCTTGTCATTGATGAAGCGCAACGCATTACAAACATTGGTATTGTTCTTAAAATTATTGTTGACCAAATTAAATCGGTGCAAGTTATTGCCACAGGTTCCTCTAGTTTTGAATTAGCAAACAAATTGAACGAACCATTAACAGGAAGAAAATATGAAATGTATTTATTCCCAATCGCATTTTCGGAAATGGTTGCCCACAATGGCTTGTTAGAAGAAAAAAGAGCATTAGAACAACGGCTTATCTACGGAAGTTATCCAGAAATAATTACAAACCCAATAGACGCCAAAGAACATATAAAATTGATAGCCAACAGTTATTTGTATAAAGATTTGTTTCTTTTAGAGCAAATATCAAAACCGGTTTTGCTTCAGAAAATCGTGAAAGCATTGGCACTTCAAGTGGGTAGCGAGGTCAATTATAATGAATTGGGCAAACTCATTCAAATAGACAACAAAACCGTTGAAAAATACATAGACCTTCTCGAAAAGGCATTCGTGGTTTTTAAACTTCCGGCTTTATCAAACAACGTTAGGAATGAAATAAAAAAAGGAAAAAAAATCTATTTTTATGACAATGGAATAATCAATGCGGTTACAGGAAATTTCAATCCTTTGGCTCAAAGAACCGATATTGGCAGTTTGTGGGAAAACTATATAATAAGTGAACGCATAAAACACTTGAATATTCGACAAAATGAAGCAAACTCCTATTTTTGGAGAACAACACAACAACAGGAGATCGATTATATTGAAAAAAATGAGAACCAAATTTTAGCTTGTGAAATTAAATGGAACGTTAAAGCCAAATATAAAATTCCAGCAACATTTTCTACAAATTATACCAATGTAATAGCAAAAATAGTTACGCCTGATACTTACGAAGAGTTCTTATTGTAATTTAATCAAAACCTGCAAACGTCAATTTGCCCATTTTTTCAATCTTTCAAATTTCATAATTCATATATTCATAATTAGTCCTAAATTTGCAATCTAAAATTACTACAATGTATAGAAGTCATAACTGTGGCGAATTGAACGCCTCACACATCAATAAAGAAGTTACGCTCGCGGGCTGGGTTCAAAAATCGCGCGATAAAGGTTTTATGAATTGGGTCGATTTACGCGACCGTTACGGAGTTACCCAATTGATTTTCGACGAAAGTCGCAGCCAAAAAGACGTTTTTGAACTGGCCAAAACTTTGGGTCGTGAATTCGTGATCCAAGCCAAAGGAACCGTTATTGAGCGTGAAGCCAAGAACGCAAATATGCCAACCGGCGATATCGAAATATTGGTTACCGAAATGAAAATATTGAATGCTTCCCTGACTCCTCCTTTCACGATTGAAGACGAAACGGATGGTGGTGAAGACATCAGGATGAAATACCGTTACCTTGACATTCGTCGTAATCCGGTAAAAAACAACTTACTTTTTCGTCATAAAGTGGCGATGGAAGTTCGAAAATACCTTTCGGATTTAGATTTTTGCGAAGTGGAAACGCCTTATTTAATCAAGTCCACTCCCGAAGGCGCGAGAGATTTTGTCGTTCCTTCGAGAATGAACGAAGGACAATTTTATGCTTTGCCACAATCCCCACAAACTTTCAAACAATTGTTGATGGTGGGCGGAATGGACAAGTATTTCCAAATCGTGAAATGTTTCCGTGACGAAGATTTACGTGCTGACCGTCAACCAGAGTTCACGCAAATCGATTGCGAAATGGCATTTGTGGAACAAGAAGATATTTTGAATGTTTTCGAAGGATTGACCCGTCATTTACTTTCAGCAATAAAAGGAATCGAAGTAGAAAAATTCCCAAGAATTACCTACGATTACGCTATGAAAACGTATGGAAATGACAAACCAGATATTCGTTTCGGAATGGAATTTGGCGAGTTGAACGAGGTAGCACAAAACAGAGAATTCGTGGTTTTCAACGCTGCTGAATTGGTCGTGGGAATTGCTGCTCCTGGAGCAAGCGAATATACCCGAAAAGAAATCGATGGTTTGATTGATTGGATCAAACGCCCACAAATTGGCGCCAGCGGAATGGTTTATGTAAAATGCAACGAAGATGGAACTTTCAAATCATCGGTAGACAAGTTTTATGACCAAGAAGATTTAAAAAATTGGGCGAAAGTTACAGGTGCAAAAGCCGGCGATATGATTTTTGTGCTTTCCGGTCCAGCCGATAAAACCAGAACACAACTTTCTGCTTTAAGAATGGAATTAGCCAATCGTTTGGGATTGAGAAAACCAACGGAATTTGCTCCGCTTTGGGTTGTTGATTTTCCATTATTGGAATTTGAAGAAGAAACAGGTCGTTATCACGCGATGCACCATCCGTTTACTTCGCCAAAACCAGAAGATATGCACTTATTGGAAACCAATCCAAAAGCAGTTCGTGCCAATGCTTATGATATGGTTTTAAACGGAAATGAAATTGGCGGAGGTTCAATCCGTATTCACGATAAAGCCACACAACAATTGATGTTTAAATATCTAGGATTTACGCCAGAACAAGCTGAAGATCAATTTGGTTTTCTAATGAATGCGTTTCAATATGGCGCGCCACCACATGGTGGTTTGGCTTTTGGATTGGATAGATTGGTGGCAATACTGGGTGGTCAGGAAACCATACGTGACTTTATAGCTTTTCCAAAAAACAACTCTGGTAGAGACGTCATGATTGATGCACCATCGATTATTGATGAATCACAATTAAATGAGCTTCATATTAAATTAGATATAATTTAGGGAGCGAAAAGACTGTAAATCAATAATTTTACAAAAAATAAACAGGTTCTTGTCTTTCGTATGATATTAAATATTACATTTGCCTCATTATAAATTATTATTACTATTACAATGCGTACAGGTACAGTTAAATTTTTCAATGAATCTAAAGGTTACGGATTTATTACAGACGAAGAAACAGGAAAAGACATTTTTGTTCATGCATCAGGAATCAACGCGGAAGAACTTCGTGAAGGTGACAGAGTTAGCTATGAAGAAGAAGAAGGAAGAAAAGGAAAAGTTGCTGCGAAAGTAGCAGTTATCTAAGTAAAAAATTTTTGCTTACGAATGTTTAAAAGCGTTTCGATTCATTTCGAAGCGCTTTTTTTGTTTTTTAATGGTAGCTGTTATCTGTAAAATCAAAAGAAACGAAACTTATTTATAATTAGAATTAATTTTATTTTTCTTTAAACTAAATTCCGTTTTAAACTTGTGTTTTAAATCCCTGAAACCTATCTTTGCGGCTCTATTTTAGAGTAAAACAATAATCATTATGCAATCAAGTCAATTAGATTTTATTCCAATACTAATGCAATTGCTCTTAGCCGTTGTCTTTGTTGTGGGTATAATAATAATTTCAGGAAAATTAGGCCCTAAAAGATCCTCTGCAATCAAAGACGAAAACTTCGAATGTGGTATTGAATCTATAGGAAATGCACGTATTCCTTTCTCGGTAAAATATTTTCTCGTTGCGATTCTTTTTGTGTTGTTTGATGTCGAGGTAATATTTCTTTATCCTTGGGCAATCAACTTCAAGGAATTGGGAATAGAAGGAATGGTGAAAATGGTAATTTTTATGCTTTTGCTGTTGGTGGGATTTTTCTACATCATCAAAAAGAAAGCTTTGGAATGGGAATAAAGAAATTTTAGATTTTAGATTTTAGATTTTAGATTTAGAACATAAATTTAGAATTTTAGATTTAGAACATAAATTTCTCAAATTAAGATATTGATTTTTTTTAAAAATTGACTTCACTTTTTAAGATTCACAAGAATCTGAAATCTGAAATCTGAAATCTAAAATTAAAATGAGTGATTCGAATATAACAATGGTTGCCCCTCCAGAAGGTGTTGTTGGTGAAGGTTTCTTCGCAACAAAACTGAATGACGTTGTGGGACTAGCTCGCGCCAATTCACTTTGGCCATTGCCTTTTGCAACTTCTTGTTGCGGAATTGAATTTATGGCAACTATGGCTTCGCATTATGATTTGGCAAGATTCGGGATGGAACGGGTGAGTTTTTCTCCTCGTCAGGCCGATATGCTTTTGGTTATGGGAACCATTTCAAAAAAAATGGGACCAATTTTACGCCAAGTATACGAACAAATGGCAGAACCAAGATGGGTAATTGCCGTTGGGGCTTGCGCTTCATCAGGTGGGGTTTTTGACACCTATTCTGTTTTACAAGGGATTGACAAAGTAATTCCGGTTGACGTTTATGTTCCTGGTTGTCCGCCAAGACCAGAACAAATCGTTGATGGCGTAATGCAATTGCAGGAATTGGTAAGAAACGAATCCGTAAGAAGACGAAGTTCTCCAGAATATCAGGAATTATTGGCATCTTATAATATCAAATAAGGAAATGACTTTAGAAACAACACAAATTCAAGATAAATTAGTGGAAACATTTGGCGAAAGTGTCTTCCATTTCAATCAAGAAAAAGATATATTCTCGTTAGAAGTTGCAGCCGATAAAATTACCGCCGTAATTCTTTTCCTAAAAAATGATCCAACATTGCGTTTTCATTTCCTGACTGATTTATGCGGCGTTCATTATCCAGATAATGGGATCGAGAGACAATTTGCCGTTGTTTACCATTTGCATAATTGGTACGAAAACAAACGCATAAAAATCAAGGTTTTCATCAACGGCTCAACCCCAGAAATAAAATCAGTTTCCAATATTTTTCTTTGCTCCAATTGGATGGAAAGAGAAACTTATGATTTTTACGGAATTAATTTCATTGGTCATCCACAGTTGAAACGTATTTTGAATATGGATGAAATGATATCTTTTCCAATGCGAAAAGAATTCCCGTTGGAAGATGGAGGAAGAACAGACAAAGATGATCGTTTCTTTGGAAGAACGCCTCAAATAGATAAAAAATAAATAATTCAACATTATAAATGTCAGAACTATTATTACCACCAGAGCATCGATATGCTAAAATAATTAAAGAGCGACATAATGAAGATGGAAGCGAGCTTTCGATTCTAAATTTAGGTCCTACGCATCCTGCGACCCACGGTATTTTTCAAAATGTCTTGTTAATGGATGGCGAAAAAATTCTCGAAGCAGAACCAACTATTGGTTACATTCACAGAGCTTTCGAAAAAATTGCCGAAAACCGTCCTTTTTACCAAATCACGCCACTTACTGACCGAATGAATTATTGTTCATCGCCTATCAACAATATGGGATGGTGGATGACTTTGGAAAAATTGTTGGATATTGAAGTTCCAAAAAGAGCCCAATATTTAAGAGTTATCGTGATGGAATTGGCCAGAATTACAGACCATTTAATTTGTAATTCAATCCTTGGCGTTGATACCGGAGCGTATACCGGTTTCTTGTACGTTTTTCAGTTTAGAGAGAAAGTTTATGAAATCTACGAAGAAATTTGTGGTGCTCGTTTGACAACGAATATGGGAAGAATGGGTGGTTTCGAAAGAGATTGGTCACCGGAAGCATTCCGCAAATTAGACATATTCTTAAGAGATTTCCCTATTGCTTGGAAAGAATTTGAAAACTTGTTCGAGAGAAATAGAATTTTTATTGATAGAACAGTAAATGTAGGTCCAATTTCTGCCGAAAAAGCCATGGCTTATGGATTTACAGGTCCAAATTTACGTGCCGCAGGAGTTGATTATGACGTTCGCGTGGCGCACCCTTACTCCTCTTACGAAGATTTTGATTTCATAGTTCCTGTTGGAAAATCAGGCGACACTTACGACCGTTTTTGCGTTCGTAATGCTGAAGTTTGGGAAAGCTTGAGCATCATTCGTCAAGCATTGGCAAAAATGCCGGAAGGAAACGAATTTCACGCTGATGTTCCTGAATATTATTTACCTCCAAAAGAAGATGTTTACCACGATATGGAAAGCTTGATTTACCATTTCAAGATTGTAATGGGTGAAATTCCTGTTCCAGTTGCAGAGATATATCATTCAGTGGAAGGCGGAAACGGAGAACTAGGTTTTTATTTGGTAACCGACGGTAGCAGAACTCCTTACAGATTGCACTTTCGCAGACCTTGTTTTATTTATTACCAAGCTTATCCCGAAATGATAAAAGGCGCAATGCTCTCGGATGCGATTGTTATTTTGTCAAGTTTAAATGTTATTGCCGGAGAATTAGACGCATAAATTATGGAACGTACACATTACAAACAAGAAATAAACATAACTGAAACATTGATGAACCGCATCAATGAATTAATCAGTCATTATCCAGAAGACCATAGAAAATCGGCATTGTTGCCAGTTTTACACGAAGTTCAGGATGCCCACGACAACTGGTTGAGTTTTGAACTGATGGACAAAGTAGCCGAAATACTTCTGATAAAACCCATCGAAGTATATGAAGTGGTTTCTTTTTACACGATGTTCAACCAAAAACCTATCGGGAAATATATGTTCGAATTTTGCAGAACTTCCCCTTGTTGCTTGAATGGTGCCGAAGATTTAATGGATTACACTAGTGAAAAATTGGGCATAAAAATGGGCGAAACCACTGCTGACGGGATGTTTACCATTGCTGGAGTTGAATGTTTGGGCGCTTGTGGTTATGCTCCAATGATGCAATTGGGTGATTTTTATAAAGAAAAATTAACCAAGGAAAAAGTAGATCAGATAATTGCTGATTGTAGAGATAACAAAATTACGTTACACGATAAATAATATGTCACAAAAAATATTATTAGACAAAGTAAATATTCCTGGAATTAAAACCTATGAAGTGTATCGCCAAAACGGTGGTTATGCTTCTGTGGAAAAAGCCTTGAAAACACTAACACCTGACGAAATTGTCGAAGAAGTGAAAACTTCTGGATTAAGAGGTCGTGGTGGCGCAGGTTTTCCTGCTGGAATGAAATGGAGTTTCATTGACAAAAAATCAGGAAAACCAAGACATTTAGTTTGCAATGCCGACGAATCAGAACCGGGAACTTTCAAGGATAGATATTTGATGGAGCACATTCCTCATTTATTGATTGAAGGAATGATTACTTCCAGTTTCGCTTTGGGTGCAAACCTATCCTACATTTACATTCGTGGAGAATATATGTGGGTTTATAAAATCCTGGAAAGAGCCATCAACGAAGCAAAAGCAGCGGGTTGGTTGGGAAAAAATATATTGGGAACAGGATACGACTTGGAAGTATATGTTCATTGTGGTGCCGGAGCCTACATTTGTGGCGAAGAAACTGCGTTAATCGAATCATTGGAAGGAAAAAGAGGAAATCCTCGTATCAAGCCACCATTTCCGGCAGTTTCGGGACTTTGGGCAAACCCAACGGTGGTGAATAATGTCGAAACTATTTCTGCCGTGCCTTGGATTGTGAACAATTCAGGTGCCGAATATGCAAAAATTGGTTTAGGAAGATCAACCGGAACCAAATTAATTTCGGCTTCCGGACACATCAAAAATCCAGGCGTTTATGAAATAGAAATGGGATTGAGCGTTTATGAATTTATGAATTCCGATGAATATTTGGGCGGAATGAGTTCTGACAGACCATTGAAAGCTTTAATTCCTGGAGGATCTTCAGTTCCCGTTTTACCGGCTCACTTAATTTACAAAACAGCCAATGGCGACGACCGTTTGATGTCTTACGAAAGTTTGAGTGACGGTGGTTTTGCAACAGGCTCGATGTTAGGTTCAGGAGGGTTTATTGTTTACAACGACACTTCTTGTATCGTACGAAATACTTGGAATTTCTCGAGATTTTACCACCACGAAAGTTGCGGCCAATGTTCGCCTTGCCGAGAGGGAACAGGTTGGATGGAAAAAGTATTGCATAGAATTGAAAACGGTCACGGTCGTGAAGAAGATATCGATTTGCTTTTGAGCATTCAAAGCAAAATAGAAGGAAACACCATTTGTCCTTTGGGTGATGCAGCAGCTTGGCCAGTGGCAGCGGCGATTCGTCACTTTAGAGAAGAATTTGAATATCATATCCGTTTCCCGGAAAAAATAAAAAATAGAGACCATTTTGTTGCTGAACCTTTTGAACAAGTGAAGCATTTAGTTTCTAAATTAACAGTATAAAGACAAGAATTTACTACAATGAAAGTAACCATAGACGGTCAAGCGATTGAGGTAGAACCAGGAACAACCATCCTGCAAGCAGCCAGAATGATTGGTGGAGAAGTAGTTCCGCCAGCAATGTGCTATCATTCTAAACTAAAGGGAAGTGGCGGAAAATGCCGCGCTTGTTTGGTCGAAGTTGCCAAAGGAAGTGAAGCAGACCCAAGACCAATGCCAAAATTAATGGCTTCTTGCGTAACGGGTTGCCAAGACGGAATGGAAGTGAACAGCAAGTCCTCTCCAAGAGTGCAAGAAGCAAGAAAATCGGTGACGGAATTCTTGTTGATTAATCACCCTTTAGATTGTCCTATTTGCGATCAGGCAGGGGAATGTGATTTGCAGAATTTAAGCTATGAACACGGAAAATCAGAAAGCCGTTATATAGAAGAAAAAAGAACTTTCGAACCAGAAGATATTGGCCCGAATATTCAGTTACATATGAATCGTTGTATTCTTTGCTATCGTTGCGTGATGGTTGCCGACCAAATTACGGACAACCGAGTTCACGGAGTGATGGACCGAGGCGATCATTCGAATATTTCGACTTGTGTTTCGCATGCCATTGACAACGAGTTTTCGGGAAATATGATTGATGTTTGCCCAGTTGGTGCTTTGACTGACAAAACTTTCAGATTCAAATCGAGAGTTTGGTTCGACAAGCCATATAACGCACACAGAGATTGTCCAACCTGTTCCGGAAAAACTACGGTTTGGATGTTTGGCGACGAAATTCAAAGAGTTACCGGCAGAAAAGACGAATTCCACGAAATTGAAGAATTCATTTGCAACGGATGTCGTTTTGACCATAAAGATGTGAAAGACTGGGTTATTGAAGGACCAAGAGAATTTGAAAAAGATTCGGTTATCAATCAAAACAAACACTTCGGAAAACTAGAAAAAGTAGTGATTAATACTGAAGAAAATATCCTTTTAGGAAGAGAAGTAGACAGAAAAAAAATAAGTATGGCTGCGATTGATTACGATGAAAAAATAGACGGTAACCCATTAAATTCCAATAAAAATGGATAGTACATTTATTATAGAAAAAAGTGTTGTCATCGTTGTGGTTTTTGCCGTAACAATGGTAATGGCGATGTATTCTACATGGGCGGAAAGAAAAGTGGCCGCTTTTCTTCAAGATAGAATTGGACCCAACAGAGCAGGACCATTTGGATTGTTCCAACCTCTTGCCGATGGATTGAAATTGTTTGCTAAAGAAGAATTTTCTCCCAATACTCCCAATAAATTTTTATTTCTTGTAGGACCCGGAATTGCAATGGGAACTGCTTTGATGACCAGTGCCGTAATTCCTTGGGGTGACAGATTTCACCTTTTCGGTCGAGATATTTTATTGCAAGCAACTGATATTAATGTGGCCGTTTTATACATTTTCGGAGTAGTTTCAGTTGGAGTTTACGGAATTATGATTGGAGGATGGGCTTCAAATAATAAATTCTCATTGCTTGGAGCCATTCGAGCTGCATCTCAAATGGTTTCTTATGAAGTCGCCATGGGATTATCCGTGATTGCTTTATTAATGATGACGGGAACTTTGAGTTTGAGAGAAATATCGGCGCAACAATCCGGAATGAATTGGAACGTTTTTTACCAACCACTATCGTTTTTGATATTCTTGATTTGTGCCTTTGCAGAAACGAACAGAACGCCTTTTGATTTAGCGGAATGTGAATCCGAATTAATTGGTGGTTATCATACCGAATATTCTTCAATGAAAATGGGTTTTTACTTATTTGCTGAATATGCCAATATGTTTATTTCATCAACAATCTTAGCGGTTTTATTCTTTGGAGGATATAATTATCCTGGAATGAGTTGGGCTGTTGAAAATTGGGGAGTGAATATTGCCAATGTCATAGGAATAGTTGCTTTGTTTGTGAAACTGTGTGGCTTTATTTTCTTTTATATGTGGGTTCGCTGGACTATTCCAAGATTTAGATATGACCAATTGATGCATTTGGGTTGGAGAATTTTAATCCCGCTTTCAATTTTTAATATCATAATCACAGGGATTGTTCTTTTGAGAGTAGAAATAATGGCTTATTTAGGGTTTTAAGGAGTCGAATTGGCACCTTAAATAGTTAGTATAAGACGAATTTGAAATCTTGAGGTGCCAAATTGGCTTCTCAAGAGTTAAAAATAAAAAATGATGTGGTCACAATTTGTGACCACCTAATGAAATTTTAGCTAATAAACCTGTTAAGATTCTATAAATGAGCGAATTGAGGTGGTCACAATCTGTGACCACCTCAAGAAATAAAAACAGAATTACAATATATGAGCGAAGAATTAATTATTACAGAAGAATTTATAATGAGCAAAATCTTGCTTATTAGAGATCAAAAGGTAATGGTTGATTCTGATTTGGCAACACTTTACAGTGTTACAACTAAACAATTGAACCAACAAGTCAAAAGAAATATAAAACGGTTTCCGACTAATTTTATGTTTCAGTTGACAGAAATTGAAAAAGAACAAGTGGTCGCAAATTGCGACCACCTCAAAAAATTAAAATTTTCTTCTACATTGCCTTATGTTTTTACAGAACACGGAACAATGATGTTAGGAAATGTATTAAGTTCGGACAGAGCAATTGAATTCAGTATTAAAATTGTTGAAGCTTTTATTAAAATGCGAGAATTTCTAACCAATAATTTAAGTGTTAAATTAGAAATCGAGGAAATAAAAAAGAAATTAATTAATCACGATAAAAATATTGAATTAGTCTTTTCTTATTTAGATGAAATGATGGAAAAGCAAGATAATAAAGTTGAAAGAATTAAAATTGGTTATAAAAAATAATTACAAAATAAGAAAATCAGGTTTTTAATCGGGAGTTCCTGAATCTAAAATCTAAAATCTAAAATTTAAATGTCAATACAAGAAATATCACTTTCCGGAAGAAAAAAGGTAGTCTCTAACAAGGAGATGACTTTTCTCGAACGAATGTATCTTATAGCCATATTCAAAGGCTTATGGATTACAATCAAACACTTTTTTAGAAAAAAAGCCACGATTCAATTTCCAGAACAGGTTCGTACAATGAGCCCTGTTTATCGCGGTCAACATATGTTAAAACGGGATGAATTAGGTCGTGAAAACTGTACTGCTTGCGGTTTGTGTGCTTTATCTTGCCCTGCAGAAGCCATCACGATGAAGGCGGCAGAACGCAAAGCCGACGAGAAACATTTGTACCGTGAAGAAAAATATGCGGAGATTTATGAAATCAATATGTTACGTTGCATCTTCTGTGGATTATGTGAGGAAGCTTGCCCGAAAGACGCCATTTATTTGACCATTTCCAAGGAATTAGTTCCTGCAAGTTACCATAGGGAAGATTTTATTTATGGTAAAGATAAATTGGTTATGCCTTTAGATATCGCAATGAAAAACACTCAACCAAAAAACGCCAACTAATGTCAACTATACTAATTTTATTTTGTGTTTTGTCAGTTGTAACCATAGTTACCGCTTTTTTGACAATATATAGCAGAAATCCAATACACAGCGCCATCTATCTAGTGATTTGTTTTTTCTCGATTGCTGGTCATTATTTGTTGTTAAATGCACAGTTTCTGGCAATAGTTCACGTGATTGTCTATTCAGGAGCCATTATGATTTTGTTCCTATTTACCATAATGTTGATGAATTTGAATAAGGAAAACGAAGTGCATAAGCCCAGAGTTACAAGATTGGGAGCTATCGTTTTGTTCTGTTTAATGTGTCTGATCTTAATAGCCATTTTCATAAACTCTAAACCAATTGTAGGCGAATACATAACAACTGGCGAGGATTACCAATCTATAAAAGTATTGGGTAAAGTGCTGTTAAACGAATATATGGTGCCTTTTGAATTTGCCTCCATATTACTATTGGTAGCCATGATCGGAGCCGTTTTATTGTCTAAAAAAGAAAAAACCAAGAATTAACATGGATAATATTTTAAATCAAATTGGTATCGAAAACTATATATTCCTGAGCGTAATACTTTTTTGTATTGGGGTTTTCGGAGTGCTGTACAGACGAAATGCCATCATCGTATTTATGTCAATCGAAATAATGTTGAATGCCGTCAATCTTTTGTTTGTCGCGTTTTCGACTTATCATCAAGATGCGCAAGGGCAAGTTTTTGTGTTTTTCTCCATGGCTGTTGCTGCGGCAGAAGTTGCCGTTGGATTGGCAATTTTGGTTTCAGTATTCAGGAATTTGGGTACGATTGACGTAGGGAATTTAAAAAATTTAAAAGGATAATTTTCAATGGATACAAATTTAATTTTAGTCTTATTACTTTCTCCTTTTTTAGGATTTTTGTTTAATGTTTTCCTGGGCAAAAAAGCGGGTAAAAGCATTGTGGGAATTGTGGGAACACTTTCCGTGGTGGTTTCGTTTGCGGTTACAATTTATTTTTTCCTGCAAATAAACCAAACAAAACAAGCCATTGAAATCAATTTGTTCGAATGGATTTCGATACAAAAATTCAAAATCAGTTTCGGCTTTCTTTTAGACCAATTATCACTGATTTGGTTGTTGTTTGTAACGGGAATTGGAGCGTTGATACATTTGTACTCCATCAGTTATATGCACGATGACGAGAAAATGCATTCCTTTTTTGCTTATTTGAATCTGTTCATATTCTTTATGATTACCTTGGTAATCGGAAGCAATTTACTGGTAATGTTCATTGGTTGGGAAGGTGTTGGACTTTGCTCCTATTTATTGATTGGGTTTTGGTACAAAAACCAAGATTTTAATGATGCCGCCAAAAAAGCCTTCATTATGAACAGAATTGGTGATTTAGGTTTTCTTATCGGAATCTTCATTATTGGTTCAATGTTCAATACATTAGATTTTACAAGTTTAAAAACTATAATTGCTTCTGCAAGTGACACCAATGATTTTTGGGTTGCTGCCGCTGCTTTAGCCTTGTTCATTGGAGCATCTGGAAAATCGGCACAAATTCCTTTGTATACTTGGTTGCCTGATGCGATGGCTGGACCAACGCCAGTTTCGGCATTAATCCACGCAGCGACGATGGTTACAGCAGGAATTTTTATGATTACACGATTGAATTTCTTGTTTGATATCGCTCCAAGTGTCCAGAATATCATTGCCGTTATTGGAGCTGTAACTTCTTTAGTTGCCGCAACAATCGCATTGACACAAACAGACATCAAAAAAGTATTGGCTTATTCTACGGTTTCCCAATTGGGATTAATGTTCCTAGCTTTAGGTTTGGGAGCTTATCAAGTAGCCGTTTTTCACGTAATCACGCACGCTTTCTTCAAAGCTTGTTTGTTCTTGGGTTCAGGATCTGTAATTCACGGTTTGAATGGCGAACAAGACATGCGAAAAATGGGCGGCTTGAAAAAAGCAATGCCCATCACTTTTATAACGATGCTGATTGCCTCATTGGCCATTTCTGGAATTTTCCCGTTGGCAGGATTTTGGTCAAAAGACGAAATTTTGATGACTGCTTTTCACCAAAACCCGACATTATGGGTAATTGGTTCGGTAGCATCAATAATGACGGCTTTTTATATGTTTAGATTAATGTACTTGACATTTTTCAAAACCTTTAGAGGAACGTCAGCACAAGAGCACCATTTACACGAAAGTCCAAGTTTAATTACTTTCCCTTTAATCATTTTGGCGATTTTATCTTTCTTTGGTGGAATTATCAGTTTACCAGGAAATAGCTGGTTAAACGACTATTTATCGCCACTATTTTCAAAAGTTGCTCACGAAGAACATTCATTGGGAACTACCGAATATACCTTGATGGCAATAGCCACGATTGGTGCTATAGCTGGAATAGTATATGCTCGTATGAAATATATCAAAAACAGTTTAATTCCGAGCGAAGATTCAGAAATCACTGGTTTAACCAAAGTTTTATACAACAAATATTATGTTGACGAAGCTTACGATGCAATTTTTGTAAAACCTGTAAATTTCTTGTCCAGTTTCTTTAGGGATTCTGTTGAAACGACTTTATCGGCAATGGTTTTTGGATTAGGAAAAGTGACCAACGAATTGGCTTTCCAAGGAAAAAAATTACACAACGGAAGTATTGGTCTCTATCTTTTCGCTTTTGTTATAGGAGTTTGCGCCATATTAACCTATTTCTACTATCAAAATAATTTTTAAATAATGGATGTAACTACTATATTAATTATACTTCTGGTTGGCGCATTGGCTACTTATTTTTCGGGCGATAAATGGGCTCCAAAAGTGGCATTGCTTTTTGGATTGACTGCATTTGCCAGTTCAATTTGTTTGCTAAGCCAATACAATTTAGGAAACGAAATTGACTTTATAAAACCTTGGATTTCTAAACCAAGAATCTATTTTGCTTTACACGCAGACGGCCTTTCATTAGCGATGCTTTTGCTGACAACTGCTTTGACTCCAATTATCATCTATTCTTCTTTTGGAAACACGTATAAAAACTCGAAAGCTTTTTACGCACTAATCTTGTTTATGACCTTTGCGATGGCGGGAACTTTCCTGGCTTCTGATGGACTTTTATACTACATTTTCTGGGAGTTGTCATTGATTCCTATTTACTTCATCGCATTGATTTGGGGTAATGGTGATGCCGAAGAACGCAAAAAAGCAGTGGTGAAATTTTTCATTTACACTCTTGCCGGTTCTTTATTTATGCTGGTTGCTTTTATTTATTTGTATCAAAAAGCAGGAAGCTTTTTAATTAGCGATTTAGTTAAAACTAATTTAAGTTCAACAGAACAATTTTGGATATTCTTGGCTTTCTTCCTGGCTTACGCCATCAAAATTCCATTAATTCCTTTTCATACTTGGCAGGCAAAAGTGTACCAAAAAGCACCAACCGTTGGAACGATGTTGCTTTCGGGAATTATGCTAAAAATGGGATTGTACAGCGTTATTCGTTGGCAATTGCCTATTGCGCCACTTGCCGCAAAAGAATATATGTTTGTTTTTATTGGGCTCGGAATTGCCGGAGTAATCTATGGTTCCATCGTGGCATTAAGACAAAAAGATTTGAAAAAATTATTGGCTTATTCTTCCTTGGCACACGTCGGGTTGATTGCTGCAGGTTCATATACATTAACACTTGACGGATTCCGAGGCGCCGTTTTGCAAATGATAGCACACGGATTTGTTGTTGTTGGTTTGTTTCTTGTTGCCGAAATCATTTTCAGAAGATATGAAACAAGAACCATTTCAGAAATGGGAGGCATTCGTTCTCAATCACCAAAATTAACTTCAATGTTTATGTTATTGGTTTTGGCTTCTGTGGCTTTGCCGTCAACATTCAACTTTGTGGGGGAATTTACCGTTTTATTCAGCCTTTCTCAAGTAAACATTTGGTTTGCCATCCTTGGCGGAACAACCATAATCTTGGGAGCTTACTATATGTTGAAAATGTTTCAACACGTGATGTTGGGTGAAACCAATGTGAAAATTTTCAAAGACGTGACTTTCAACGAAGGATTGTCTTTGGTTCTTATCATTGCCGTTTTATTCTTCTTTGGGTTGTATCCAAAACCAATTATGGATTTGATTACTCCAAGTCTCGAAAATATTTTAACTCAAGTAAATAGATTTAATTAAAGAATTAGGATTAAGGATTTGAGAATTAGGATTTTTGTTTGATGAGTAAAGAACAATATTTATAAATTTTTGAATATGACTAAAGAGGAACTTAAAAACCGCACCAAACAATTTGCATTAAATGTTTTTAAATTTTTAATGTCATTAGATAAGAACAAAGCGGTTGATGTAGTTTGCTATCAACTTTTTAAATCTTCATCTTCGGTTGCTGCAAATTACAGAGCAGTTTGCAGAGGTAAATCGAGTGCTGATTTTTTGAATAAATTAAAAGTTGTAGATGAAGAAGCCGATGAAAGTTTATTTTGGCTAGAATTTATAAAAGGGTTAGAAATAGAATGTAATAGAGTTGAGCTTGAAAAATTAATAAAAGAAGCAGATGAATTAGTAGCCATATTTTCATCAGGAATAAAAACAATAAAAGAGAAAAATAATATAAAAAATTAGGGTTTGGGAATTGAGAATTAGGATTTTTGTAGATTATAATCCAGTTTCACAAATCCTAATTCGTAAATCCTAAATCAAAAAATCAAAAAATGAATACATTAATAGCTATAACAGGATTAGGTGTTTTATGCCTTTTATTTGAAATTTTAAATTTTAGAAAAGCCATTGTTCCCATAACGATTATTGGATTATTGACAGTACTTGGATTAACCTTTTCGGAATTTAATTCTCCGGGAAGTTATTACAATAATATGATTGTGGTGAGCAAATTTTCTTCCTCATTTTCAGCATTGTTTATTGTTCTTACTATTTTCTTGGTCGCTTTGAGTCACGATTTTTACGAAGATCACCAAACTAAAATTTCCGATTTTATTGCCATAAAAATATTTATGTTGGCTGGTGCGGTTGCAATGGTGTCTTTTGGAAACTTGGCAATGTTCTTTTTGGGAATCGAAATTTTGTCCATTTCCCTTTACATTCTTGCCGCAAGTAGTAGAACGAATATAAAAAGTAACGAAGCAGGAATGAAATATTTCTTGATGGGTTCCTTTGCTTCGGGAATTATTTTGTTCGGAATTTGTTTGATTTATGGCGCAATGGGCACTTTTGACATTGCCGAAATTACAGAATGGTCACGTTCTGCCGAATTGCCTTCTTGGTTTCCAATTGGAATTTCATTGGTAACTATCGGAATGCTTTTCAAAATTGCCGCAGTACCTTTCCATTTTTGGGCACCTGATGTTTACGAAGGTTCTCCAGCTTTGACAACCGCAACAATGAGTACTTTGGTAAAAGTGGTTGCAATGGCAACTTTATACAAATTGCTTACTGCAATGAATGCTGATCTTTCGGATGCATTTATCAATATCATCATCGTAATCTCGATTGCTTCAATGACCGTAGGAAATATAATGGCGTTGAAACAAAACAATGTGAAACGTATGTTGGCTTTCTCTGGAATTTCACATGCAGGTTTTATGTTGATGGCTTTGTTGAGTATTAGCACTTCAGCTGGAAGTTTATTGTATTATGCTTCGGCTTATTCATTGGCAGGAATTGCTGCTTTCGCCGTGATTTTATACGTTTGCAAAAACAAGGATAATGAAGATATTACTAACTTCAACGGATTAGGAAAAACCAATCCATTATTGGCAGCCGTTCTTACGGGAGCTTTACTTTCAATGGCTGGCATACCAATTTTTGCCGGATTTTTTGCAAAAATGGTTTTGTTCAATCAAACTATTCAAGCGGGTTATTTGGTGGTCGTAATCGCAGCGGTTATCAACTCGATTATAAGTGTGGGTTATTATTTCAAATTAGTCTTGGCTATGTATGGCAAAGAGCCCAATGAAGAAGCCGCAAAAACTCCTTTTGTATTTTATGCCGTGGCTGTTGTCGCGATTCTTTTGAATATCGTTTTAGGATTGTTTCCTTCTGTGGTATTGGATTTATTGGGATAATTCTAAATAAAAAATAAATTACACGAAACCATCAAAAGCAATTTTGGTGGTTTTTGTCTTCATTATAAAACAGATTATACAACCAAAATATGTTTTTTAACTCTTTACCATTTGCTGTTTTTTTGCCAATAGTATTTCTACTGTATTGGTTTGTTTTCAGTAGAACCAAAAACACACAAAACATATTTCTCGTTGTGGTGAGTTATTATTTTTATTCTTGTTGGGATTGGCGATTTTTATTTTTATTGCTTTTCTCGACCCTTTTATGTTATTACACGGGGATCAAAATAGAAAAAAGCACTCAGGATCGAGAACGCAAATTTTGGTTTTGGCTGAGTATCTTTTTCAATCTGGGATTTTTGGCAATATTCAAATACTACAACTTTTTCGCTTTTTCCTTTTCAGAAGCTTTAAACAATATTGGAATACAATCCAGTCCGCTTTTGCTGAACGTGATTCTTCCTGTTGGAATTTCCTTTTATACTTTTCACGGCTTGTCGTATGTGATTGACATTTATTACAAAAGGATAAACTCCGAAAAAAACGTTGTCGATTACGCCTTATTCGTGAGTTATTTTCCGCTTTTGGTAGCCGGTCCCATCGAAAGAGCGACACACTTATTGCCTCAGGTGAAACTAAAAAGATCCTTTGATTTCGAAAAAGCAAAAGAAGGTGTGTACCAAATTATTTGGGGATTAGTCAAAAAAGTGGTTATCGCCGATACCTGTGCGACTTATGCCAACGCCATTTTTGACAACTATACCTCGATGAATTCCTTGTCACTGATTTTAGGCACTTTTTATTTTGCATTCCAAATTTATGGCGATTTTTCGGGCTATTCGGATATGGCTTTAGGAATGTCTAAACTCTTCGGATTAGACTTGCTACGAAATTTCAATTATCCTTATTTCTCCAGAGATATCGCAGAGTTTTGGCGTCGTTGGCACATTTCCTTATCGTCTTGGTTTCGGGATTATTTGTACATCCCTCTTGGCGGAAGCCGAGGAAACAAATTAAAACAAGTGCGCAATGTATTTATCATATTTGTCGTGAGCGGTTTTTGGCACGGAGCCAATTGGACTTTCCTGGCTTGGGGATTTATCAACGCTCTGTATTTTTTACCGTCATTGCTATTGGGAACCAATCGGAATAATATGGAAACGGCGGAGCTGCATTGGGATACGGATTCCATAAAAGTATTCTTTAGCATTATCGCAACTTTCACCATTACGTGTGTGGCTTGGATATTTTTTAGGGCAAAATCCATAAGCATTGCTTTCGATTACATTGGAAGAATATTCACTGACCGAACCTTTTCATCGCAATATTTGGTAAACGAACGCTACAGCAACGAGTTAATCCTGTTGGTTATTGCTTTTGTTGTGGTGGAATGGAACAGCAGAACTAAAATAGAACCCATTTCAGGAAAATACAGCGGACTAAAACTGGTTTTGTGTCTCTTGGCCATCATCGCCTTGGGCACTTATTCTGACTATAAAGAATTTATATATTTTCAATTTTAATGAAAAAATTTATATTATTTGTCGCCAAAATTCTGGTTATAATTCTAGTCCTTCTAGTAATGCTGGATTGGGTTTATACGACCGTGTATTTGCATTCCCACAATCGAGGAAAGGTAGAATATGTTTTTAATTCCAATGCCAGAAATTATGATGTCGTAATTTTGGGTTCTTCGAGAGCCAACAATCATTTTGTATCCCAAATGTTTGAAGACAGAGGACTGAAAACCTTTAATTACGGGATGAGTGGCGCGCATTTATTCGAAGCTTCCCTGATGCTAAAGCTAATGGCGGAGCGACATTATAAAATCAAAACCGTGATTTTAGAAGCCGATTTAGGTCTTTGCAATGAGAAAGAATCCGAAGGAATTGCGGCAAAATTCCTGCCTTATATCCATCATTCAAAAACAATCAGGGAACATTTTTCTGGTCAGGAAGACTTTAATACGTTGTATTACGTCCCTTTTTACCGTTATGTCGATTTTGATGCCCTCATTGGTTTCAGGGAAATGTACCAAACGGCAATACACACGCCCACGAATAATTTGGATTATTTAGGATATCATCCTTTGGGTCATAAACCCGTAAATATGAAGAATGATATAAGGGCTTTGAAACCCATTCACAACAAATATTACGAGGAAATCAAGCAAATTTGCAAGCAAAATAATTACAATCTGATTGCCGTAATGACGCCAATGTGTACCAATGTGAAAGGACTGGATTATTTTGAGAAAGCAAACAAAATTTATCCCGAAATTCACAATTTGGAAAATGTAGTGCAAGGCGACCAGTACTTTTCTTCCTGCGGCCATTTGAATGATGCCGGCGCGCGGATATTCACGAAGGTTGTCATAGAAAAGTTTTTTGAGAAGAAATAAACCTATGATTGAGCAAATTCCATTAGTGGCTGCAACTCATTCTTATCTGCCAATTTAACTGCTTTGATATAGGAATTTCTCGTATCAGTTTGTTTAACCAAACTATTTCCTCCCCAACTAAAAATCGGTTTTCCAAAAACTTTTTCCATAATCAAGTCCGCCATTAATCTGGAATGTCTTCCATTACCATTTGCGAAGCAATGAATACTAACCAATTTATGTTTGAAACGCACCGCAATCTCAACCGATTCAAAGGTGTTGTTTTCTATCCAAAACAAGCAGTCGTCCATTAAAATCTTGAGTTCTGTGGCAATTTTATAACTCGCAACTCCTAAGTTTTTTTCTGATTTTCGAAACTTTCCAGCCCAACGCCACACATCACCATACATTTTTTTATGCAATTCTTTAATAAATTTTTCAGACAGTAGTTGCTCTTTACTCAATTTTCGGGAATAAACCCATTGAATAGCTTTTTCAATGTTGTATTGCTCAAACTCGTCCAATTCTTCACGAGTAGAAATCGTTGTAATTTGCAATCCTTCTTTTTCCTCTTCGTCTAACGGAGTTTGTCCATTATTATAAACTAAATCTAATCCCATAAATATTTTGGCATTTCCGTTTTAATTTCGGCTGTCTTTTGCTCAATGGCTTTTTTAATTCGATCTGCAGAGTTTTGTTGGTCTTCTAATATCATTGAATTATTAGTGCGTAACACAATTTCTCTGGCGATTTCTTGCGCTCTTTTTTCAATCATTTTGTCCAGACTTTCGTGCTTGGAAACAAAACCGTAAACCAATTTCATATCTAATACTCTTGCAGCTTCATTAAGTGATTTAATGGAAATGGAACCGTTAGCTTCCCGTGCTTCCATCTCTTTGACACTTTGCGCAGCCATTGACAATCTAATTCCCAATTGTCGCAGAGACATTTTTAATGATTTTCGTATGGTGTGTATCCATCCATTTGGAGGAATAACAATGGCTTCAAGCGAACGGAATGGCTCCAATTTTCGTTCGGTTTGTTCCATTAAAAGTTGTTGTTTAGTGTTTTTCATAAGGGTATAGCCTTAAAATTAAAAAACAAATATAAGGTTATAACCTGAAAAAACAAATTTATTTTAAGGTTATAGCCTTAAAATAAAATTTATCCCGAAATTCACAATCTGGAAAACGTCGTGCAAGGCGACCAGTATTTTTCTTCTTGTGGACATTTGAATGATGCGGGAGCAAGGATGTTTACTGCGGTTGTGATAGAAAGGTTTTTTGAGAAGAAATAAACTATACTCAGTCATTAGATGCTGGGCAAAATCTCCCGACTTTGTTCCCGCAATAATGAGCAAACAACACGATCAACAAATAAAAATTACAACGGTAAGAAGTTGTAGTTTTTTTCGTTAATTTTGAATTGGTTTTAATAAACTCAAAGTCGAGACTTTGCCAGCAGGGCATAAATATTCACTCTTTTATAGTTGCAATTAACAACAGATTTTCAGCTATTGTAAAATGCAAATTGCTGCTTTTTGTAATTTCGGAATTGCTTTTTCGCTCATTTCGTTTTCAAAAGATAATGGACCAACATTTATTCTTATATAGATTATTTTTAAAGTAGATAGTAGCTTGAAATCTTCATACGTAATAGTATATGTAGAAACATAATTAGTTGCAACTGTTTTACCTGAACTAATAATTGGTTTTGGTGTAATTCGGTTCTTAGAATATAATGTAATCACATTTCCATTTTCAAGTTTTAACATCAACGAATCACTTTCTTCAATATTTTCATTTGAAATTGTATTAATGCCCAATCTACTTATTAGAGAATAGTCATCTCCCATTCTGTCAAAATCAATACCCCAAGCACTAACTGCTGAGAACATAGCCATAGATTTAATTAGAACATTGGTTGCTTTGTGTTGTTTCCCAGTTAATTCATCTGTTTTATCAACATAAAATTTACACTTGTCTTGAGCACTAGCAGAAGTACAGTTGAGAATTAGATACGTACCAATAATCAGAATCAATAATAATGTTTTTTTCATTTTTATAAGTATTAATTTGTTCCCTACTCGTATGGCTTTTAGGAATCGCCCCGTTTATATGGTTTCTGGTCTCCATTTTCGTTATTTAATCCTTAATACATCGTACAGAAAAACCATATACTTTATTGGGTCCCATAATACGCACAGTACCATCACCATAATAGAGTGAGATGGTAAGTGCATTTTTAGCATCGATTTCTGTAGAACTCCACCAGAAACTACCTACACCCACATTATTAAAATTACCACCAAAATCTCGTTGCCCTCCTGGAAGACCTGTAAAACCACTACTATTTGTGGCATCTGTGTTAGGCATATCCCAATGTGTAGTGCCAGCTTCCTTCAGTATTCCTCCAGCAGTACCCACACCTCCTGAATTTGTTATGATTAGTGTAGACCAGTCTGAATCTGTAGGAATATGGTATCCCGTTGGTACTAATCCTCTTGAGTCATTAACAGCATACCAATTATAGAGTTTCCCATATATAGCACCTCTAGCCACATCATTACTGTAATAACACCAAGCTCCAGTTGTTAAGTTTGCCCATGCTAGGGCATCTTGCACTTGGGATATCAAGTCTCCGTTTCTGTATTTATCTACATCAAGATTTTTTTTCATCCAAATTTGGCTTCCAATAGTAACTGTTGCACTTGAACCTGATGGTGAGTTATTAGCATCATCTTTGGAACATGACAAAAAAGTACCCAATACTAAAATGACTAATAAAAATAATTGTCTTACATTTTTTTTCATTTTAAAAAATATTAATTTCCCTATTCATAAGCTTTTCGGTTCCGCTCCGTTTTTTAAAGTGGGTTCTGGTTTCCACATTTAATTCATTCCATCAAGACGGTAATTTCAAAAATATTTATGGTGTTAATTTTCACCACATTGTCATTTTTCTACCCAAACAAAATCTCTCCTTAGAATAATTTTGTTTGTTTTGCATAATGATTATTTTAAATATGAATATTTTAATCTTCTGATGCTTCCCCTTTGTTTGCTATCTCAAGCTTTTTTGCTTCTGTAAAACCTTTTATATGTATTGTAAAAGTATCTGAAAGACCTGTAAATCGTCTTCCCCTAAAGTTGTGGTACTGTAATACCCTAGGCAGATCCGGATTATAATTTAACAACTTAATATTATGCTAGAGTCACCCCTTATTTTTATTGTAAAATTGTATTGATACACCAGCTTTAAATAGCTCAAAAGTGCCAGCACCTGCAAATAAATTAATTATCTTTCCTAATTTATAGGTCGCAACGGCACCTACATTAATTTTAGATACCCCGGCAGCTTTACCTGTACCAATAGTAGGAGTTACTGAAAATTTGTCTGTTGATGGAAATACGTAGCCTGCAGAGAATAATGTAATAACATCATCATAAGCGTATCTACCAGTATAGACGCCGCCGCCAGTAACAGTTCCTAATTGTGCATTAGCAAAACTTACATAAAAGCGATTCACTGTAGCATTAAGGTTGAAACCAGTTACTGCTGGATAGGATTCAGTTTTATTAAAATAGGAAATTCCACCACCAACTGCAACAGACTTAATAGCCTGACCGAATGACATCGTAGCAGTAATCATAAGCATAAACATAAATAACATTTTAAACTTTTTCATAATTAAGATATTTATTTTCCTACTCATAAAGCTTTTCGGTTCCGCTCCGTTTATATGGTTGCTGGTCTCCATTTTTGTTTAAGTCACTCAAACACACAATGTATTTATATCTTTTTGTTTGTTAAAATTTCCTTAAATAAATTTAATGCATAAAAAAGAATCCTCTTGAATCTTGCAACTATAATATATTCACTAAAAGAATAATTTATTTGAAATATTTTTATACATTTGAAAATAAGTTTGATACAAATGATACTAGGACATAAAATAAAAAAACTGCGGGAATTAAAGGATTTAACCCAAGAATATATGGCTCAAGAATTGGGTCTTAATCAAAGTGCATACAGCAAAATAGAGAGCGGAGCAAGTGATGTCTCTTTTTCTAAACTAGAAAAAATCGCAACTGTTTTAGGATTGAAACTGGAAGATATTTTGAGCTTTAACGAGCAGCTGGTTTTTAATGTTATGAACAATCAAAATGGTCAAAATGGATTAGTCATTAACAACTCCGTTTCAGAGAATGAAAAAGGTCTTTATACAGGTCAAATAAGCTCATTGAAAGAGGAAGTGGCTCATCTTAAAAAGATATTAGATCAGGTATTGACAGCAAAGTAGTAGCCTTTTTATAACTTTACAATTATGAAAACGAAAAACGAAAACTCTAACAATCTTGCCACTCCAGGCAAACCAATGTCTCAAAAGAAACTGGCTTCTTTGATAAAAGAGGCTGAGGAAGGAGAATTTTTAACATTAGACGAGTTCAAAATTAGATTTGATAAATGGAGATTACAAAGAAAAAAGTAGTCAAATCCGTTTATTATTATAAAGATATTCAAGATATTTTTGAATATGGAGAAGCAACTTTCAGCGAAAAAGCGGCATTGTCGTTTTTCGATGAAATAGTATTCGTCACTCGTAATCTCGAATCTCACTATTTACTTCATCCAGAATGTCGTCATCTGGAGACCAAATCTAAAATATACCGGAATATAATTTTTGGTTCCTACCTCATCATTTATAGAATTACGCCCCATAGAATAGAAGTTTTGAGAGCTTTTCACGGCAGTCGTTCTCCAAAATCCATCAAGAAATCAAGAAATATTAAAGTCGATTAATTTTTATCAACAATCCCCAAAATTAACTTTTTATCCACACCACAATGATCGGCTATTCTGTAATTTTACACGATGTACGCATTAGTCGATTGCAATAATTTTTACGCCTCCTGCGAACGTGTTTTTCAACCGAAATTCAACGGAAAACCTGTCGCGATTTTATCAAACAACGACGGCTGCGTAATTTCGAGAAGCAACGAAGCCAAGGCTGTTGGCGTTCCAATGGGCGCTCCGGCATTTCAAATCAAGGAATTGGTACGAGAAAAAAACGTGAAATTATTTTCTTCCAATTATCCACTTTACGGGGATTTGAGCAATCGAGTGATGTCGATTTTGGGTCAGTTTACACCTAATCTGGAAATCTACAGCATTGACGAAGCCTTCCTGAATTTTGATGGTTTGACCATTTCAGATTATCATAATTATGGAATCCAAATGAAAACCCGTGTGCAAAAATGGGTCGGAATTCCGGTTTGCATTGGCTTTGCCGAAACCAAAGCTTTGTCGAAAGTTGCCAACAAAATTGCCAAGAAATTCCAAGACAGAACGCAAGGTGTTTATGTAATTGACACCGAAGAAAAACGCATCAAAGCCCTGAAATGGACCAAGATTGAAGATGTTTGGGGCATTGGCTATCGAATGAATAAAAAAATGAAGTTGAAAAATATCAAAACGGCTTTCGATTTTGTTCAACCTCAATACGAAGCTTGGATCAAGAAAGAAATGGGCGTTGTGGGAATGCGGTTGAAATATGAACTGGAGGGAAAATCAGTTTTAGATTTAGAACCCGTTGTCGACCAAAAGAAAAGTATCGCCACCACCAGAAGTTTCCCCAAACAAATTTCTGATTTTGACTTGTTACGGGAACGCGTGGCAACATTTGCTTCGGTTTGTGCGGAGAAATTACGGAAACAAAAATCCTGTTGTCATACGATTATTGTGATGTTGGTGATTGATAAACATACGATTCAAACCTCGAAATATTATTTTAATATGGCGGTTACGCTGCCTTTTGCCACGAATTCGACCCTGACTATTTCGAACACGGCAATCGATATGTTGAAAAAACTGCACAAAGGAAATGAAAACCTAAAGTTCAAAAAAGCAGGCGTTATTGTCACCGAACTCATAGACGAAAACAAAAAACAATTGCAATTGTTTGAGGAAGAAAACCCAAAACATTTGGCTTTGATGCAAGTTATGGATAAACTAAACAACAAAATTGGCGACAAAAAAGTGAAATTGGCCACGCAAAACTTAAACCTGACCTGGGATATGAACCAGAATCATCTATCGCCAAAATACACCACTAATTTTAAAGATATTCTCGAAATACGATGCATATAAATAAAGATCAAAAACTAACTTTTTTTCATCCTGATTTAGAAAGTAAACTCCGAATTCCTTTCATAAAAGAAGGCGTTTCGGCGGGATTTCCCTCACCTGCGGCTGATTTTATGGAAACTAATATCGATTTGAATACCGAATTAAGCGAGAATCCTTTGGCAACTTTCTACATCAAAGTCAAAGGAAATTCGATGATTGACGCCGGCATCAACGACAAAGACGTACTCGTGGTGGATCGAAGCCTGGAACCTCAAAACAACAAAATCGCCATTTGCTTTATCGACGGCGAATTTACCGTGAAGCGCATTCAAAAAGAAAAAGACTGCTTGTACCTTATGCCAGAAAACTCCAATTATTCTCCCATAAAAATCACCGAAGAAAACGAATTGGTCATTTGGGGAATCGTGACTTATGTGATAAAGAAGGTGTGATGAAACAGTAAAATGTATTATGGCATTTAGTATATTTGACTAGTTTCCAATAATTTTAAAGAGCATAATTGTAATTTTAGATTAAAACAACCACAAATTAAACTAATAAAAACGTTGCGTCAATAATAATTAGTTATTTAGTAACAAATTAATTACATTTGCAAAAGATTAACCAATGAGAACATTATTTATCACACCCGAATTTACATCGTTTTTAGAAAGTTTAGACCATTCAACAAAAGAAAAAATATCCTATTTATCTGAAATTTTAACAACGCAACCCGTAATAAATACCAAAGTAGCAAAGAAATTAACCAATACCGAATTTTACGAAGTACGAATACAAGTAAAAAATGAATATCGAATTATCGTTTTTGCAATAGACAACGATAACATAAACCAAAGTAAAAACATTTTGTTACTCAACGGATTTATGAAAAAATCGACAAAGGATTACGACAAACAAATAAAAATAGCAACTAAAATTTTAATACAATGGCTAGACCAAAATTAGATTTAGAAAGAATAAAAAGGGAGCTGCACACAGTCAACGACTATTTAGACGAACAATACGGCAAACAAGGAACACCTGAAAGAGAAGAGTTTTCAAAAAACGCATTGTCTTTTTACTATGGCGAATTAATAAAAGAAAAACGCAAAGAAAAACATCTTACCCAACAGCAACTCGCTGACCAAATAGGCAAAGAACGCGCCTATATTGCCAAAATTGAACAAGGTAAAACCGATTTGCAAATTTCAAATTTTGTACAAATTATCAATGCATTGGGATTGACTTTGCAAGTGAAAGAAAGTTAAAAACAATTAACCCGACCGCGCGGATATATCTCTAATTTGATAGCGCGGAATTGCATTCCGTACCCACAATCGAGAGCAAACAAAAACAAACTACACTGGAATTCGTTGCGATGTAAAACCAAAAAAACCGCTTCTTTCGAAGCGGTTTTTGTACCCGGAGCCGGAGTCGAACCGGCACGGTTTCCCACAGGTGTTTGAGACCAGCGCGTCTACCAATTCCGCCATCCGGGCTTAGCAGACATGAAATAAAAACAATTATTTCAACGCAATAAAAGAGGAGATTGTTATAAATCAACCATCGATTCCTTTAACACGGTGCAAATGTAAAAAATAATATTAAAAATTCTATTAAAAATACACGAAATTTTCCTTTCAGAGTTCGATTTTATTCCTAAATTTGCACCTCGGTAAAACGAAACACACTAACTAACTACACCCGAGGCGCATACATCATAAAGCTAAGACAAATAACAAAGCCGAATTGTATGGTGCGTAGCGGAATAAAAACAACATACTAAATGTCACACTTAGAGCCAGAAGCTAAAATTTTTGCGTGTTCACAAAGTGTTTATCTCGCTGAAAAAATATCCAAGGAATATGGGATTCCATTAGGCAAGGTTACTATGTCAAAATATAGTGATGGAGAATTTCAACCATCTTATGAGGAATCTATCAGGGGTTTACGCGTATTTATTGTTTGTTCCACTTTTCCAAATGCCGATAATTTGATGGAATTGCTACTGATGATAGATGCTGCAAAACGGGCTTCAGCAAGACACATAACAGCAGTAATACCATACTTTGGTTGGGCAAGACAGGATAGAAAAGACAAACCAAGAGTTCCGATTGGAGCCAAATTGGTAGCCAATTTATTAGATGCTGCGGGTGCAACCCGAGTAATGACAATGGATTTGCATGCCGATCAAATTCAAGGATTCTTTGAAAAACCGGTAGATCATCTTTTCGCATCGACAATATTTTTGCCTTATGTAGAAAGTTTAAATTTAGAAAATTTAACTATTGCATCTCCGGATATGGGAGGTTCTAAAAGAGCGTATGCCTATTCAAAGTTTTTAGAATCCGATGTGGTGATATGCTACAAGCAACGAAAAGAAGCCAACATCATTGATACGATGGAGCTGATTGGCGATGTGAAAGGCAGAAATGTAATTTTGGTTGACGATATGATTGACACTGGAGGCACATTGGCGAAAGCTGCAGATTTAATGATCGAAAAAGGAGCATTGAGCGTAAGAGCGATTTGTACCCACGCCATTTTATCAGGTGATGCCTACGAAAAAATAGAAAATTCGAAATTACTCGAATTAATAGTTTCAGATTCTATTCCGTTAAAGAAGGAATCAAACAAAATAAGAGTGGTGAGTTGTGCACCTCTTTTTGCAGAAGTAATGCACATGGTGCATCACAACAATTCCATAAGCGGGAAGTTTTTGATGTAGGTTTTGCCACCACGAGCGTCAGCGAACTGACGAAGTAAAGGCACAAAGGCGCAACGATTTTTAAATTTCAATGTTTGAAATTGAAATTGCCATTTATTAAACAGTAATTTATTATTTATTAACTATATTTTTTTACAATGAAATCGATTACAATTAAAGGATCAGAAAGAGAAAGCGTGGGCAAAGTTGCGACTAAAGCCTTACGTAATGCTGGAGCGGTTCCTTGCGTGTTATACGGAGGAAATCAAGCAGTACATTTTTCAGCGGACGAAAAAGCATTCAAAACCTTGGTTTACACTCCAAACGCACACACAGTTGTGATTGAACTTGGTGAAGGAAAATCATTCAATGCTGTTTTACAAGACATTCAGGTTCATCCTGTGTCTGACAAAATTTTACATATTGACTTCTTTCAATTATTTGATGACAAAGAAATCACTATGGAAGTTCCCGTGAAAATCGTTGGAACATCAAAAGGTGTTCTTGGAGGTGGTGATTTACGTTTGAACACACGTAGATTAAAAGTAAAAGCGTTGCCAAAAAATCTTCCGGATTTTATTGAAGCCGACATTACTCCACTTGAAATGGGGAACAAATTGTATGTAACGAAACTTGTTTCTGACAAATACAAATTGATGCACCCAGACAACACTGTTGTTTGTCAAGTAAGAATTTCTCGTGCAGCAATGAAAGCGGCCCAAGAAGCAGCAAAAGCAGCAAAAGCTCCTGTAAAAGGAAAGAAAAAATAATATTTTTTCAAGAATTTAAGAAAGCATCAGTTGTAAAACTGGTGCTTTTTTGTTTTATGAAGCACCGCGATTCGCGATCTAAAGAACCTCTGCTCCTGCTGTACGTTCTATCTTTTGTTCTGAACTCCAGAACAAAAGGATGCCACTTCCATCAGGGCTAAAAAACAAACACTCTTTTTAATTTGTCATTTCGACCATCGGGAGAAATCACATAACGGGAGCAACAAATGTGATTTCTCCTGCGTCGAAATGACAAACAATTCGCAGCAAACAAACAATTTACAAAAATCTATTCCAGTAAAATCTAAACTAAAATGGTATAATTGTGCAATTACACTACTTTTGCAATATGCTAAAATGGTTAAACGCACTGTTTTCAAAAACAAAAACAGAAGACAACACTGATTTTATGAAGAAATTTTTAATCGTAGGACTTGGAAACATTGGCGCCGAATATGTAAATACCCGACACAACATAGGTTTTAAAATAGTCGATTTCTTTGCCAAAAAAGAAGGAATCAACTTCGAGACCGTGAAACTGGGTTCGCTTGCCGAATACAAATTTAAGGGAAGAACTTTTTTACTTTTAAAACCAAACACCTATATGAATCTGAGCGGGAAGGCCGTAAAATATTGGATGGACAAGGAGAGTATTCCACTCGAAAACATAATGGTGATTACTGATGATTTGAATCTGTCTTTTGGAACCATCCGCATCAAACCAAAAGGAAGCGATGGTGGACATAACGGACTAAAAAGTATCCACTCGATTTTAAACACGACTGATTACACCCGTTTTAGATTCGGTATTAGCGACGAATTCAAAAAAGGAAAGCAGGTAGATTATGTTCTTGGCGACTGGGATGAAGTTGAAAAAGCGAAACTTCCTGAGCGATTAGAACTGGCTTCCGAAATCATAAAATCCTTCGGAACCGCTGGATTAGAAAACACAATGACCGCTTTTAACGGAAAATGAAAGGCAATTTTTTAAAATTCATTTCTTTTTATATTTGAGATATTTCAAAATCCGTAACTTCACTAATTATTTTTCTAAAAATGAAAAGAATCGCTCCCGTTTCTACCCATAAAATTTTTGTTTTGATTTGTTTGTTTACTCTTGGCATTGCGTATGGCCAAGGCAAAAAACAAACGAAAAACACTTTGTTTGGCAAGCCAGTAACGAAAGAAAATGTGAATCCAAAAAATGGATATACCAGGTGTGCGACTACTGAATATGAGAAGTTTCTTCAAGAAAAAAATCCAAAGAGAATGACTGATGCCCAGTTTGAAGCTTGGGTAACTCCATTGATTAGGCGTTACGCCGCCATGCGAACCACTTCTCAATCTGGAGGAATAATAACCATCCCGGTGGTTGTTCATGTTATACACAACGGCCAAGCAGTGGGTACGGCACCAAACATTACCGATGCCCAGGTACAATCCCAGATAACGGTAATGAATCAAGATTATAGAAAAATGGCAGGTACTCCCGGCTATAACACAAACCCTGTAGGAGCGGATACCCAAATTCAATTTGCTCTTGCACAACAAGATCCAAACGGAAACCCCACAAACGGAATTGACCGTGTGAGTCTCTGTCAAACATCATGGTCAGATACAGAAGTGGATTCGACCGTAAAACCGGCAACCATTTGGGATCCAACCCAATATATGAATATGTGGACCGTTCAATTTACAGGCAATACCCTTTTGGGCTATGCCCAATTCCCTGACAATAATTTTACCACAACCGATCCTAATTATTTAGCAGGCCTCAATACTTCGGGGGGAAGCGCTAACACTGATGGAGTTGTTTCCAACTATAATGTATTTGGCAGTAATGCTTATAATGATGGCACCTTTTTGTTGAATTCGACATACGACAAAGGAAGAACCATGACGCATGAGGTGGGTCATTGGCTGGGACTAAGGCACATTTGGGGCGATTCCACTTGCGGTAATGATTTTTGTGCAGACACGCCGGTTCATCATGATGCAAATTATGGTTGCCCTTCACCAATTCCTTTAAGCTGTGACACTCCTCCTGTTAACGAAATGATCGATAATTATATGGATTATACGGACGATTTGTGTATGGATATTTTTACCCAGAATCAAAAAGACAGAATAGTTGTCATCATGAATAATGCGGCCAGGAGAAGCACGCTAAAAACTTCCACTAAAAACTCGCCAATGACTTTATTTGCCAATGATGCCGAAGTAAAACTTGAGGCTAGTTGCCCGGCTGTAATTTGTGGTGCTGCGCCCAATCAAACTATTCAGAAGATAACCATTTACAATAGAGGCACAAGTAATTTAACATCGGCAAGGCTAAATTATTCCATTAATGGCGGGGGTAATATTACTTATAATTGGACTGGAAATTTAGCGACCCATAAATCTGCCACATTTGAGATAACCATAAATTCAGCTACAAATGGAACCATAAACGTTAGTATTGCCACAGTTAATGGCGTTACTGACCCGAGAACGACAAATAATACCGCATCAGGAACTTTTATTATCCCAACCGCTCCCACTAACTATACCTTTCTCAATTATGTGTTTAGATTACAACAAGACTATTTTGGAAGTGAAACTACTTGGAGTTTAATAAACGCCTCTGGAATCACTTTATATAGTGGTGGTCCATACACAGATAAGGCCACTTTACCTGCCCTATTAACTAAAAACTGGATATTGGCTAATAACCAATGTTATACTTTTACCATAAACGATTCTGCAGGTGACGGAATTTGTTGTGGTACTACTAGTGGCAGTGGCTATTATGACATCAAATCGACTGATGGCCTAACCGTCATTAAATCCGGAGCCTCTTTTACCTCAAGCGAAAGCACCTCTTTTACCACCAATACACTCGCATATGAGAAATTTGAAACATCAAATGACATGTATCTTTATCCCAACCCCACAAAGGGAACTTTAAACATAAAAGTATCCCGCAATTTTGGTTTACCAAACAGCTATACAATTTATAATTATTTGGGTCAAATAATCAGTCAGAAAAATGTTTCGAATGAAAATGATTTATCCATAAATACTTCCACTTTAAGCAATGGAGTTTATTTCATCATGATTGTAAAAGAGGACCAGAAAAAAACATTACAATTTATCAAAGGATAGTTTTACCCAATAAAAATTTTGAGAGGGTTGATTTCTTTCAATCCCCTTTTTTTATATGTTATTATTAACATAAATTTGCATCACCATAAAACTACCGCTTTGAAGATTTTTCATTCTATAAACGATTTCAAGTCCGCAAAAAAAACAATCCTCACCCTGGGCACCTTTGATGGCGTACATATTGGCCATAAAAAAATTCTGGAGAAGGTAACCCAAAACGTCGAAAACGGAAAATATGAAAGTCTGGTACTTACTTTTTTTCCTCATCCCAGAATGGTTTTACGGGAACAATCGGAAGTAAAATTACTGAATACCATATCGGAAAAAATTGATTTACTGGAAAAGACAGGAATCGAAAATCTTGTCATTCATCCTTTTGACGAAAGTTTTTCGAGGTTGACCGCCCAGGAATTTGTTAAAACAGTTCTTGTGGATCAATTCCATATCAAAAAAATAATTATTGGTTATGACCATCGATTTGGAAGAAATCGGACGGCAGATATTAATGATCTAATCGCTTTTGGAAAACAATATGATTTTGAAGTGGAACAAATATCAGTACAAGAAATAAATGATGTCTCCGTAAGTTCAACCAAAATCAGGAAGGCTTTATTAGAAGGGAATATGGCTTTGGCCAATGAATATCTAGGATATGACTATTTTTTGACGGGTACGGTTTTCAATGGAAAACAATTAGGAAGAACCATTGGATTTCCCACTGCGAACCTAAAAATCAAAGAAAACTACAAACTTATTCCCAAAAATGGGGTTTATGTCGTGAAAAGCATAATCAATCAGAAAACTGTTTTCGGAATGATGAATATTGGATATAATCCAACTGTGGCGGGAGAAAATTTGTCCATTGAAATTCATTATTTTGATTTTGATACTGATTTGTACAACCACGAAGTATCTGTTTCTATCATGCAATATCTCCGTCCCGAACAAAAATTTGAATCTGTTGACTTACTAAAAGAGCAATTAAAAAAAGACGCGGATACTGCATTAGCCTATATTAATAAACTTTTACCTTCAGTAAAAGCAGATTAACCCTGGATCGATAAAATTGTTGAGACAGGCCTTTTTTCGGAACCACGGCGTTGCTTCTTTGGAACAATTTAACTACTTTTGAGCCATCAAAAAATCACATCGATGAGCATCACAAAACACGACTGGACAAAGGACGAAATTATTGCAATCTATACTAAACCTATGATGGATTTGCTTTTTGAAGCAGCCACCATCCACAGGGAACATCACGATCCAAATGTAGTTCAAGTTTCAACATTATTATCCATTAAAACTGGGGGTTGTTCCGAAGATTGTGGCTATTGTCCGCAAGCAAAACGATATCATACCTCTATCAAGACCAATGCTTTAATGACCGTAAGCGAAGTTAAAGAGCAAGCTATACAGGCAAAATCGAGTGGTTCATCACGCGTTTGTATGGGTGCGGCTTGGAGAAACGTAAAAGATGGTGCTGAATTTGACCAAGTGCTGGAAATGGTTCGCACCATAAACAAATTGGATATGGAAGTGTGTTGCACCCTCGGAATGATTACCGAAAACCAAGCACATCGATTGGCCGAAGCCGGTTTATACGCTTACAACCACAACATAGACACCTCAGAAGAATATTATAAAGAAGTGATTTCAACTCGTGGATTCGAAGATCGTTTACAAACCATTGAGAATGTTCGAAAAACAAATATTACCGTTTGTAGCGGCGGAATCATTGGGATGGGAGAAAGTATCGAAGACCGAGCAGGAATGCTTGTGGCACTTTCCACTTTAGACCCACAACCGGAATCGGTGCCAATTAATGCTTTGGTTCCCGTTGAAGGAACCCCGCTGGAAGAAGAAAAACCAGTGGAGATTTGGGAAATGATTCGAATGGTGGCAACAACTCGAATCGTTATGCCTGAAACACAAGTGCGTCTTTCGGCCGGAAGAATAAATATGAGTCGTGAAGGTCAGGCGATGTGCTTTTTTGCGGGTGCCAACTCCATATTTTCAGGAGACAAATTACTTACGACTCCTAATAATGACGTAAACGAAGATATGAAAATGTTCGAAATTTTAGGACTACGAAATCAACAGCCATTTGCTAAAGTACACCAACGCGAAACTGTTGAAGCAGCTGATTCCCAGTTTGCCTCACTTGGTGAAAAACCAAAATGGTCACGTCCTGGACATACCATTGATCGTAATCTTGAAGCATCCACCAAAGGAAAATAAAAGTTATAATACATTTCATAAAAAAATCCCATCTTGTTTGAACAGGATGGGATTTTTGGTAAAACTTTTTTTGGGTAGCCTAATAACTGATTTTATTAGAAACCACTTGCCCATTTTGTAAAACCGTTTTCACCACCACAACTTGATGACCGGAAGTCAAACCAAGTATAGAAAGTTCGTTACTGTTTACCTTGTTTTTTTGATAGATTTGTCTTCCCAACAAATCGTAAACCAAAACCTTGTCTATCGTTTCAGCCGAGGAATTGATTTTTATTTGTTTGTTTGTATTGGAAACCAAAACCGTATTTTCGAGTGTGTCAAATTTTTTGGCTCCTAACGTTTTGCTTGTATAACGCAATATGAATCGGTCATTGAATGTCCCTGGAACTGTGGTAAAAGTATATTCCCCACTTTTTAAATCAAAAATTGTGTTGCTTAACTTGTCTTCAATAAATATGGCTTGATTTGCAAGTAATCCATCCGTCTGGTCGATATTTATTATAAAAGTACCATCAATGGTGGTACGATAACCCAGCGGTACTTCATCCGTTTCATCAAATGGCAAAGCTCTTCCTTGAATCACTAAATTCTTGTCTTGGTTAATGCTGTAAAAATCCACGAATTCATTCCCGTCAAAACTCTCTCCATCAAAACGACTATCATATTCATTCGTGGCTCCTGTCACATAACCCACCAAGGCTTGTTTGAAAGCACCTTGACTATTGGACAAACTCAACCAAACACGGTGTTTTTCGACTGCATTAGTTGTTTTTCCTTTTGTGTTGCTCGTTTTGAAAAACTGGGAATTATTGACAATGGTAGATGTTGTTCCCGCCACACGAATATCGTTATTATACACAATTGCACTACCAGTAGGATTAACCAGACTGGATGCAAAGAACCCTTGCCCAGCGGCAATTTTACCCGACGGTATGTTCGTGTTTCTTCCTAAACTGTTTGCTTTAGCCGTAATACCTGGAGCTATACCAACACCTCCTGTAACGTTATAAGAAGCATAATCGTCCTGAGTATAAGCATATGCACCTGAACCCGCTTTGGTTAAACCTGTTACTGGATCAATACCAATAAGGGTTCTGTCTTGCATGGCAGTATTATGTGTCCAGAAATACAAGGTTCCGTTCAGAACAGTTGCATTCTCATTCAAAAATGTATCGGCATTTATGGCAGATGGATACGGATTTCCCAAGAGATAAGAACTATTTGGAACAATAGTTCCTGCAAGAGAAATTGCCCCATTATTTGGAACCCCATAAAAAGGAGCTAGATAAGTAGATACTGCGCTTGTTGATTTCGGACCGCCAACAATATAGCCTATCCCCGCAACCATTGATGTTGTGGGAGACTCCTGTTTCCAATTTTGTGATGGAACGTCAAACGAATAATAATTGCTGGAAAGCGACTGATTTTTAGAAAGCCCTCCCAAGGTTTGAGGCAATACCGGTGACGACCAATAGGTATAATCCGTACTAATGACCGCCGTGTTTGTCATTCGATTGTAGTTTATTTTGCCTGAATTATTATTTGTGACAACGTTATTTAATTGAACCAAACTAGCCGAGTTAATTGGGTTAGCGCCAAAGGTGTGGTCATAATCAAAGGTTAAAGTTCCTGTTGACTCAACAGTAACCCCATTCGTTATTGTTAAAGTATGAAGGGGGTTTATGGTAACATTCCTGCCTGCTTTCACAAGGCATGAACAGGCTGTTAAATCTGCAGTAGATGAAAAAGTCCCATCAAAAACAATGTTTTGATTGCTAGTAGGCGTACCATTATCCCAAGACGTAGTATAGGTGTTAGTAATTAATACTAATGGATTTATTACAACAAAATTAGGCAAGGAAGTACAACCGTTAGTGGAGGTCACACTATAATTGCCTGCTGCCAAGCCTGAAAACACTCCAGTGGCATTCGTTACTGCTGCAACAACTGGACTTGTCCCAGTAACTGTATATGTAATTCCAGCAGCTGGTAAGGGTGCAGTTACGGTTATTGTTCCTGTTGGTACTGCACAAACAGGTTGGATTGTTGCAACTGATGGGGTTGATGGTAGCGAGAGAATTGTAGCGGTGGCTGTGGCATCAATTGGAGATGAATTTACACAACCATTTGCATCCGTAATTGATAGTAATGTATATTTAGTTGTTGCTATAGGATTAGGACTTAAGGTAAAAGTAGTCGGGTTATCAGTTAAAATAATTTGAGTAGAAATATCAAGAGTAGTTTCATTTCTATACGATAATGCATAAGGAAGTACTCCTGAACCGTTATTTGCATCAAACGTTATTGTAGCTTGATTGCCTACACAAAATGAAGTACTACTAAATCCAGTTCCAGTATTATCTACCAAAGTATTGACTGTAACAGTTACCGCTTTTCTAATTAAACTTACACAACCTACCGAGCTAACCGCCTCAACATAATAAGTAGTAGAAATAGTTGGAGATATGGTTTGAGGTATCGTGCCTACTAAAGCACCTCCTGAAGAAGCGGTATATAAGTCATACGATAAACCTGTACCTGTTATACTTGCTAAGGTGATTGTTGTGCTTGATCCCTTGCAAATTGCCGCTGGAGCACTTATAGAAGTAATCGTTGGCAAAGAATTAACTGTAACCGTTGCTGTTATTGCACATCCATTGCTGTTTTTATACGTTATGACACTTGTCCCTGTAGAAATCCCTGTCACTAATCCTGAATTATTTACAGTTGCAACAGTTGGTGTTGCTGAAACCCAAGGAGCGGTAGCATTTGCTGTAGCCGAACCTGTTAATTGTGTAGTTGATCCAGCACAAACACTTAAAGAGCCAGTTATAGTTGGCAATGCATTAACGATTACTGATATAGTTCTAGAATTGGAAAATGACTTACTATTGTAAATTGCGGTGCAAGTCATAGTAACACTATAGGTGCCAGCTATAGCATTAGAAATGTTTACGTTTTGAGCTGAAACTGTTGTTGTTATTGGTCCGGTAATCGACCAACTATATGACGGTGGATTAGTTCCTGTTGGACCTGACATACTTCCGGCCAGATTAATAGCATCTCCTTCACAAATAGGTGAAGGAGTAGTGGTAATAATTGCATTAAGAGTGCCTCCATTATCTATCAAGTTCTGGAATGTAAAACTTGTATCTGCATTATTACCAGTACAAACTGAGAATTCTGTAGGCCCAATATAAATGGATTGATTATTACTGCAATCTCCTATAAGCCCGTTAGCACCAGGAACTAATTGAATAGTAGCATTTAGTGGTAATTTCAAGTTCACTTTATTATATAATGCAATATGTCCAGACGTGGTAACGATAATAGTCTGCGTAATAATATTATAATTAACAGCTGAACTATTATCCCCGTTCAAAGTTAATGTACCGCTAATTGTCAGGGTTCCCATTGCTGCAGTTGTTATACCCGAATTACCTATGATTATATAATCCCCAGCCTGAATCAGAACATCACCTGTTGTAACTCCTGTTGCCCCGGGATAATTCATTGCATTCACCCAAGAAGATCCGTTAAAATATTGCCAACTTGCAGGAGTAGTCCAGTTTAGAGGAACAAGTGCCGTTCCTGTTCCGGCAGAACGATAATCCCCAACATTTTGTGAAAAAACCACAGATTGAACTAAAATTAAAAAAAGCGGAAGGAGTAATTTTTTGATCATAAATAGTTCTGCTTTGTTTATTTAAAATATCTTTTGTTGTAAATATTAACTTATTATATACAAAACAAACAAAACTTATTAAACTAACAAAATTAAGTCGTTCAAATACCTCTTTATCAGTTATACTACCATGTTGAAAAGATTGAAAATCATTCCCTTTTAAAACCCCATTTTCCTGTTAAAAAAGCAATACAAAAAAATGCCTATTTTTGTTCAGGTTTGACTAGCCTACAAGAATAAAAACTAAATTAAATTTGATTGAGAAAAAGTATAAAAAATACGGATTTTGAATCCCAAATTTTGAAATAATAACCAACCTATGAAAGACGTTTTTTCAGTAAAAGAAGCCAAACAAAAGATAGAATATTTTTGTTCCTATCAAGAACGTTGTCACGAGGAAGTGGTTTCTAAATTGCGCAGCATGAAGATGGATTCAGAGGAAATAGACGAAATTATGGTGCATCTCATTGCTTCGAATTTTCTGAACGAGGAACGTTTTGCCAGCAGTTATGCCAGAGGAAAACACCGCATTAAACATTGGGGAAAAATCAGGATTGTCAACGAGTTGAAGTTTAAAAAAATATCGCAAACCCTTATCAACATTGCGCTCAAAGAAATCACTCCCGAAGAATATTCAGCAACATTTCACACACTGGCCGACAGACATTGGGAATCCATCCGAGAAACAAACACATTAAAAAAGAAAAAAAAATTCTGTGATTATATGCTTCGACGAGGTTTTGAAGGCAATTTAGTTTTCGAGAAAGCGAAGGAATTGGAAGGGTTGGGACGCGGATGAAACTGATGTTACGCTGATAAAAACAGATTTTATTTGTCCGAGCGAATCAGTAAAATCTGTTGCCCCTTTTTTGAAAAAATGATCACAACGACAGCAAAACACTCACTGCATTTCCACCAAATCCCACGGCATTGACCAGAACTTTGCGAATTAGTTTTCTTGGCTTTTGTGCTTCGGCATAAGGAACGCCAATAAATTCTTGGTGTTGCATCATCAAAATCGCCATTTCAATACTCAACATTCCTGATGCACCAAAGGTGTGCCCAATCTTCCATTTGTTGGTGGTAAGCATCGGCAAAGTGGAACCACCCGAGACCGAAGATCGAACTGACGAAGTAAATACTTTTTGAATCGCTTTATATTCGGTTAAATCCCCCGCTTTTGTTCCCGGAGCGTGCATCACAATGACGTCAACTTCGGACAAATCGGTATTTTGCAACGCCATTTTCATCGATTTTTGGAAACAAGTCGCTTCCGCCGAAATAGAAATATTGTGTTCCAAGATTTCGGTGGCATAACCAATCCCTTCTATAAAAGCCAACGCCTTTTCTTTTCTGCCAATTTCCAAACAACACACCGCAGCACCTTCACCAAGAATTAGGGTATTTTGTATTTTTTCTAAATCAAGGGCTCGATTTGGCCATTGACCTTCATCCAAATTGGCTCGTGAATAAATTTTTAATGCCCGCATTTGCGCAATCGTGAAATCGGTCAGAGGCGCTTCACTTCCGCCAACCATAAATTTATCTGCCATTCCTGCCCGAAGCCAGGCCACACCGTTCAACAAAGCGTGTAAAGCGGTCGAACAGGTAATGGAATGTGAAATTTCGGGGCCCTGACTTTGTAAATCGTGGGCAACCCAAGAGGAAATATTTCCCAAAGTTGTCGTTGGCGATGCCAGAGTTTGCGCTTTACCCGTTTCTAAATATTCCTGATGATGTTTTTCGAATAAATCAGTGGCACCACGAGAAGAACCAATGTTTATCCCGAAAACATCGTTTGGTGTCCAACCTGCATTTTGTATGGCTTTTCGAGAAGCCGCCATCGCATACAAAACCGTTTTGTCCAAAGATTTGTATTTGATATCCGATTGTTTTAATGCTGCGATTATTTCCTTTGAATCATCGTCCAATTTGGCAACGAGTGTTTTTTTGTGGTCTAAAAAATGTTCGGTGAAACAATGATTGGTATTTAGATAATTTCCCCAAATGGTTTTTGGATCGTTGCCCAAAGGGGAAATGGAAGATATGGCTGTTATGGAGATGGTTTGTGACAAGACTAATTTATTTTACCGCAAAGGTCGGGAAGTTTTTTTAAAAAATTGTACACAGATGACACGGATTTGCTAAAGCAAAAACGCTGATAAAAACGGATTTATTTTTTAACCGTATAAGAAATATAAGGTCATATAAGTTGGAAAACAGTGAAAATCTTCAATGGAAATCCGTGTAATCCGTGTAATCTGTGGCCAAAAAAATTGTGGCCAAAAAACTAACCTATTTCCAATGCCTTTTCGACAACTTCGTACACTTTTTGCAATTGCTCGTCGGTCATAATATAAGGCGGCAAAATATAGACAATATTGCCCACAGGGCGCAAAATCACACCGTTTTCGATGAAGAAATCGTAGAGTTTATTGCGCAATGTTCCATAATAACTTTCAGAGCTTTCGGTTTTTATTTCCAAGGCAAAAATCACTCCCAAGACTCGTGTCGTGGTAACTTTTGGATGGGATTCGATATGTTTTTGAAAGCCCAAATGACTTTTATTTATTCGAGTAAGATTGTCTTGCATTTCACTAGATTGCAACAATTCTAAACTCGCCAATGCTGCCGCACAACCCGTAGGATTTGCAGTAAATGTATGTCCGTGAAACAAAGCTTTGTTGATATCTTCATCATAAAAGGCATCAAAAATTTCTTGGGTAAAAGTGGTGATTGCCATAGGGATTGTCCCCCCGGTCAAGGCTTTCGACAAGCACATCATATCGGGATTTTCATCTAAATAATCTGTTGCAAAAGTCTTTCCCGTTTTTCCAAAACCGGTCATCACTTCATCGGCAATGGTGAGTACATTATTTTTCTGGCAAATTCGAATCAATTCGTCGAGTGATTGGGGTTCGTACATCACCATTCCAGCCGCTCCTTGAACAAGCGGTTCAAAAATAAAACCTGCACAATTATTGTTTTTTATGGCTGCTGCCAAAGCATCAAAACTTGCTTGTTCCTGCCCTTTTATTGGAACGGGAATCCGAACCACATCGATGAACATTCCCTGAAAAGCCTGGGTGTAAAAGGAAATTCCGCTTGCTGCCATTGCGGCAAAAGTGTCGCCGTGAAAGGCATTTTCGAAAGCAATTATCGTGGTTTTCTTTTCTCCTTTATTAAAAAAATATTGCAAGGCCACTTTTATTGCGACTTCAACGGCAGTTGAACCATTGTCAGAAAAAAATATTTTTTGTTGATTTTTGGGTACTATTTCTATCAACTTTTCGGCCAAAACTACGGCAGGTTCGTGCGTGAATCCACCAAAAAGAACGTGTTCAAGAGTGGTCAATTGTTTATAAATTGCATCCGCAATAAATTTATTGGAATGTCCGTAAGGATTTACCCACCAGGAAGCAATCGCGTCAATATATTCCTTGTTATTTTCGTCCCAAAGCAAAGCTCCTTCGCCTTTTACTATAGCAATTGGTGGTTTTGAAGTTTTATGTTGCGTATAAGGATGCCAAAGATATTGGCTGTCTCTTTCAGTTAGGTTCATTTTGCAAAGATAAAAGAAGCAAGAGGAAAGAAGCTAGAAAAACATAGAAATCAAGTCTTGATTCTTTCTTCTTGTTTCTATATTTAAAGATTTAATAAATTCTCCCGAAACAAATCGGCGTATTCCCGAATAACGGCTTTATCAAAATAAGGCTCTTGTTCTATTCTTCCAATACATTTTACTCCCGACATTTTCAGAATAATTGATTCAGAAGATTTATTTTCGTCTCCGTTAAAAATGATTCCTGCAATGTTTATTTTTCTATTTTTTAAGGCTTCGATGGTCAATAATGTGTGATTGATACTTCCCAAATAATGTCTTGAAACAACAATCACTTTATAGTCTTTTTTGATTAAATCGATGACACAATCCTTGTCGTTTAACGGAACAAAAACTCCTCCGGCTCCTTCAATGACAAGATGATTTTTTTCCCGATAGCTATCGGGATTGGGTTCTTTAATCTGATTTAAAACAATAGTAATTCCATCCAATTCAGCAGCGAGATGTGGACTTGCGGGTGTGTTGAGTTTATAGCTGTTTTCGTGAATGGTGGTTTTGTGGTTTGAAATATAGCTTTTGATTTTATGACTATCGGAATTTTCCAAATCCCCTGCTTGAATGGGTTTCCAATAATCGGCTTTGAGTGCTTCGACAATTATGGCGGAGGCAATTGTTTTGCCTACATCGGTAGAAATTCCTGTGATGAATATTTTCATTTATAAAAATTTAACCCTATCAGGGTTTGGAACCCTGACAGGGTGTTATGAACTAAAACACAAAGGTACTTAACAAACCCAATACTTCCGAGATTTCTTCTTTTGAATTAAAACTGTGGATGCAAAAACGCAATCGCTCCTGACCTTCGGGAACTGTTGGTGAAAGAATCGCTCTGACATCAAATCCCTTTTCCTGAATTTGTTTGGCTATTGATTTTACGTTTTGATTTCCTGGAATTATGGCACTTTGTATCGCCGATTTACTTTTGACAAACATTGGTTTCAATCCCAATAAATGCTGGACTTGATTGAAGTGGATGATGTTTTCCCGTAACTTGTTGACGGTGTTTTTATCTGTTTTCAAATGTTGATACGCCATTAAAATCGCGCCAACCGAATGTGGAGACAATCCTGTGGTATAAATAAAACTCCGGGCAAAATTAACTAGATATTCCTTCAATTCCTCACTTCCGACTATCGCTGCGCCGTGACAACCCAATCCTTTTCCGAAAGTCATAATTCTGGCAAAAACTTTGTCTTGTAAACCCAACATTTGAACCAAGCCTTCTCCGTTTTTCCCGAAAACACCAAGCGAATGAGCTTCATCAATAACCAAATGGCAATTGTATTTCCCTGAAAGTTGCGTCAATTCTTCGAGATTTGGCGTGTCGCCATCCATTGAGAAAACACTTTCGGTGACGATGTAAACTTCGTTTGTTGAGGCATCTCGTCCCTCGACTGCGCTCGGGATGACGCGCTCGATGTGACATCGCTGGATGAGTTTTTCCAAGTCTTCGAAATCGTTGTGCTGGTATTTATAGGCTTTGGCATTCGAAAGCTGGATTCCGTCACGGATGGAAGCGTGGCACAATTCGTCATACAAAATCAAGTCGCCTTTTAGTGGCACGGAACCGAAAAACCCAACATTGGCATCGTAGCCCGAATTGAAAATCAAAGCACTTTCCGATTGATGGAATTTGGCAATAAATGTTTCAGCTTCTTGATAGACTTTGTGGTTTCCAGATAATAATCGGGAACCTGTTGCTCCATTTTGGATGCTATTATTGTCAATTAGATATTGATGTGTTTCCTCGAAAATGGCTTGGTTTTTCGAAAAACCGATGTAATCATTGGAGGCAAAATCAATTAAATTATTAGGCAAGGACAATTTTCTCAAAGCATTGTTTTGCTTGCGGGTTTCAAGTTTGGCGGCGAGATTTTTTGGAAACTTCATAAAAGCAAAGTTATCATTTAAAAAATGAAATTTTATGTTTTATGGATTTTTAGCCCAGATGGAAACGGCATCCCACGCTTTTTCAGCGTGGATACAGTGAACAGCTGACACGAGCGAAGCGAACTGACGAAATAAAAAAGCTCCAAAAAAAAGTCACACATTGCTGTATGACTTTGTATTTTGATTGTGATTTTTTATCTAAAATTATAGTGTATTCCGAACAATAAATTCCCTTTTGGCATAGGAATCAAATTCGTTTCGGTATAGGCCGTATTGAAAATATTATTGGCAAACAAAGAAATTTCGAAAGCTTTCAAGTGATAGGACGCTCCAAGATCTACAACCGAATACGAATTGCCTGTAGTTCGTTCCGCATAACGATACGAAATTGTATTACTGAAGTTTTTCAAAAATTGCATCGTATAACTTCCCACAAACTGATGTTTCATTGAGTTTAAAGCATACTGCGAGAAATTATAATTGCTATGTTTTACATCATCCTCTATGAAGGAATAACCAATTTGCAACTTCTGATTGAACGAATTAACAGTAAACTTATAAAGTAGTTGCGTTTCGAAACCTTTAGTAGTAATATCTTGAATATTTTGAGCTTGCCAAGGATCTGTACTTAAATCTTTTACATAATCAATCAAATGATTCGAATTACGATTAAATGCCGCCGCGGATAAATCAAAATTGGAAACATTCCATTTCAATCCTAATTCTTGCGCAAATGCTTTTTCAGGTTCTAAATTAGAATTTCCAATAGTTGTTGCCGATTTATAATACATATCAGTGTAAGTTGGAACTCTATACGTATACCCCGCATTACCATAAATCCTAACATTATTAAGCAATTGATAACCAATATCTATTCCTGGAAAAGCAAAAAATTTGAAATCAGAAAAATAAGTTACAGCAACTCCCGGAGTAATATCTAGCTTATTCTTAAGTAAATTTAAACGATGTTCTAAAAATAAAGTACTTACGAAACGATTGCTAGCCCCAAGATTGTTACTGGAAAGTAAAACTTTGGCCGTTTCTATTCCAAATCCTGTAACACCAATATTTGATGTATAAGTGCCATTTAATTCGGCGGCAAATTTATTTGAAATATGTACATTTCTGTAAAGTGACGGATTGCTTCTAACGTAGCTATATTCATCCTCATTACGTCTCCAATATACTTTTGGTTTCCAAGTAAAATTTCCTTTTTTGATAGTTGTAGAAAAACCAACTAAACTCGCTTTTGTTTTCTCATATTGATTAATTGCTGCTGGCGTAGCATAAAAACCATTTGCGCCAAAGTTTCTTTCCGAAAGGGAAACCAACATCTCAATTGGTAATTCTTTTTTATCGAAAGTGCTTTTTAATACAAAATTAGTATTGTCGAAATCGGTATTATAGCGGTACCCATTCGATGCGTTTTTAGAAAAATGGATTATATGACTACTATCCTCCAAATTAACTCCTGCTGTAACGGCAGCACTAACTTGACCATAAGAACCCGCTTTAAGATCCAAAGAAACGCTATTATCAAGTGAATCTTTTGTAACGATATTTACAGCTCCTGTAAAAGCATTTTGACCAAATACACGAGCTGCTGGCCCTTTTATAATTTCGATTCTCTTGATAACTTCAATCGGCAAAGCCAAGTTCATCGTATGATGTCCGGTTTGAGCATCATCTACTTTAATTCCATCAATCAGAAGTAATGTTTGATCAAAACTTCCACCACGAATATATAAATCGGCTTGCATTCCGCTAGTACCACGACGACGAATATCAATTCCAGCAATTTGCTGTAGCGCATCGGCAACATTTGTAACTCCTGATTTTTTTAAATCTTCGGCAGTAATCAACTGAATCGTTCTGGAATTTTCTTTGAAAGGCAGATCAATCCTACTGGATGAAATAACCACTTCTTGTAACGAATCTATCTTTATGCGATTTTGAGCGAAACTAACATTAAGGATCAAGCTCAAAGCAAATAATAAAAATATATTTTTCTTCATATCAGAATAATTAAAAAGTCATACATAAAAAAAGTCACACATTGCTGTATGACTTTTCATTTTTATATTGAAATTATCTTAGTCGGCTAAAACAATTACTTTATTGTCTTTCATTTCGATTGTTCCAGATTCAATGGCAAGTGTATAATTCTGATCGTCTACTTTTGTAAATAAATCTTCGGATTCTTTGCTAAACTTGAAACTTGGAGCCGTAATTTTTACAAGTCCTTTTTGAAGCAGTGAAACAATTGGTGCGTGATTATTCAACATTTGAAAATGACCATCGACTCCCGGAAGGGAAACTGAAGTGATTTCTCCTGAAAATAATTTTGCTTCTGGTGATACTATTTCTAAAATCATATTTTTTAGTTTACAGTCTCAGTTTACAGTCTCAGTACTGAATACTGAACACTGAATACTGAACACTAGATTATGCTTCTGCCAACATTTTTTCTCCGGCTTCGATAGCGTCTTCAATAGTCCCTTTAAGGTTGAAAGCTGCTTCTGGCAAGTGATCTAATTCTCCGTCAATGATCATATTGAATCCTTTGATGGTATCTTTTATATCTACTAAACATCCTTTTAATCCTGTAAATTGTTCTGCTACGTGGAAAGGTTGAGATAAGAAACGTTGTACACGTCTTGCTCTTGAAACCGCCAATTTATCGTCTTCAGAAAGTTCTTCCATACCCAAAATTGCAATAATATCTTGCAATTGTTTGTATTTTTGAAGAATTTCTTTTACTCTTTGCGCACAGTTATAATGCTCCTCTCCAATAATTTGAGGAGTCAAAATTCTTGAAGTTGAATCCAATGGATCCACCGCAGGATAAATACCTAACTCGGCAATTTTACGAGACAATACTGTAGTTGCATCAAGGTGAGCAAATGTTGTTGCTGGTGCTGGATCCGTTAAATCATCCGCAGGAACGTAAACCGCTTGTACAGATGTAATAGAACCTTTGTTTGTCGATGTGATACGCTCTTGCATCGCTCCCATTTCGGTAGCAAGAGTCGGCTGATAGCCTACTGCAGATGGCATACGACCTAAAAGTGCCGAAACCTCAGAACCTGCTTGTGTAAAACGGAAGATATTATCTACGAAGAAAAGAACGTCTTTTCCTTGGTCAGAACCTGCGCCATCACGGAAATATTCCGCAATAGACAATCCTGAAAGTGCCACACGAGCACGAGCTCCAGGAGGTTCGTTCATTTGACCGAAAACGAAAGTAGCTTTAGACTCTCTCATTCCTGGCATATCTACTTTAGATAAATCCCATCCTCCATTTTCCATAGAGTGCATAAATTCATCCCCGTATTTTATAATTCCTGACTCTAACATCTCACGAAGTAAGTCATTTCCTTCACGTGTTCTTTCTCCTACTCCTGCGAATACTGAAAGTCCGCCGTGACCTTTTGCGATATTGTTAATCAACTCTTGGATCAAAACCGTTTTACCTACACCAGCACCACCGAACAATCCAATTTTTCCTCCTTTTGAGTAAGGCTCAATCAAATCGATTACTTTAATACCCGTGAATAAAACTTCAGATGAAGTTGATAAATCTTCGAATTTTGGAGCTTGACGGTGAATAGACATTCCGTTTTCACCAGTTTTTGGCAAATTCCCCAAACCATCAATAGCATCTCCGATTACGTTGAATAAACGACCGTAAATATCTGGGCCAATTGGCATTTTGATTGGGTTACCTGTTCCAACTACTTCATAACCTCTGCTCAAACCGTCTGTCGAGTCCATTGAAATGGTACGAACCGTGTTTTCACCAATGTGAGATTGTACTTCTAGAACCAATAAAGTCCCATCTTTTTTTGTGATTTCTAACGAATCATAAATTTTTGGAAGTTCAACATCCTTTCCGTTGAAAACAACATCAACTACTGGACCAATAATTTGCGCAACTTTTCCTATTACTTTTGACATTACTTATGTGTTTATTAAACAGCTATTCAGGTTTATGAAATACGATCGATCGAAACTAATTGATACAGATGCATTTTCAGTGCGCAAAGGTAATTTTTTAAAATATAAAAATCAATACTTTTTTTGGAAAAATTAGGTGGAATTTAGACGGATTCTCTATAAGAGAGAGGAAAATCGAAGAAAGTATTTAAAAACAGAAAAACCATCCGCCTTTGAACGAATGGTTTTTCAACTATTTTGTAAAATATAATTATGGATTAATCGTCCAAGAAGCAAAATATTGTTGTCCTATTGCTCCAGCACCCAATACTTGGGTGTATTCTTTACCTCCTATGTTAGCTGCACCAATTTTTATCACTGATTTTAGTTTTGGGATACCATAGTTGATTTGTGCATCAATAACAGTTGCAGCAGCGATCATTCCGTCAACCATTGTAGATTGCCATAAATACTCGCTGTTCCATCTTCCGCTCACATTGAATCCAAAATTTTCGAACAATCTATCATTCCCAATAGATGCTTTAACCCTGTGTTTTGGAGTATTGAAACCAGCTTCGAAACTTGGGTCTTTTGCTTGGTCAAAATTAAATTGAGCATAGTTATAACTAACACCAAATTCATAATTTCCAAACATTTTTTTAGAAACTCCTATACCAACTCCAAGAGATTTAATTTCAAGATTCGTATTGGTATATAATTGATATGCTCTCCAATCACCTGCTTGAAGTGCATATAATGATTGAAACCCTAGATTAGCTGGATTAACAGCAGGATTAGGCGCATCTTGTGCTTTACCGTAATAAGGTGCCACTACTGTCAAGTTTCCAATGAAGTTGTTATATACATTATAGTATGCATTAACGTCAAAATTAATGTTTTCTATTTGAGAACGATACCCTAACTCAAATGCTTTTACCTCTTCGGGTTTTACTAACCCTACATTTGTTTTTTTCAACAATGCTGGATTACCTGTCGCTAAAAGCTGATCAACTGATAATTTCGTATAAGAATTATCATAGGCGTTTACCCCGGTCATTACTGCTGTTGTTCCCCCAGCAAAGGCCTGTCCATAACCCGCTGAAACTGGTAAAGTTTCACTATATCTTAATAAATTATCAGGTGCAGAACCTACTAACACGGCATTTCCAACATTGAAACCAATGTATTGATCCTGTGTACTTGGATTTCTGAAACCCGTTTGAAAGGATGCCCTGAAATTGTGTTGTTTGTTTTCTCCTGCCGAATATACCAATGATAATCTTGGAGAATAATTACCGGCAAAATTTTTGGATTTATCATAGCGAATAGATCCAGTGAATTTCAATCTATCCTCCATTAATTTTTTTTGCAATTGTGTGTAAACCCCGTATTCATTGTAAAAAATTGACCCGTTTGAATCCGTGTAAATTCTTCCGTGAGAATTCAAATCATATTCTCTAAAAGACCCACCTATTTGAATTTCGGCAAATTTAATAATGTCTTTAAAATTATAATTGGCGTCAAAATGATATATTTTAGAATTATCTACCAATTTTGATCCTGTCAATACACTTGGATCAGCAATTACTTGGTTAAATGCCGATTGGAAAGCAGCCGAGCCAGGAACTAATCTACCTGTATCAGCAATAGTACGAGCAAATGCATTAGATGTCGCTGCGTTACCTGCCAATCCAGGAACTGGAATTAAGCCTGCAAACCCTTTAGCATAGGCTACTGCATATTGTGTAAACCAATCGGCGTCTGATTTCCAAGCTCTATCAATGTTGATTCCGGTAAAAGCCATATCATACGATTTCCCTCCATCTTCTGAAGTTGTATATCCTCTTAAGAAAAAGTTTTTCCCTTTTATTTCTAGTTTATGCTGTTGCATAAAAAAGTTGTTCAAATAATATCTATTGGCACCTTGGTAAACAGCATTTCCGTAACCAAATTTACTTTGCCAAATAATTTCCAGGTTTTCATTCCCTAATGGTCTAAAATGAAGTGAAAAGTCAAGTTTAGTGTTTCTTGCTTTATTGTTCGTTAAATCAACCTCATTGTATCCTGTTCTTGAAACATAGCCTTGATTAGCTAAAGTTGGTAATAATCCTGCAAATGCTGGATTAGCTGCTACAATTTTTTGTCCAACACCATAGATACTTGTGCTTACCTCATCACCATATACATTGATACCGTCATAATTTTTATCGCTTCTGGTTATTCCTGGGCGAGTTTTATCATCATAATTTGTTGCAAACCAGTCTGTCCCATCCATATAGGTAAAGTTGGCTTTTGCAGCAAAATATTTATTGAAAGCATGAGCCATTCTTATTCCAAAATCATAAAAGCCATTTGTTCCTGCGGCTTTTTGGCTGGTTTCTCCATATTTAAGATACGTTGAAATACCTTGATAGGTAAATGGGCTTTTACTGTTCATAAACATAATTCCATTAAAAGCATTGGCTCCATATAATGCAGATGATGCCCCAGGCAATAACTCTACGCTTTGAACATCGATTTCTGAAACACCAATCATATTTCCCAATACAAAATTTAATAGTGGGGAAGAATTATCCATTCCATCAACTAATTGCATAAAACGGGTGTTGGCAACAGTTGCAAAACCACGAGTATTTATTGACTTGAAAGTCAAACTACTTGTGTTCATCTGTACTTCTTTCAGATTTTCCAATCCATCATAAAAAGTAGGAGATGCAGTTCTCTTGATGTCCTTAATTCCAATTCTTTCAATGGTAACTGGAGATTCTAAAACTCTTTCTGGGGTTCTGGATGCAGAAACAACAATTTCATTCAACTTTGTTTCTTCATACGTTAGTTTTATACTTACTTTTTGGTTACTTGATGAAACATTTACGCTTTTAGATTCATAGCCCACACTTGTCACGTCAATTGTAAAAGGGAGTTTTTTAGATGAACTTAAAGTAAATTTTCCATCACCATCGGTAACTGTGCCTGCAGAATCACCAACAACTTTAATGTTGGCTCCAGAAATAGGTTGATTGTTACTATCTGTAACTGAACCTGAAATTGTATTTTGAGCAAAAGTAATGCTGCAAAAAAACAAAGACAAAATAAGTAAATACACTCTCATTTGGTTAAATTTTGTTGGTTTATAAAGTAAAAGTAAAAATATTTTTGATATTATCATAAAAAGGTATAAAAAAAATCATAATTATCAATTTTTTTGATTCATTTATAATTATTTCATATTATACGTTTTTACTTATTAATTAACGTTTTTGTCGAAAGTTCAATAATGTACTATGCTCGCATATAAATTTTAACAAAAAAAATGGATTATTCTTAGAAAACAGTAATTTTATCATTACTGCCCGAAATAAATTTCGTTTAGTCCCTATGGGACAATCTCTTGTTTTATAAATACTTAACTATCAAAATTTAGCCCCCACGAGCTTGCTCTGTTAGTGGCTAAATGTTGGCAGAAAAGAATTAATTAAGCCACACCATTTATAAATGTCCCGTAGAGACTATATTTATTGATATGTGACAAGATTTAACTTTTTTTATCGGACAGCAATGCAATTTTATATAACAATCATTGTCCTCCGCTAAAAAAAATTTAAAGCCGAATAATCCTTTTATTGATAGGGCTTATAAAACATATCGCCCCGTTGGGGCTTATTATTTGGGTGTTGAATTTTCTACAAACATTCTGTCCCGATGGGACTAAAATAGCTCCGTTAGGAGCGAAATGTTTGTAGAATGAATAGTTACCCCTTGATTAAAGCCCATCGGAGCGATAGGTACATTTTTTAAAATTTAATCGGGTAACCAATGTGTAACAATAACACATATTAAAAAAGCGAGAAAAAATCTCGCTTTAGATAAAAATATATATAAGTATTTACTTATTCCACCGTAACTGATTTTGCTAAATTACGGGGTTGATCTACATTGCACCCTCTCATAACCGCAATATGATAGGATAAAAGCTGTAAAGGAATGGTAGTTATTAATGGAGATAAAGCATCGGAAGTTTCTGGTATTTCGATGATATAATCTGCCAATTCACGTACTTGGGTATCCCCCTTTGTTACCACGGCTATAATTATTCCGCTTCTTGATTTAATCTCCTGGATATTACTTACAATCTTATCATAATGTCCTTGCTTTGGAGCAATAATAATTACGGGCATATGTTCATCTATTAATGCTATTGGACCGTGTTTCATTTCTGCAGCAGGATACCCCTCGGCATGAATATAAGAAATTTCTTTAAGTTTTAAAGCACCTTCAAGAGCTACCGGAAAGTTATAACCTCTGCCTAAATACAGGCAATTGTGTGAGTCTTTGAAAACAGAAGCAATTTCTTTTGCTCTATCATTAGTTTCCAAGGCCTCTTTTACCTTTTCAGGAATAATTTCCAATTCCTGTAAATACATGTGGAAATCTGAATTTGACAATGTTCCTTTAGCTTTTGCTAATCGCAATGCGATCATGGTCAGCACCGTAATTTGAGTGGTGAATGCTTTTGTGGAAGCGACTCCTATTTCTGGTCCCGCATGAGTATAAGCACCCGCATGAGTCTCTCTTGAAATAGATGAGCCTACAACATTACAAACCCCAAAAACAAATGCCCCTTTTTCTTTTGCCAGTTTTATGGCAGCCATAGTATCTGCAGTTTCGCCAGATTGCGATATTGCAATTACCACATCTCGGTTATTTATTATGGGATTTCTATATCTAAATTCTGAAGCATATTCTACCTCCACGGGAATTCGGGCAAATTCTTCAAATACATATTCCGCTACCAATCCTGCATGCCATGAGGTACCACAAGCAACAATAATAATTCTTTCGGCATTCAAGAATTTTTCTAAATTATCTTCGACACCCGCCATTTGTATTATGCCTTTATTAGCATTCAATCTCCCTCTATAAGTGTCTTTTATAACACTGGGCTGCTCGTATATTTCTTTCAACATAAAGTGATCATAACCTCCTTTTTCAATTTGCTCCAGATTCATTTGAAGCTCTTGAATATAAGGATCAACTAAAGAATCATCTTTAATTTTTCTCACTTTCAATGGTTTGTGCAATCTAATGTTTGCCATCTCGCCGTCTTCTAAATATACTGCATTCGAGGTATATTCAATAAATGGTGAAGCATCTGATGCTATAAAATATTCTCCTTCCCCAATTCCTATTGCCAATGGACTCCCCAACCGGGCAACAACAATTTCGTCTGGATTTTTTTTATCAAAAACAGCTATTGCATAGGCTCCAACCACTTGGTTTAGTGCTAATTGAACAGCTTTTCCTAATTTTAGTTTTTCCTTTTTTTGGATTTCTTCAATAAGGTTTACAAGTACTTCGGTATCGGTATCGGAGTGGAAAACATACCCTCTTTTTATTAATTCTTCTTTTAGTGGGGCATAATTTTCAATAATTCCATTATGAATTATTGCCAAATCACCTGAATTGGAAAGATGTGGGTGAGAGTTCACGTCATTTGGGACACCGTGAGTCGCCCATCGTGTATGCCCTATTCCAATAGTACCATTGGTGGTAATTTCTTTTGAAGCCTTTGCTTCAAGGTCTGAAACTTTTCCTTTTGTTTTAGAAAGTTTTATGGCATTTCCGTCGTATAACATAACGCCGGCACTATCATATCCTCTGTATTCAAGCCTTTTTAATCCCTTGATAACAATAGGATAGGCTTCTCTGTAACCGATATATCCAACAATCCCACACATAATTTTTGTTTTTAATTAGGTTTTGTATAATAAATTTCCAGTTTCAATCTTTTATCATCCGGAACTGTAGATTTACTTCCATAAAGTATCGTCCCTAATGGACTCATAACGCTTGCCTTTGGTGCTTGGGACAGAAAAGCATTTGCCGTTTTTAATTTATAGGAAGCCGCAGTGCTTATATCTTCCGTAACAACAATCCCCAACTTAACATTAGTTGAATCGGCATTTTTTATAAGTCCTCTAATCTGATCCGTAATCCTGATTTTATAGGTCAAGCCTCTTTTTGATGTTGCATCTATATTTATGTTTCCGTCAAATATTGTTTTTGACTTTTTAGGATTGGTGCTTGTCGTCGCGTCAGTATAAAAATCCATAATGGGACGATTATTGGTCAAATCATACAAATATATTCTGTTGGGCTCGTAGCTGTTTGCCATTGCACTTGCATCAATATTAAAAACCAGATTGGCTTCATTTATTAACCACTTATTGTTTCTAATAGTTTCTAACTCGTCCGCAACGCCATTGTTATCAAGATCTGGCCCAAAAAGGTTTAGTACAGCCATCGAACCTTCTCCTCCTTTTAGATACAGTTTTTCATCGCCTAATGTTGAATTCGAAGAGCTTATCGCATCAGAGTAAGCCTGATTTGTATTGCTTTGTTCCAGCAAACTTACCGTGTTTCCGGTCATGTTAAGAACTATTGATTTGGCAACTCTTGATGTTACTCCATTTGTAACAAGGTCTTCTTTATAGTTAATTGTAACAGTTCCTTTGGCAAAATTTATCATGGCCAAACTTTCTGGATCATTCCCAGAATGTTCCACTTTGAAATACAGTCCTCTAAAATAATTTTTAAAGATATCGTTTGTAGCCAAATTACCCGATGCGGCAGCGTCAATTATTTTTGATTTAAAAAAACTTTTGTTCAAGTTCAATTGCATTGCCGGAGCTATTCGTGTTGTTGTAACTACTTTTGTTGTGGCATCTGTAGTGGAGACCACATGTTCGGCAGGATCAAAGAAAAACGCATCATTTTGGGCAACGCTTGTGGAGTCATTCAAACGATTCCCTATTTTGAGATTGTCAAAATCAGTGTTTTGGTCTGTGAAATATTTTTGCGGGGATTGGAATCCACCAATTGGATCTGAATCCCTCATGAAATAACCTGATTCAAAAACACTTAGTTTAATTTTGGCATTGCTGGCTCCATAAATAGAGTCCAACACATATACATGGCTCCCGTCAGTATTGGTAACAGTTTTTAAAGGGTCGATAAAATATGGAACAGACAAAATTACATTATCTATCACAGGATTACCTCCTATAGTTGGATTCGTGGTTGCCAATGCCAATTGTGTTGCGAAATTTGCTGTCGTTTTACCAAAAGCAAGATTATCGTAAATCCCCAATGCATTTACCGGAAGATTATTTGATTGTATGGGAGTAATTTTTTGATTATAAGCTACAACATTTGAAATATACTTGTTGAACTCAAAATGATTTTTACCAATTAAATCAGCGCCAATTTCATTATAATCTTTATCGCATGAAACGAAAAGAACGACACTTGCAAGTAATAGAATTTGCTTAAAAAAAGAATTATTGTACATGTTTAATGAAAAAAGTTTAATTTATAGAACACTGTTTTTATAGAAATTAGTATACGCTTCAGCGAATTTATCTTTCGGCGTGAAAGGTAAAAAAGGTTTTCCTGAAGATTCTATAAATTTTGTTAAACTTGGAGACACATTTTCAGAAGCAATGATAATGGCATCAGAATGCTTGATGGTTGCTTTCATAATGCTTTCATAATCAGGGCTTTTAAGGTCTGCAATAGCATCGCTTGGAATGCCGTCAAATAGTACCTTATTGACCATTTCTATATTCAAAGTGCCTTCGAAAGACTGGCCGTAAACCGAGGTGACAATTTTTGTTTCCGAAAACAAGGCTTCATTTTTGTAAAAATGTTTCATATAAATGGGCAACATGGCAGCCATCCAACCATGAACATGAATAATATCCGGAACCCAATTGAGTTTTTTCACTGTTTCAACAACCCCTTTTGCAAAGAAAATTGCTCGCTCATCATTATCAGGAAACATGACGCCTTCCTCATCAGTAAACGTGGCTTTCCTTTTAAAATATTCATCGTTATCAATAAAATATACCTGTATTCTTTCCTTTGGTATCGAAGCTACTTTTATTATCAAGGGCATATCCAGGTCATTTACCACCAAATTCATCCCCGAAAGTCGAATTACTTCATGCAATTGATGCCTTCTTTCATTTATATTTCCATATCTCGGCATGAAAATTCTTATTTGTCCTCCTTGATTATTAATCATTTTCGGCGCTTCATAAGACATTGAAGAAACCTCATTTTCAGCTAGATAAGGTACCACTTCAGATGATACATATAATATTCTCTTATCTTCCATATCGTAATTAACTTAATTTGTTGGCAATAAAAATCACGCAAAATTACAAAAATTTATGCAGTTATGGACTAAAATATTAAGTTTGCATTTAATTTCAACATAATAGCCATGCATATTTTCTATGGAAAAGTAGCTTTGACAGACCATTTAAAATCTATTAAAACCACACATTCCACCATTGGGTTTGTTCCAACTATGGGTGCTTTGCACCAAGGACATTTGACATTGATGCGGCAATCATTGTCAGAAAACGAAATTACCGTTGTAAGTATTTTTGTAAATCCTACCCAATTTAACAATCCCGAAGATTTAGCAAAGTATCCCAGAACACTGGACGATGATATAAAAAAAATTGCAGATTTAAACCCAAAAATTATAATATACGCCCCAACTGTCGACGATATTTATGACGGAAAACCCCTTTCGCAATTTTTTGATTTTGGCGGATTGGAAAATCAAATGGAAGGACAATTCAGACCTGGTCATTTTAATGGGGTTGGAACCATTGTAAAACGTCTTTTCGAAATTGTGGAACCTACCAATGCCTATTTTGGCGAGAAAGATTTTCAACAATTACAAATCGTAAAAAAAATGGCAGCAAAAAACAATTTGAATGTCAACATAATAGGCTGCCCAATTCACAGAGAACCCAATAATCTGGCGATGAGTTCCAGAAACGAGCTCTTGTCAGCCAGTGAAAAACAAGAGGCTTCCCTGATTTATAAAACATTGGTGGGTGCAAAAGCAAGATTCGAAACAAACAGTGCCGCTTCTGTAACAGAATGGGTGCAAAAATCATTTAAAAAAAATCCCGCTTTTACATTAGAATATTTTCAAATTGCGGATGAAGCGACGCTATTGCCTTGTTTGAGGAAAAATAAAAACAAAAAATACCGCGCTTTTATTGCTGTTTTTGTCAATAATATTCGATTGATTGATACCATTTCATTAAATTAATTTACTTTTGCAGTATGCAAATACAAGTCGTAAAATCAAAAATTCACCGTGTAAAAGTTACTGGAGCCGATTTAAATTATATCGGGAGCATTACCATTGACGAAATATTACTCGAGGCTTCAAACATCATTGAAGGCGAAAAAGTATCGGTTGTAAATATCAATAATGGGGAACGATTCGAAACTTATGCCATCAAAGGCGAAAAAAATTCAGGCACGATAACACTCAATGGCCCAGCCGCCAGAAAAGTGCAAAAAGACGATATTATTATTATTATTTCTTATGCCACGTTAGACTTTGAAGAAGCCAAAACCTTCAAACCATGGATTATTTTTCCCAACGAAAAGGACAATTCCTTGACCTAATTTTTTAAAAACAAAATCTCCAATCGCCACAAACGTTCCTTGTTTTGATTTTAGGACTGTTATTTTTTTACTATCCCTGTTTTAAATAAAAGCAAATAAAGTATTATATTGCTGCTTCTTTAGAATAAATTTTAATTTCTAAAATATCCAAAATTATGAAACAGGTATTACTATTGTTGCTCTTTTCTGTTTCCGGCTTTTCACAAAAAACCACAGAATTATTCAATTCCACCATATTAGGCGGAAATCGGGAAATCACGATTGGTTTGCCTCCTTCTTATGAAAAAAATCCAACTAAAAAATATCCTATACTCCTTTTGCTTGATGGCGATTACTTATTTGATCCTTTTTATGGCGCTTTGAGCTATGGCGCTTATTGGGACGATTTACCCGAAACTATTGTCATTGGCATAAGCCAAAACAAAAAAGACGAACGAGTTGACGACAGTACTTATGACGAAACTGATGGCATTCCTTCCGGAAAGGGAGCAAAATTCTTCGAATTCATCGGCGGGGAATTACTTCCCTACATCGAAAAAAAATACCGTGTCGCACCCTTCCGAATTATTGCAGGACACGATACAACAGCTGGGTTTTTAAATTTTTTCTTATACAAAGATTCTCCCATATTCAATGCTTATATTTCTTTAAGTCCAGAACTCGCTCCTGAAATGGAAAATCGCATTCCGGAAAAAATTTCAAAACTAAAACAACCTATTTTTTACTATCAATCCAGCGGAGATGGCGATGTAAAAGAGCTGCTTGATCCCATCCAAAAACTGGACGAAAATATAAAACTAGTTGTCAATCCACTGCTTAGTTACAAATACGACCATTTCAAAGATGCATCGCATTATTCCTTGGTTTTATATTCCATTCCAAGTGCTTTATACCAATTTTTCGGCTCCTATAAGCCCATTTCCATGTCTGAATATTCCAATAAAATTGCTGTGCTCCCTAATGGATATGTAAAATATTTGACGGATAAATACGATGGTATTGCAAAAACTTTAGGACTGAAAGTAACTATTCGAGTATCCGATTTTAAAGCAATCGAAGCCGCAATTCTAAAAAATAAAGCCTACCAAGAATTGGATAAGTTATCTGAAATTGCCAGAAAAAATTATCCAAAATCAATGCTCGCCGATTATGAACTCGGCTTAATGTACGAGAAAATGGGCGATCCAAAAAAAGCGGCAAAATCATATCAAAGCGCCGCCCAGTTAGAAGAAATTGGCGATTTGACCAAAGATATGATGTTTGAGAAATTCGATGATATGAAAAGTTTAATGCCCAAAAAATAATGTCAAAAATAAAAACCACCTTTTTTTGCCAGAATTGTGGCGCCCAATATTCAAAATGGCAAGGACAGTGCAATTCCTGCAAAGAATGGAATACCATAGCCGAAGAAATCATCCAAAAGCAAGAAAAACTGGCTTGGAAAAGCGAATCAACCTCCAGCCAGAAAGCCCCAAAACCATTACGCATCAACGAAATTGATTCCAGCCAAGAAATCCGAATGGATACTCGTGACGGAGAACTCAATCGCGTTCTGGGTGGCGGAATTGTTCCCGGCTCTTTAATCCTTTTGGGCGGTGAACCCGGCATTGGAAAAAGTACGCTTTTACTCCAAATTTCTTTGAAACTGCCCTACAAAACCTTATATGTTTCGGGCGAAGAAAGCCAAAAACAAATAAAAATGCGTGCCGAAAGAATCACGCCAAACAGCGATAATTGTTATATCCTTACCGAAACCAAAACCCAAAACATCTTCAAACAAATTGAAGCCATCGAACCCGAAATTGTCATCATCGATTCGATTCAAACGCTTCATACCGATTATATCGAATCAACGCCGGGAAGTATTTCGCAAATTCGAGAAACCACTGCCGAACTCATAAAATTCGCCAAAGAAACCAATATTCCAGTGATTCTCATTGGTCATATTACCAAAGATGGAAACATTGCCGGACCCAAAATATTGGAACACATGGTCGACACGGTTTTGCAATTTGAAGGCGATAGAAATCACGTATACCGTATTTTGCGTTCGCTAAAAAACCGTTTTGGCTCCACTGCCGAAATCGGGATTTATGAAATGCTGGGCAACGGTTTGCGTGAAGTTTCAAACCCTTCGGAGATATTGATTTCGCACAAAGACGAGGAATTGTCCGGAACCGCAATTGCTTCGACTCTCGAAGGAATGCGTCCGCTAATGATCGAAATTCAGTCGCTCGTAAGCACCGCAGTTTACGGAACGCCACAACGCAGCACAACGGGTTACAATGCCAAGAGACTGAATATGATTTTGGCAGTTTTAGAAAAAAGAGCCGGTTTTAGGCTTGGCGCCAAAGACGTTTTCCTGAACGTAACCGGAGGAATTTCGGTGGATGATCCCGCGATTGATTTGGCAGTTGTAGCGGCCATTTTATCATCGAATGAGGACATTCCCGTGAACAAGGATTTTTGTTTTGCCGGTGAAGTGGGACTTTCGGGCGAAATTCGTCCCGTAAATCGTGTGGACCAACGTATCCAGGAAGCTGAAAAATTGGGATTTTCGACTATTTTTGTTTCGAAATACAATAAAATTGCCTTGAAAAACACAATAATAAAAATCCGATTGGTCGCAAAAATTGAGGATGTAGCGAGCGAGTTGTTTTGATAAGAATACTTTTTAAGTTTATCGCCAAAGAATAAAACATACATTAAATCTATTAGTTATGAATCTAAAAACTTCATTTATTGCACTACTTTTTGTAGCAATTCCTTTTTTTTCAAAAGCGCAACAAGCCGTTAATCCAAATGCTTTTCCTGTTCAGATAACCACTGCAAATGGCACTATTGAAGGCGAGTTCGATGTAAAAACCAACATTCAGAGCTTCAAAGGAATTCCATTTGCACAACCACCTGTTGGAAATTTACGTTGGAAAGCACCGCAACCCGCAGCCAATTGGACTGGTGTGAAACAAACCAAAAAGTTTGGACCAAGAGCAATACAACCCGCATTATTTAGCGATATGGGTTTCAGAAGTGACGGCATAAGCGAAGATTGCCTCTACCTCAACGTTTGGACTCCTGCCAAATCTACCAATGAAAAACTACCGGTTTTGGTCTATTTCTATGGCGGAGGCTTTGCTGCCGGCGATGGTTCGGAATATCGTTATGATGGCGAGAATATGGCAAAAAAAGGAATTGTAACCTTAACGGTAAACTACCGTTTGGGTATTTTTGGTTTTTTTTCCCACCCGGAATTAACCAAGGAATCTCCCAATCACGCTTCGGGGAATTATAGTTTTCTTGACCAAAATGCTGCATTGAAATGGGTTCAGGCAAATATTGAGCAATTTGGAGGTGATCCAAAAAGGGTAACAATTGCTGGAGAATCGGCAGGTTCTATTGCTGTGAGTGCCCAGATGGCTTCTCCATTATCTAAAAACCTGTTTGCGGGAGCCATTGGTGAAAGCGGCGGTTCATTTTTTCCAACCTTATCTCTTGTTCCTTTGGCCGAAGGCGAAAAAACCGGTCTTGAATTTGCTCAAAAAATTGGGGCAAAATCACTGAAAGAGCTGCGTGCCATGTCAACATTGGAACTGTATCAAAAATCAATTGGAACAAGTATGGGTGTTTTCAAAACAACCATTGACGGCTATTTTTTGCCAAAATCTTTGCCGGAAATTTTTGAAGCCAAACAGCAAGCAATGGTTCCTTTGTTGCTGGGATGGAATTCGGAGGAAATGTCCTATCGGGCTTTAACTATGGGAAAAGATCTGAACAATGAAAGTTATGCCCAAAAAATAAAGGAATTATATGGCAACAAAGCCCCAGAAGTGCTGCAATTATATCCCGTAGGAACGCCAGAAGTAACGGAACAATCCGCGACCGATTTAGCCGGCGATCGATTTATTGCTTATAGTACCTGGAAATGGTTTGATTTGCATCGAAAAAATAGCTCACAACCTGTCTATCGCTATTACTATTCACATCCCAGACCTAATTTGCGTGACAAAAACGCTGAAGCGGGTCTTGCGGGTGGCGTCATCAAAAAAGATAAAAATATTCCAAAGACACCTAAAGGAGCCGTTCACTCATCCGAAATTGAATACGTAATGGGAAACTTGGCAAGCAATAAAGATTACGCTTGGACAGAAGACGATTATAAAGTATCAGAAACGATGATGAATTACTTCGCCAACTTCATTAAAACCGGAAATCCAAACGGCGACAAACTGCCAGTTTGGCCTATGGCAAAAGAAGAAGAAAAACCTGAAATTATGGTTATTGATTTGGATTCGAAAGCAAAAAGGGCGGAAAATGATGTTCGTTACTTGTTCTTGGACAAAGAATACATGAAATAACAGTGTTTTATGTTTCTGAAATAAAGAGGGCGCCATGAAAAATGACGCCCTCTTATTTATTAACGACTCTTTATTTTGGACAAGAAGCGATCTCTTTTGTAAAATTTATGTTTTTTAAAATTTGTGGGAATAGCCCGTAAACAAATTACACTCTTCTTTATCGCTTTTTATTTGAAAATCCATTTGTGATTTTTAAATAAATCTGCACCCTGTTTTTAATAAAAAAACAAATCAAGGATGCGATTCATTATTTTTTTGTAAATTTATATGTAATTTTCTCTCATCTAAAGAATTTAGAAAATGAAACCATCAGATAAAACAATGATTCATTTCTACCAGCAACTTGGCAAAGTGTTTTACAGCGTTGCCACAGTGGATAAAACTGTTCGAGAAGAAGAAATTACGCGACTCAAAGAAATAGTAAAAAAAGAATGGCTTCCGTTAGAAAATACTTTTAATGAATTTGGAGACGATTCTGCTTACCAAATCGAAATTGTTTTTGACTGGCTTGTAGAAAATGACTGGAATATTGGAGACGTTATATCTGATTTCGAATTTTTCAAAAAAGAACACCCAAGTTTGTTTACAGAGTCAGTCAACACCTTGATTCTAAAAACCGCAAAGGTAATTGCAGATTCCTTTTCGGGAAAAAACAAGTCGGAATTGGTTTTAATTAACGAATTGAGCGGCATTTTGTCAAAGCAATAATATCTCATATCAAAAACTAAAGCTGTTTAAAAAATAATCCTCTTTAACATAAAAAAATAAAACCATGAAAAAAATACAAACTGGCATCTGGATAGACACCTCAAAGGCCATAATTATTACTCTTGAAGGTCATAAAGAAGAAAAAATTACCGAAATAGACTCTGAAGTTGAAAACAGCGTTTATCATAACAAAGAGGGCAACAAAGGAACTTTCTCCTCGGAAACTCGTCACAGCGACAGTGAAACGAAATTTGACAACCGGGAAAAAGAGCAAATGAATTATTTTCTAAAAGCGGTACTTTCCTATGTAAAAGGATCTGATGAACTCTATGTCTTTGGGCCGGCAGAAACCAAAATTAAACTGGAACAAAAAATTAGTGATGGAAAATTATTTGACGCCAGCAAACTAAAAGCGGTTGAAACATCAGACAGCATGACCTTAAATGAGATTGTGGCCAAGGTCAAAAAGTTCTATAACCCACAGGATTTCTTCTAAATTGCAAGAACCATTCTTTGATTTGGCAAGGTCTTGATCTAAAAATCTAAAAAATACATTTAAAAGACTGCAGCATAAAAAATGTTGCGGTTTTTTTATGCTTTCAAAATTAAAAAAAACAACTACAACCCAGCACCTAACAGGAAAATATCTTCTAAAAGAACGTTAAAAAGAAAGCCAATAAATTATTCCTTTCATAGTTTTTCCTTTTCTTTACGGAACACTTCCCCAAATCTAAAAAATGAAGTTTGTAAAGTGATTTTTTATTTGAGTCAAACCAGAAATGAGAACCAGAAAACAAAAAATAATTCTTTTCGCGAAAATTGTCACCGTGGCTTTTGTGGTGGCAGTTATTTCCTTTTTTGTTTTTAGAAATACCATTTTACGACAAGCAATCACAAGGGTTTCCGAAAAAATGGAACGCGATTACAACAGTGATTTCTCGGTAAAAGACGCTTCTTTTGTTGGTTTTTCCGGTATAAGTATGTCCAGAATAACTTTGGTTCCGAAAAATGCCGACACGATTTTTAACATCCGAAAAACGGAAACCAGCGTCAGTTTTTTGCGCTTGTTGGTTGGCGACATTCAGCTTGGAACTTTAGAAATTACAAATGGTTTTGTCCAATTAGTCAAGAATGACAAAGGGCGGAATTTTCAGGCTTTTCTAAAAAGAGACAAGGAAGATAAAACACTTCCTTCCGAAAGAGGAGATTATGCCAAATTTACCTACAGAATCATCACGAAAGTGCTTAATTTAGTACCAACCGATATGAAAATAGAAAACCTTTCGTTTCGGCTGAATGACAACGGCAAAAAAACCACAATCAATTTCCAAAAACTGCGATTGGTCAACCAGCAACTTGAAACTTCCATAAAAGTCGAAACCAACACCTTCACGCAGCGAATTCGAATCCAAGGTTTCGCAGATCCAAGAAATAAAAAAGCCGATATTCGGTTTTTCAATATGGATACCGGCGCCATCAAAGTGCCTTATCTTGACGAGCGTTTTAACTTGAAATCAAGCTTCAATTCCATCCGGTTGAACATCCAAAATATTGACAGAAATGGCGATGAATTGCACATTGACGGCGTTGCTTCCATTGCCAATTTAATGATAAACCATCCGAAAATTGCCAGCAAAGATGTGGTGATTAAAAATGCGCGTTTTGATTACCGGTTCTTGTTGGGTTCCCATTTTATTTCGATTGACAGCAGTTCAACCGTCGAATTCAACAAAATAAAATTCCATCCCTATCTGGCTTACGAAACCGAAGAAGACACGATTTACAAACTCAAAGTGGCGATTCCCAAGATGAAAGCGCAGGATTTTATCGCTTCATTGCCAGATGGTTTATTTACTCATTTTCAGGGAATGGAAGCCGAAGGGAATTTCGAGTACAAGCTCGATTTTATGTTCAATAAAAACAAGCCCAACCAACTGGTTTTTGACAGTAATTTGAAGAAAGAAAATCTGAAAATTACCAAATACGGCAAAGCCAATCTCAACAAACTTAACGAGGAATTTGTCTATCGGGCAATCATAAATAACGTGCCGCAACGTCCAATTTTGGTTGGTTCTTCCAATCCAAATTACACGCCTTTAGACCAAATTTCGCCTTATTTGCAAAAATGCATTCTAACGTCCGAAGATCCGTCCTTTTTCTCTCATCGCGGTTTTATCAACGAAGCTTTCAAACAATCGATTCTCAAAAACATTCGCACCAAGAAATTCTCCCGTGGCGCCAGCACGATTAGTATGCAGTTGGTCAAAAACGTGTTTCTTACCCGCGAAAAAACGGTGTCTCGAAAAATGGAGGAAATTTTGTTGGTATATCTCCTTGAAAATAACCGAATCGCCAGCAAGGAACGAATGCTCGAAGTGTATTTCAACATTATCGAATGGGGACCAAATGTATACGGAATTGGCGAAGCCGCCCAATTTTATTTCCAGAAAAAACCAGCCGATTTGACCTTGAAAGAATGTTTATACTTGGCAACGATTGTTCCAAAACCAAGGAAATTTATGTGGCAATTTGACACCGAAGGAAAACTAAAATCATTTGCTGTAAAGCAAGAAAAATTCCTGAGCAGTTTAATGTTGCGAAGAGGACTTTTAACTTCCGAAGACACCATTGGACAGTCTATTCCGCTTGATATTTCGGGTTTTGCCCACTCGCTTTTGAAACTGAAAGTGCAAGATTCCATCCCTGTGGATTCGCTGGCCGTGGATTCGCAATTTGAGTTTTGATAATTTGTAAATAAACTAAACCCGACAGGTTTTAAAAACCTGTCGGGTTTTTCTATATCACTTTACGGTGCGGGATCCGGAATTATAGCATGAACTCCTTCTATTTCCTTCAGGATTTCATCGGATAAAACGACATCAATCGTGGCGATGTTTTCCTTTAATTGTTCCGTCGTCGTGGCACCAATAATCGTGCTGGTCACGAAAGCTTGTTGTCTCACAAACGCTAAAGACATTTCGGTCAAAGTCAGGCCGTTTTTGTTGGCAATTTCCTGATACAATCGGGTAGCTTCGGTGCTTTGTGCGCTGTTGTATCTCGAAAATTGGGGAAATAATTTGATTCTCGCATTGGGATGGCTTTCTCCAGACAAAAATTTACCGGACAAAACGCCAAAAGCCATTGGCGAATACGCCAACAAACCCACGTTTTCCCTGATGCAAATTTCGGCAGAACCACTTTCGAAAAGCCGATTCAACAACGAATAGGGATTTTGGATGGTTTTTATTCTTGGAAGATTCTGGTATTTGCTTTCTTCCAGAAAACGCATAATTCCCCAAGGCGTTTCGTTCGAAAGCCCAATATGGTTTATTTTTCCTTGTCGGATCAAACCGTCCAAAGTTTCAAGAACAGAATGAACATTATCCTCCCAAGCGTCGTCTTGCAATTTGAAACCGCGTTGCCCAAAGAAATTTGTCTTCCGTTCCGGCCAATGCAACTGGTAAACATCAATATAATCGGTTTGCAAACGTGTCAAACTTTGGTCTAATGCAAACTTTATACTCGCTGGTGAAAAATCTACATTCTCACGCATATAACCAAAATTTGGGTTTGGTCCCGCGATTTTCGATGCCAAAACTATTTCTTCTCTTTTTCCTGATTTTTTGAACCAAGTCCCAATAATTTTCTCGGTGCTTCCATAAGTTTCTTCGCGTCCCGGAATGGAATACATTTCGGCGGTGTCAAAGAAATTGACTCCTTTTTCGAGTGCATAATCCATTTGGGCATGACCTTCGGCTTCGGTGTTTTGTTGACCAAAAGTCATTGTGCCGAGGCATATTTGACTAATTTTTATGTCGGAATTGGGTAAGGTGGTGTATTTCATTTAATTGAAGTGCTAAAAATTATAGGACACAAAAGTAAGGTTTAGTATTACAATTGGGCGTTATGTTAACAATTTTTTAAAACAAAAAAGGTTCTGCATTTATAGGAGAACCTTTTTAGATTTGGTTATTTTGAGCTTAATTTATTTCCTTCAACATTTCGGCAATTTCGTCTAATCTTGGCGTTAAAATAATTTCGATTCTACGGTTTTTTGCTTTCCCTTCGGGGGTGGAATTACTTGCCAATGGAGAGAATTCGCCTCTACCGGCGGCGGTTAGATTTTTTCTGTTGATGCTTTTGTTCTCGCTCAAAATGGCTACAATTGCGGTGGCTCTTTTGGTTGATAAATCCCAGTTATCGGCAATTGGTCCTGAACCTGCATAAGGATCATCATCGGTATGACCTTCAATAAGAACAGAAATATCGGGGTTGTCGCCCAACACTTTTCCCACTTCAACAACGGCTTTTTTACCTTCGGAACCTACAGCCCAACTTCCGGAATTGAAAAGTAATTTGTTCTCCATAGAAACGTAAACTTTCCCGTTTTTTTGTTCCACCGTCAAGCCTTTCCCTTCAAAACCATTCAAAGCATTCGAAAGTGTTTCTTTTAGTTTTCGCATGCTTGCTTCTTTGGCGGCAATCAAAGCCTCCAATTCGCCCAATCTTTGACTGCTTTTATCCAAACGTTCTTGATCCAATGCCAATGCTTTTCCTTTGGCTTCCAATTGTTCCAGTAAATCACGGTTTTTGGCCATATTCGCTTTCAAAGCTTCGTTACTGTTTTTTTCCAAAGCATTGTAGGATTGCTGCAAAAGATCATATTTGTTGTTTGCAGCAGCATAATCAAGCTCCAATTTATCATGTTCCGATTTTGCTTTTCCCAACTCTTTGTTTAAAGCATCACGGTCTAATTCCAGTTGGCTTTTGGCTTTTAGTAAATCTGCATTTTCGTCAGAAATGTTTCTATTTTCTTTCTTTAAATCGGCATATTTATTTTCTAAATCATTGTATATTTTCTTGGAAACACAAGAAGTTGTAAGTGCTACAACCAGCAATCCGAGGGAAATTCTTTTTATCATTTTTAAAAATTTAATATTGTTAAAGTTATATTTATTGAAATTGATTTTTGCAATTGACATTGCCATTATTTATTCCACTTCCACCAATGTCGGGCAGTGGTCAGAATGTCTGGCTTCGGGTAATATAACGGCTCTTTTTAGTTTTTGTTTCAAAGGTTCGCTAACTAAACAATAATCGATACGCCAACCCTTGTTATTTACTCTTGCGGTGGGTACTCGAACGGTCCACCAAGTATAATTGTCGGGTTCTTTGTTGAAGAAACGAAAACTGTCTACGAAACCGTTTTTCATAAAGGTGTCAAGCCAAGTTCTTTCTTCGGGTAAAAATCCTGAAACTTTTTTGTTTCGAACCGGATCGTGTATGTCAATGGCTTCGTGGCAAATGTTGTAATCGCCGCAAATTATGAGATTGGGAATTTCGTTTTTCAATTCGGTAATATAATTTTGGAAATCATCCATAAACATAAATTTATGGTCTAATCTCTCAATATTGGTTCCCGAAGGCAGGTACAAACTCATTACCGAAAATTCATCGAAATCGACCCGAATGTTTCTTCCTTCAAAATCCATGTGAGGGATTCCAGTTCCAAAAACCACTTTATTGGGTTCTTTTTTAGACAAAATTGCCACTCCACTATATCCTTTTTTAGTGGCTGGAAACCAATAATGATAGGGATAACCCGCAAGTTCAAAATCTAAAAGCGGAATTTGCTCTGGAGTTGCCTTAATTTCCTGAAGGCAAATTACATCAGGATTAGCTTGTTGCAACCATTCGACGAAGCCTTTAGAGATGGCGGATCTAATCCCGTTAACGTTATAGGAAATGATTTTCATTGCATTTTTTTGAGTTTCAAATGTAATAAAAAAGGAGAAAGATTGATTAAGAAAAAAGAAAGAAAATGGAGTTTTTTGCTATCTTTGTTTCTTGCTCAATAAACAAAAATTACATGGGTTTAGTTACCGCTAAAGAAGTTGCAAAAGCAATAAATGCTGATAAGTACGGATTTTTAGGTACTTTTTCGGGCTGGTTATTGATGAAGGCTTTGAAAATCTCTACATTAAATAAATTTTACGACAGAAATAAACACTTAAAAGATGTTGATTTTTTAAATGCCATAATAGATAATTTACAAATAAAATTCGAAATTCCTGAGGAAGATTTCAAACGTTTGCCCAAAGACGGAGCCTACATCACCATTTCCAACCATCCGCTGGGAGGAATTGACGGGGTTTTGTTGCTAAAATTAATGCTCGAAAGAGAACCTAATTTCAAAATTATTGCCAATTTTCTGTTGCATAGAATTGAGCCTTTGAGAAAATACATTATGCCTGTTAATCCTTTCGAAAACCACAAAGATGCTAAATCAAGCGTGGTGGGAATCAAGGAAACGCTTCGCCATTTGAGGGACGGAAAACCGTTGGGAATGTTTCCTGCAGGAGAAGTTTCTACTTATAAAGACGGCAAACTTGTTGTGGATAAAGCATGGGAAGAAGGCGCCATAAAAGTAATTAGAAAAGCACAGGTTCCTGTTGTTCCCATCTATTTTCACGCCAAAAACAGTTGGTTGTTTTATTTACTTTCTAAAATCAGCGACACGATGCGCACGGCAAAATTGCCTTCGGAAGTGTTCAGCCAAAAGCGTCGCGTAATAAAAGTCCGCATCGGAAAACCAATTTCTGTAAACGAACAAAACGAATACAAAACAATTGAAGAATATTCGGAGTTTTTAAGACGAAAAACGTATATGCTCGCCAATCCTTTCGAAAAGGAAACCCCATTTTTGCCAACACCCAGTTTAAAACTTCCAAAAAATCCAAAAACAATTGTCACTGCCGCAAGTCAAGACAATATGATTAATGAAATAAATGCCTTGAGAGAAAACGATTGTCGGTTGTTGCAAAGCAAGAACTACGAAGTGTTCTTTGCCAAAGCAAAAGAAATACCGAATGTGCTTCACGAAATAGGTAGATTGCGTGAAATTACTTTTAGGGAAGTGGGCGAAGGAACAAATGAATCGACGGATATTGACTCTTTCGACACCCATTATCGTCACATGTTTTTGTGGGATGATGATGCCAAAAAAATCGCAGGTGCCTATAGGATGGGATTGGGCTCAGAAATTTATCCCAAGTATGGAATCGAAGGATTTTACCTGAATGATCTTTTTAGATTTGAACCGGAATTATATGACATGATTCACAAATCGATCGAAATGGGTCGCGCCTTTATCATTAAGGATTACCAACAAAAACCAATGCCGCTTTTCCTGCTTTGGAAAGGAATCATCCATATTACACTGCGCTATCCCGAGCACAAATTCTTGCTTGGTGGCGTGAGCATCAGCAATCAATTTTCTGATTTTTCGAAATCATTGATGATTGAATTTATGAAATCGAATTTTTATGATCCTTATATTGCACAATATATTCATCCTAAAAAAGCTTTCAAAGTAAAATTAAAAGATGCCGACAAGGATTTTGTTTTTAATGAAGCTGAAGCTGACTTGAATAAATTTGATAAAATTATTGACGAATTAGAACCTGGAAGTTTGCGTTTGCCTGTTTTAATAAAAAAATACATCAAACAAAATGCCCGAGTAGTTGCTTTTAATGTGGATCCGTTATTTAATAATGCAGTTGATGGATTGATGTACATCAGAATTTCTGACATTCCTGACAGCACCGTAAAACCCGTAATGGAGGAATTTCAGGCTGAATTAGAGAGAAAATTGGCTGAAAAAGGAGAGAGTGATTAGGTTTCTGATGCAGATTCCTGATTAATACCGCTAGTTATTTCAAATTAGTTCAATAAAAATTGAACTAAATGAAA
>DHXP01000054.1:3293-8504 GCA_002413745.1 Flavobacterium sp. UBA5153 | reverse complement strand
ATTAATCGAATTCAGGTTAATAATAAATACAGCCCCCTTTTTTTTATTTACTTTTACTTTGCTTAGATTCAATACATAAATTCCGCTTATTAATTGTCAATTATTTAATTAAAAAATCAAAGAAACGATTGTAAGATTGTCAAAAAGTGCATTTCACTCGAAAAAAAGCGGCAATATATCAGGCAAAATAAAACTCAATAATCAACAAAATTTATTCAACGCTTTTTTACTTCAAAGCTAATCACAATAAGGCTTGAATCGTTTTTAGCCTAACTAATTATTCCGAATTATTTTATCCAAATTTTACGTTAAAAATCCAATGTTACCGTAAAAACGATTAAAATAATTTATAGTTTTTGCTTTTTTACTGAGAATCGTGTTTAATTTATTTTTTTATGAAGGATATAATGATATATTTACAAAATAAATTTAAAAACATTCAATATGAAGCAACTTTTCTTAATTATGATGATTGTTTTTACCGCACAAATCACTTTTGCGCAAGTAAAAACAATTAAAGGAGTAGTATCTGACGGCAATGGAGTGCCATTACCAATGGCAAATGTCAATATCCAAGGGGAAACAAAAGGAACTTCAACCGATTTAGACGGTGTTTTTTCTATAGAAGTCAATGTTGGCAAAACATTGGTAATTTCTTATATTGGTTTTGAATCTAAAAACATTTTAGTCGGCGCTGCAAACACGATTAAAGTACGGTTAAAAGAAGGCACTACAAATGAACTTTCTGAAGTAGTGGTAACCGCTTTTGGAATTCAACGAAAGAAAAACGTATTGCCTTATGCAGCCCAACAAATAAGTGGCGATGACATGAATAAAACTCGGGTAAATAATCTAGCCAGCGGACTCTCCGGCAAAATATCCGGTTTACAAATTACACAAGGAAACTCCATTGGCGGATCTGTAAATGTAGTGGTAAGGGGCAATAAATCTTTATCCGGAAGTAACCAGGCCCTTTTTGTGGTGGATGGAGTTCCAGTTGACAATTCAAACACAAATTCAGCTTCACAAAGAGCAGGAGCAGGTGGATACGACTATGGCAATGCTGCAGCCGATATCAACCCGGATGACATCCTTTCCATTACCGTTTTGAAAGGTGCAGCAGCCTCGGCTCTTTACGGATCAAGAGCCGCCAATGGCGTAATTATGATAACAACCAAAAAGCCAAAAGCCGGATTAGGTGTTTCTATTAATAGTGGAATGACTGTGGGCAAAATCGATAACTCAACATTCGTAAAATATCAACAAGAGTACGGAGCCGGGCGTTCAATTGCTCAAGATAAAGACGGTTTTTTATATTTCGATGTGAATGCCGATGGAATTAAAGATTTGGTAGTTCCTACTTTTGCTCCACGCTCATGGGGACCACATTATGACCCAAATTTAATGGTGTATGATTGGGAATCGTTTGATCCAGCGTCTCCAAATTATCAAAAACCAAAACCTTGGATTGCACCTAAAAATGGACCCGAGCATTTTTATGAAACGGCTATATCTACCAGTCAAAGCGTTATGATTGATGGATCGGTACCAGATAAAAGTACTTTTAAACTTGGATACTCAAGAAATGATGAAAAAGGCGTTTTGCCAAATAGTAGTTTGTTGAAAAATATTGTGAATTTTAGTGCCAGTTATAATTTAACAAGCAAACTGGTGGTGAGCGGCTTAGTAAATTATTCCCAAACTAACGGTAAAGGAAGATATGGAACCGGTTACGATAGCGGAAGGAATGTAAACAGTAATTTCCGTCATTTTAACGAAACTAACGTTGATGTTTTAGAACAAAGAGATGCTTATTTCAGAAATAGACAAAACATCACGTGGAACTGGGCAGATCCAACTTTACTTACCAACTTAAAGCCCGGTTTTAGTGACAATCCTTATTGGGTAGTTTATGAAAATTATGAAAATGATTCAAGAAACAGAGTGATAGGAAACGTTTCCCTTTCTTACAAAGTCACAGACTGGTTAAACCTTTTGAGTAGAGTTTCAGTAGATACTTATAGTGAAGCCCAAGAGGAACATATAGCAGTTGGAAGCGCAGGTATTCCATCTTATTCGCGTTTCAACAGAAACTACAACGAGACAAACTATGATTTACTTGCTACGGCCGATAAAAAAATAAATGAGGATTTTAGATTAAACGCATTGGCTGGTGTTAACATAAGAAGAAATACAATATCTTCGGTATTTTCTCAAACATCAGGTGGTCTAGTTGTGCCAAAACTGTATGCAATCTCCAATTCCAAGGGTATCGTTCCTGCCCCTATTGAATCGTATCAGCCAAAAGCAGTTGATGGAATATTTGGAGGAGCTACCATAAGCTATAAAGATTATCTATTATTAGACGGAACCTTGCGCAGGGATAAATCGTCTACCTTACCTCAAGATGCAAATGCCTATAATTATTATGCCATTTCTAGCAGTTATTTATTTTCGCATCATTTACAAAATTTAGAATGGTTATCCTCTGGAAAAATCAGGGTAAATTATGCTACAGTTGGTAACGATGCCGCATGGGGAAGCATTAAAGACGTATACGATAAACCCAATCCTTTTGACAGCACTTTACTTTTCTCATTACCGAATACTAAAAACAATGGTCAATTAAAACCCGAGAAAACCATCAGTAAAGAAATTGGGCTGGAAATGTCCTTTTTTAATAGCAGACTCGGTTTTGACGCCTCTTATTATCATACCAATACTGTAGATCAAATTATCCCTGTGGCAGTTTCTACAGCAATCGGGTATTCCAGTAAATTCATGAATGCCGGTAACATTGAGAACAAAGGTGTCGAATTTTCTTTATATGGCAGTCCGATAAAAAACAGCGACTTTTCATGGGACATAAATGTAAACTTTACGCGAAACAGAAATAAAGTACTATCGCTTTATAATGATAGCAAAAATTTACAATTAGGATCTTTTCAGGGTGGAGTAAGTTTAAATGCTTCAATTGGCAAGCCTTATGGCGAATTGCAAACCACCACTTACGAAATGTTAAACGGAGAAAGATTGATAAAATCAAATGGATTATATCAATTCACAACTACTACATCAAATGTAGTTGGCAATGTTAATCCAGATTGGATTGGCGGCCTTAGTAACACTTTCAAGTATAAAAACTTAGCTTTAAGCTTCTTGATTGATGTTAAAAAAGGAGGTCAATTATTTTCTTTAGATATGTACTATGGAACAATGTCGGGCATTTTACCTGAAACCGTTGGACTTAACGATCTTGGAAACCCAAAGCGTGATGCTGTTGCCAGTGGCGGTGGTATAATTTTACCCGGTGTAACGGCAGATGGACAACCGAATACTAAAAGAGTTACCATTGTTTCAGGTACTAGCGCATATCAGGCGCAATCGGATTTCGTTTATGACGCCGGTTATGTAAAACTGAGAGAAGTGGCCATCTCTTATTCACTTCCTAAAAGAGTGCTTTCAAAAATGAAATCTATAAATGATGTCGAATTTTCATTGACAGGCAGAAATTTGTGGCTGATTCATAAAAATGTACCATACGCCGATCCGGAAGAAAACCTATCCTCTGGTAATGTCCAAGGGTACCAAAGTGGATCTTATCCTACTGTTCGTACCATTGGCTTAAATATTAAAGTAAAATTATAAACTCAGGAATCATGAAAAAAAGATATATTTTAATACTATTCGGCATTTTATTTATTAGTGCCTGTACAAACGACATTACCCGTTTTAACGATGAAACAAAGCGCGCCAGTGAAATCCCCCCAGGGCCCTTATTCTCAAATGCAGTAAAATCGATGTCGGATGGTTTAGCCTCGGCAAGCGTTAATGTTAACATCTTTCGTCATTTTGTAAATCATTGGGCCCAAGCAATTATTCAAGAAGAAGCTCAATATGATTATATCACAAGATCAATCCACAATGCTTGGTGGACTAGGATGTATCGAGATGTATTAAACGATTTAAAAGAAAGTGCCAGAATAATAACAAATGATGCCACATTAAATCCAACACAAAAAGCAAATCAATTAGCTATGGTTGATATTATGCAAGTGTATGCCTATAACATTTTAATAACTACTTTTGGTGATGTACCTTATACCCAAGCATTGGATGATAAAATATTATTCCCGGTTTATGATGATGCCAAAACTATAAATGACGATTTAATGCGCAGATTAGCGGATGATATAACCAAATTGAATACTGCTGCCCCTGGATTTACATCTTCAGAAGACATCCTTTTTCATGGTTCTGTATCTAAGTGGATTTCTTTTGCAAATTCGTTGCAAATAAGAATGGCGATGACCATCGCTGACGTAGATAATGCAGGAGCAAAAGCGGCATTTGAAAAAGCAAACCCAAATGCTATTAATTCTACAGCTAATGATGCCTTTATCAAATATTTTAGCGCCACACCAAATAACAATCCATTATATGACCAATTGGTATTGGCGGGTCGTACAGATTATATTGCAGCAAAAGATTTAATGGATGTGTTAAACAATTATGCGGATCCTCGTAAACCAGGCTTTTTTGGTGTTAATAATGCTGGGGAGTATGTTGGAGGAATAATGGGTGTTCCGAGTGATTATCCTAAAATGTCTAAACCAAGTGCCCGTGTTGCTGCACCAGATGCGCCAAATGTATTGATAGACTATGTCGAAATGGAATTTTATAGGGCTGAAGCGAAAGAACGTGGTTATACTGTAACAGGTTCGGCTGAATCACATTATAATAATGCCGTAAAAGCTTCAATAATTTATTGGGGAGGTACCAATACAGATGCCGATATCTACTTATTAAGACCAGACGTTGCTTACACCACTGCCACAGGCGGATGGAAACAAAAAATTGGTTTTCAGAAATGGATTGCATTATACAATCGCCCATTTGAAGGATGGTTGGAAGTTCGCAGATTAGATTTTCCACAATTAACATTGCCCGTTAATGCTATATCTGGTTTTCCAAACCGATTAAAATATCCAGGAAATGAGCAACAACTTAATGGAACGAACTATACTAATGCGTCAGCAAAAATAGGTGGTGATAAAAGTGAAACCAAATTGTTTTGGGATATCTTCTAATTAAAATTTGATCAATATTCAATGTTGTAGACAAAAAAGTTAAACCTTGTCACATCGCAACAAATATAATCCCTACAAACATTTATAAATAGTAGGGCATTATTAACTACCAATATTTAAC
>DHXP01000054.1:0-3101 GCA_002413745.1 Flavobacterium sp. UBA5153 | reverse complement strand
GTTAAATATTGGTAGTTAATAATTTATAAAACACAACTTTGTCCCTTAGGGACTAAACAAAATTTATTTCGGACTAATGATTAATATTATAAAATAGTGAAAAAAATATTCCTTATTTTATTAACGTTATCAACAACGTTAATAATCGCTCAAGACCGATTAACCGGAAGAAACTTTGCTTCCAGATCAGAAGTAATTGGACAGCATGGCATGGTAGCCTCCAGCCAACCATTAGCCACCCAAATTGGTATCGATATTTTAAAAAAAGGGGGGACAGCAGTTGATGCCGCAATAGCCGTGAATGCCGCATTGGGACTAATGGAACCAACAGGTAGCGGGGTTGGCGGTGACCTTTTTGCAATAGTATGGGATGTAAAGACCCAAAAACTGTATGGCTTAAATGCCAGCGGACGATCTCCAAAAGCGCTAACTTTAGATTATTTCATTAAAAATAAAATTACACACATTCCATCAAGTGGCCCCTTGCCCGTAACAGTACCAGGTTGCGTTGATGGTTGGTTCGAATTGCATAATAAATTTGGAAAACTACCTATGCAGGACATCTTACAGCCAAGTATAAAATATGCTGAAGAAGGTTTTCCTACCACTGAATTAATTGCTTATTACCTTCAAATGAGCATAAATAGATATATGAACCAGTTCCCTAACATAAAGGAAACCTACACTGTAGATGGTAAATTACCGCAAAAAGGGGATATTATTAAAAACCCTTTCTTGGCCAATACCTATAAAAAAATTGCTAAAGGAGGGAGAGATGCTTTTTATAAAGGGGATATTGCCAAAGTAACAGCCAAATTTATTCAGGAACAGGGAGGATTTTTATCTTATGAAGATTTTGCAACACATCATTCTGATTGGGTTGAGCCAGTATCAACAAATTACCGTGGCTATGATATTTGGGAATTACCGCCTAACGGACAAGGGATAGCTACTTTGCAAATGCTCAATATTATAGAAGGATACGATTTTAGCAAAATACCGTTTGGTAGCGCACAACATTTGCATATTGTAAATGAAGCAAAAAAACTTGTCTTTGAAGACCGAGCCAAATATTATGCCGATATCAATTTTATGAAAATTCCGGTAAATGATTTATTGTCAAAAGATTATGCAGCTAAAAGAAGGGCTTTAATTAACCCAAACCGTGCAGGGAAATTTAAAGCCGGTAAAGAAAGCAATAGTGGTACAATTTATTTAACTGTTGCCGATAAAGATGGCAATATGGTTTCTTTGATTCAAAGTAATTATAGAGGTATGGGATCTGGAATGGTACCCCCAGAATTGGGTTTTATGCTTCAAGACAGGGGTGAATGTTTCAACCTGGCTGAAGGAACGGCAAATTCTTATGCCCCTCAAAAAAGACCTTTTCATACTATTATTCCGGGTTTTGTCACTAAAAATGGACAACCATTTATGAGTTTTGGTGTAATGGGAGGCGATTTTCAACCACAAGGCCATGTTCAGGTATTAATGAATCTGATTGATTTTGGCATGAATTTGCAAGAAGCCGGTGATGCCCCAAGGTTTGAACATGTTGGCTCAACTGATTTTACGGGAGAGCTTGCGCTGGGCAAAGGAGAAATACTCGTTGAAAGTGGTTTTGATATTGAAGAAATAAGAAAACTGATACAGATGGGACATAAAGTTGGCTTTGGCGGTTATTATGGCGGTTATCAGGCAATTATGTATGACGCCGTAAGAAAAGTATATTTTGGCGCCTCAGAAAGCAGAAAAGACGGGGCGGCCGCAGGATATTAACTGCCTGTTTTTGTATAAGCTTATAAATAAATGAACTTCATTTTCTATATTCCAATACCTTCAGCAGGAGGGAAAATAAGACATAAAACTTAAGCTTGTGCTTAATCGAAAACACAATAAATCATAATTTAAATTTTCATACAATGATAATCAAAAACATATTTGCCTTTTTTATATTTTTTATTTTATCCACCGAGACTACTATTGCCCAAGTAGATTTCCCAGCAGCTGTTGAGGGGGATTATGTCATAAATGATTTTGCTTTTAAAAGTGGAGAACATTTAGACCAACTAAAACTACATTACACAACCGTAGGAAACCCAACAAAGGATAAGAAAGGCCATATCAACAATGCTGTTTTAATTATGCATGGCACCACCGGAAGCGGAAGTGCTTTTCTAAGCAAACAGTTTGGAGGCAATTTATTCGGCAAAGGTCAATTGTTAGACGCCACCAAGTATTTTATTATTTTAACAGACGATATTGGGCACGGAAAGTCGAGCAAACCAAGCAATGGATTAAGGATGAAATTCCCTAAATACAATTATGATGACATGGTTTTGGCAAACTATAAATTATTAACTGAACATTTAAAAATAGATCATCTGCGGTTGGTAATGGGAACTTCGATGGGCGGAATGCATACCTGGGTTTGGGGCTACACCTACCCTGATTTTATGGATGCACTGATGCCTTTGGCAAGCTTGCCAGTGGAAATTGCCGGCAGAAACCGCATTCAAAGGAAAATGGCAATTAAATTAATCGAAATGGATCCTGAGTGGAAAGAGGGAAATTATACTCAACAGCCAAAACAAGGAATGTCTGGTGCAATATTATCGTTAATGTTTATGGTTAGCAGCCCGTTACAATGGCAAATAACCGCCCCAACTAGAGAAAAAGCAGAAGTTATGATGGAAAACATACTAAACAGATACTCATCAGCACTGGATGCCAATGATTTAATTTATGCTTTTGATGCCTCAAGAGATTACAATCCGCAACCTTATTTGTCAAAAATTAAAGCCCCTTTATTCGCTATAAATTCTGCCGATGACCAAGTAAATCCACCCGAACTTGGGTTGATGGAGAAAGAAATTAAAAACGCTAAAAACGGAAAATATATATTATTACCCATAACCGATAAAACTACCGGCCACGGAACACATTCCAATCCAAAAATATGGGGAAATTATCTTAAAGAATTACTGGAAAAATCTGAACCCAAAATCAACTAAAATTCAATCTTAACAATCTATCCTTTAAAGAAATCTTTACTATTTAAGATAGGTTTTTAGTTTACTATTAACCTGAATTCGATTAAT
>DHXP01000003.1:37824-156656 GCA_002413745.1 Flavobacterium sp. UBA5153 | reverse complement strand
TATTTTATTCTTATTACTTATATAATAATAATCATCTGTTTTTAAATGATATATAATTATTAATTTATTGCGACAATATGATTTATACCCTAAAAATTGAGCAAAATAATACTTATTTCCAAGCGTGGAAGCTAAAATATAGGGGTAAAATAAATGCCGCCACTGGGGCCATCACACATTTCACAACCAAAATTACACTCGTGTTATTACGCAACAGTTTAAAAATCGGCCTTGCAAAGAGCGAATCTAATTTACGTATTTTTCGTGCTGTAATCGTTAGCTTAAGGAGTCAATTTGGTGCGAATATGTGGAATTACACCCAACGGGTTTAAAATACTATCTGATAATATTTGTATCAGCATTAAAAGAGCTTTTATATTTTTTGATATATTCCGAAGGAGTCATTCCAAACAACTTTACAAATTGCTGTCTAAAATATTTTGGGTCTTCAAAACCTACCTCGGCACATGCTTGGGCAATATTAATATTTTCGGTCAACAATAGCATTGCGGCCCTTCTTAATCGCACTGAACGTATGAATGCATTCAAGGTTTGTCCTGAAATGATTTTAATTTTAGTATAAAGAGTTCTATGACTCATTCCCATTTCAGCAGCAAAATTTTTAATGGTAAAATCACGTTTATGAATATTTGTCTCTATAATAGCAATGCATTTTTTTAAAACTTCTTGATATTCGGCAGGAACCTTTTGAGTATTCTCTCTAAGAGTTATATTATCTAGGAAGTATTTACGTAAATTACTGCGACTTTTTAATAATGATTCAACACGGGCAACCAGTAAATCGTCATCAAATGGTTTCGTAATATAATCGTCTGCTCCATCGCTGATTCCTTGAAGATGTGTTTCGGGATTTTTGGATGCCGTTAATAATATTACAGGAATGTGGGACAAACTACTGTTTTCCTTTATTTTTCGGCACAATTCAAGTCCGTCCATAACGTTCATGGCAATATCACTGATAACCAAATCGGGCATGTATTTTTTAGTCAGTTTTAAACCTTCCTCGCCATTATCTGCACTGTATATCATATAGGTATCCGAAAAGAGTCTAACCAAATAATTTCGTATATCCGTATTATCATCTATAATTAAAAGGGTACGCTTACTCGTTAGCATCTCTTTATGTAATTCATTATCCAGAGCTATGGTAGGAGGAATTTCAACAATTTCCTCTATGTCATCTGCCATAAGCTCTTCAACCAACGGGCTCATTTTAGAAGTAACTGTACTAATTTGCAAATCTTCAAAATGATTCTTACCTTTTAAAAAGGTTAATTTAAACACGCTTCCTTTACCAATTTCGCTACTGCAACTTACAGTACCTTTATGTTTCTCAACAAAATACTTAACCATAAAAAGCCCAATCCCAAAGCCGACACCAACAGATGCTTTGGAACTTATCTGTTTAAATTTATCGAAAATAACTTGTATATCGTTTTTTTCTATTCCTGTACCCGTATCTGAAATTTCGACACTTACATTCGTTTCAGTCTCTGCAACCTTAAGGTCAATTGCTCCTCCTGCTGGAGTATATTTGAAGGCATTGGACATGAGGTTAAACAAGGATATTTCTATTTTTTCATAATCTCCAATTAACTCAATGTTGTGTTCTGGTATCTGAAAAGTATAATTAATATTTTTATCTTTTGCCTGATTAACAAAACATTGATATACTTCATTGCAAAGATTATTTACGTTTATAGTAGATATTCTAAGTAAATCTGCGTCATTTTCAGCCTTACGAAAAAGCAACAACTGATCTACTAGACTTAAAAGTCTTCTTGCATTTCGATGAGCAATTGCTAAATCACTTCCTGAAGATCCATTTTGACCGTTTTCTATTTGAACCGCTTTTTTTAATGGATTTATAATAAGAGACAGTGGTGTTCGAAACTCATGGGATATATAAGTAAACATCGACGATTGTTTTTCGGCAATTTCCTTTTCTTTTTTTCTTTCTAATTCTGCAATTTTTACTTTATACTTTAATTTTTCTTTGTTTTTATTGTATTTTATGTACGCAAAAACAATTCCAACTCCCACAAGTAAATATAAGCTATAAGCCCACCAAGTTCTGTACCATGGAGGTAAAACTACAACAGTAATAAGACTTTCTTCTTTATTCCATCCTCCTCTAAAGTTTGTAGTTTTAACTTTAAAGACATACTTCCCTTCTGCTAATCTTGTATAATTTGCTTTTCGGGCTTGGCCAACATAATTCCATCGATCATCCCAGCCGTCCAAGTAGTACGCATAATTTATTTTATCGGCATTATTATAATTCAACGCTACAAATTCTATTGACAAGGTCGTTTGATCATACGGTAAATTCACCTCTTTAATTTTACCGGAATCCCACTTTGATATTAATTCATTTTTACTTTCTTCGATAGGCTGATTGTTAACATAAAAATCAGTCAACAATAAATTATTCTTCTGATTGAATTCCTTAATATCTTCTGGAAAAAAGGAATTAAATCCATTGATACCTCCAAAAAGAAATTCCCCTGTAGACAATTTCACACCAGCATTGAAACTAAACTGATTACTTTGCAACCCATCATTTACTGAAAAGTTTCTGAACGTTCTTCTTTTTTTATCAAATCTACAAATACCGTTGTAAGTACTCATCCATAAATTTCCGCCTTTGTCTTCTAGTATTCTTAAAATCGTATTAGAAGGTAAACCATCATTTGTAGTTAATCTTTTAAATTTGTCGGTCTTTCTGTCAAACAACAATAGTCCTCCTTCTGAAGTACCCAACCAAAGATTTTTGTCTTTATCTTCAAGAATACATCTAATAGGATTACCGATGTCTATCTTCTTGTGTTTTTTACTTGCTTTGTCTATGGCAAACAATGAAGTGTAATTACCTCCCCACAATATACCATCACTCGTCTCGATAAGACACTGTAAATTATCGATTGTTTTATCAAAGAGCACAAAAGCACTTTTAGCTCTATCAAAAAAGTACAAGAAGCCTTCATTGGTTGCACTAGCCCAAATATTCCCCTTGGAGTCCTTATAGACAAACCATATATTTTTTTCAATCTGTTTGGTAAATGGATTGTAACACGAAAAATGGCTTATACTATTATTGGCAGGATTAATACGGTTTACGCCACCAGCCCAAGTTGACAACCAGATCTCATTAGTATCATCTCTTATTATACTGGTAATAAAATTACTGCTGATTTTATGAGCAGCATTGGCCGAATTACTATAGATCGTATAGTTATTTGATTTTCTATTCCAATACTTTAAACCTGCTCCATCCGTACCTATCCACAGATTTTTTTTTTCATCTTCACAAAAGGATAGTATGAAATTTTCGGCAAGGTCATTATCTTTTGTTTTGTATTTTATGTTTTTAAAATATTTTGGGCTATTGCCAATCATGCTGATTCCTCCTCGTAATGTACCAATCCATTTATTTCCTGCTACATCTTCATATAAACTCCATATCGAATTACTTTTTACAAATTGTTGCCCGTTAGCAAAGTTGTAGGGAATTACTTTTTTATTTTTATCGATTACTTTATAAATACCACAACCATCTGTAGTTAGCCAGATCTCCTTTTTCTTATCGATAAGAATATCAGTAACAATACATTTATTTAAAAAATAATTCTCTGAAAGCAAACTAGATTTAATGTTAAACAGATAAAGACCTTCATCGGTTCCTAGCCAAAGATTACCATCTAAGGAAACCTTCATGCATTTTACGTCCATTGATAGCGGATATATAACCTTAAAGCTTTTTGAACTATAGTTATAACTACAAATACCTATATTAACTACATATACCCAACAACGACCATTTACTCTATCATCCTCAAGAACTTTGGCGTCATAACTATATTTAATAATTTTATTATTTTGCGCTTTAAGTTCTATATGCTTGCCAATAAATGATCCGTTTTCAAAAATCAGCAAACCAAAATTTTGAGAAGCAACTAATACTAGTTCTTTTGAAACGGAGCGTATCTGGTGAATAACGTCTTTTAATACTTGAATTTTATTATTTTTCGAAACATGTTCAAGAGGATGAAAAACAGATTCTCTTCTATCAAAAACACAGGCTCCATTAGCTCCCCCTACCCAAATATTCTTTTTCGAATCCCCCTCTATAACATAAATCGTATTAAATGACAATGAGTTTTTGTTATTAATATTATTGCGATAGACTTTAAAATCATATCCGTCATATCGGTTTAATCCGTCATATGTTCCAAACCACATAAAACCATCACTGTCCTGATAAATTGTCGTTACAGAATTATTAGACAAACCATCAGATATATCGAGAAATTTAACCGGATACTCTTGAGAAAAAACTGTTAAAGAAAAAACTAATAATAATACAAGAAGTAGTGCAAAATTCTTCAAGAAAAATATGTTTAAAAGATCAATTAATTTAATTACGCGTAAAAAATACAATTATAAGCTAAATTTATTTGAAACTAACATAAATAAACGCTCAAAAATTATATTTCTATTTAAATTGCAAGAATATTTTGATTTAGTTTTATTTTCTATTAAGAACAAAAATCTTGATTTAAAGCATAAAATAAATTTGCAAAACATATGACCGACTCTTCAAAGAGAGAGCATTTCAATTGAAAGTTTTTATATTATCTACAGTACTGAATAAATAAAACATAAAATCTTTGATTAATGTTATTAAAAGTGACTGTGAATTTTGTTGATTCTTGAAATTCTTTAAGTAGCTTGCTTAAAGTATTGTATTTTTCTATTGATGCATTGCCCCATTGTCCCAGCGCCTTTTTTTCATTAATATATAGATCAATAATGCTGAAAAAATTATTTTTTATTGTTGGGGAATTTTTGAATACTTTATATAATTCCTCTTTTATGACGTCTAATTCAATCCGAATATCCATATATTCTAATGAAGTGCATATTCTTGAAAATTCATTAGAGTATCTAATTAATTGATTTGAAATTTGTCTTCTTTCAATGGCTTCTTTTGTTTTGCCCGAAGTAGATATTGGTAAACTCGTTTCCTTATCCCAAAATTTTGGATTTATCTTTTCTCCTGTAGAATATTTCAAGTATTTATCGTCATTTTTAATTCTGGCTCTTAAATAAATAAGTGTTTCCTTTTCGCTATTTGGTTCCTTATAGATTAAATGTGAAGGGATAATTCATAACTATTTTTTTCAAATATAAAAATTATATTTGAACGGGGGCATAATAAGGGGCATAATATTATATCTAAGCCTTAATTTTCATTAAATAAATGAATATACATCCTTTTGTAATATAGGGGTTTAGGCCTTATGGCTATTCATAAAAGTGAGTTTTTTGTATATTAAGTTCGAATCCCTTCCTCTCTGCACATAATTCTATACAATCTAAAAAAGGTAGTCTTTCGGTTGCCTTTTTTTTGTAATTTTAACCCACAAAAAACTCAGTATGCGTTTATTCCTAAAAACATTTCTTTTGTTTATGGTGGTCAATGTATTTTCACAGACCACTAATCCTATATTGCCTTCCACAAAAATAGATTCGCTTTATAGGGAAGACCAGTTTTATTTTGGGTTTACCTACAATACATTGCAGCGAAAACCGGCAGGATTATCCCAAAGTAAATTTTCCACGGGTTTTTCCACGGGTTTTCTTAGAGATATGCCCATAAATAAAAATAGAACTATTGCAATAGCTTCCGGGATTGGTTTTTCATATAACAATTACAATCAAAATCTAGCCATTACACAGCTCAATCAAACACCGGTTTACACGATTATTGATTCCAAGGAGACTTATAATAAAAACAGATTTACACAGTTTTTGGTCGAAGTGCCTATTGAGTTTAGGTGGCGAACATCAACCTATGAAAGTTATAAATTTTGGAGGATTTATGGTGGTCTTAAATTGGGTTATTTGTTATATGACAGATCAATTTATAAAGACGGCCAAGGCAAAATAGTTGTCACCGGTAATAAAGATTTTAATAAATTCCAATATGGCGCTTATATTTCTTCGGGTTATAACACGTTTAATGTTTATGCGTATTACGGTTTAAATTCATTGTTTAAATCGGCAAAAACCGATAATGGATCCATAAAAATGAATTCGATGAACATTGGGGTTATTTTCTATATTCTATAGCCAGAAATACATCAATAACAGTTGCGGGATACTTCCCAAAAGAAAACCAATCACCAATTCTTTTCCTGTATGCGCCTTCATTTCTAAACGGGATGAAGCCACAAAACCATTCATAAGCACTAAAAACGCAATCATATTGATGTTTCGGGTTTGATTATGGATGCTTAAGGCAATAACAAATAGTGTTAAGGCACTTATGGCCATCATGTGAAGACTGGCTTTTGTTTTAAAAAACAATAACACAACTGCTTGCAATGTGCCTAATAATACTCCTAAAAAGAAAAAATGCAACTCAGGGATTCGATCCAAAGTAACGCTTTTTCGCAGCAATAAAATAATCAAAAAACATTGAATAACCAGCGGAATTTTGCGCTGCGATATTTCCGAAATCATTATGGAATTAACCTGTTCTACGGTACGCAGCACGAAAAAAAAGAGAATTGGAAGAAGAATCGTGATAACCACTATTTGAAAAAGGACGAAGTATTTTTCTGGATTTTCAAAATGCGAACCATTTAAAAAAAAGTAGATCAAGGCGGCATACGCCGGAATGAATATCGGGTGGAATAAATAGGAAAAAAAAGGAAGGATTTTTTTTAAATTCATTCTATAAAGTTAATGGTTTATTTGTCATTCCGACGAAGGAGGAATCTCTGTTTGTTGAGATTCCTCCTTCGTCGGAATGACAAAAAGGGTAAATCTAAAATCCCTACATTTTCTTCCTCATCCTCGCCACGGGAATATCCAGCTGTTCCCTGTATTTTGCAATGGTTCTTCGGGCAATAGGATAGCCTTTTTCTTTTAGGATTTCAGCAAGTTGATCGTCAGGAAGTGGTTTTTGTTTGTCCTCGTCCTCAATCACGTTTTGTAGAATTTTCTTGATTTCGAGCGTCGATACCTCTTCGCCTTGGTCGTTTGTCATCGATTCCGAGAAAAATTCCTTGATCAGTTTTGTCCCGTAAGGCGTTTCCACATATTTGCTGTTGGCCACACGGGAAATAGTCGAAATGTCAAGACCCACCATATCGGCAATGTCTTTCAGAATCATCGGTTTTAGCTTGGTTTCATCGCCCTCAAGAAAGTATTCCCGTTGGTAATGCATAATGGCGTTCATCGTCACATAAAGCGTTTCCTGGCGTTGTTTGATGGCATCGATAAACCATTTGGCCGAATCCAGTTTTTGTTTGATAAACTGAACGGCATCTTTCTGTGCATTCGATTTGTCTCGGGAACTTTTATAGGTTTGCATCATTTCCTGGTAATCCTTGGAAACGTGTAACGAAGGTGCATTTCTTCCGTTTAGGGTCAAGACCAATTCATCGTCAACAATACGTATGGCAAAATCGGGAACAACGTGTTCCGTAATTTTGTTGCTTCCGGTAAAGGAACCACCTGGTTTTGGGTTGAGTTTCTCTATTTCGTGAATGGCTTTTTTGAGTTGCTCATTCGAAACATTGTATTTTTGCAACAGTTTGTCGTAATGTTTTTTGGAAAAAGCATCAAACTGATTTTCGATAATATCCGTTGCCAATGCGACATATTCCGTAGGTGTTTTGTGTTTCAATTGCAACAACAAACATTCCTGCAAATCGCGTGCGCCAACACCCGAAGGTTCTAACTCGTGGATGACATTCAACATTCTCTCGACCGTTTTTTCATCGGTGTAAATGCCTTGGGTAAACGCCATATCGTCAACCATATCTGGAATGCTTCGTCGAATATATCCCATATCGTCGATACTTCCCACAAGAAATTCCGCAATTTCCCGCTCGTCGTCATTCAGTATAAAAGTGTTCAATTGATTGATTAAATCTTGGTGAAAACTTATTGGTGCCACCAGTGGCGACTCGCGTTCCTCGTCATCATCACTGTAATTATTGGCTTGGGTTTTGTAATCTGGTGTTTCGTCGCTGCTTAAATATTCGTCGATATTGATGTCGCTGGTATCTTCACTTTCAGTGTCGTCATAATCGTCGAATTCGTCATTGGCATCATCATTGTCGAATTCGTCTTTTTCGTAGTTTTCTTCCTCTTCGGTTCCAGCCTCCAATGCAGGATTTTCATTCATTTCTTCGATCAAACGTTGTTCGAATGCTTGCGTAGGCAATTGGATTAACTTCATCAACTGGATTTGTTGTGGAGATAATTTCTGGGATAATTTTAGATTTAGAAATTGCTTTAACATAAGGCACTAATTTATTTTTTGCCACGAAGGCACTAAGGCGCAAAGTTTTTTATTGTTTGTTTTTAAGTCTCTAATTTGTTTTGCCACGAAGGCGCTAAGTCACAAAGTTTTTATTTTATTTTTAAAAACGAAAAGTCTCAAAGCGGGTTTTAATAATAATTTGTATTTATGAATCTTTTTATTCCGCTTTTTATTAATGGGACATTAAAATTAATTAGAAATCCCAATTGATTATCGGTTAATTTTAAATGACTAATTATTTGTGCGTGCCAAACAGGATTGATTATTTCAACTGCTTTCACTTCTATAATCACAGAATTTTCAACTATTAATCGAGTCTCAATTTCTCTTTAAGTATTGCTCCATCATAGATAATTGGCACATCAATTTGACTTTGAACATCTAATCCAGCCTTGTTTATTTCATACGCCAAACAAACTTCATAAACTCGTTCCAATAAACCTGGCCCAAGTTCCTTATGAACTTTAAAAGCTGAATTAACAATTATCTTGGCAATTTCTTCCGTTCTTTCGTCTATCATTTTTGGCTTTATTTAAACTCACAAAACAAAAAAACTTGGAGTCTTTGCGTCTTCGTGGCAAAGCTTTCGGGACTTAAAACTCGGCGTTCATCGGCGTTCTTGGAAAAGGGATTACGTCACGAATGTTCGTCATTCCGGTTACAAAAAGTACCAATCTTTCGAATCCAAGTCCAAAACCAGAGTGAACCGCACTTCCGAATCTTCGGGTGTCTAAATACCACCACAATTCTTCTTCGTCAATTCCCAATGCTTTCATTTTTTCGACCAAAACGTCAAAACGTTCTTCTCTTTGTGAGCCACCCACGATTTCTCCGATTCCCGGAAAAAGAATATCCATTGCGCGAACGGTTTTTCCGTCTTCGTTCAAACGCATATAAAATGCCTTGATATTCGCTGGGTAATCAAACAAAATCACGGGACATTTAAAGTGTTTTTCCACCAAATAGCGTTCGTGTTCCGACTGTAAATCAGCACCCCATTCGTTGATAATGTAATTGAATTTTTTCTTTTTATTTGGAGTACAATCTCTCAAAATATCAATGGCTTCGGTGTAAGATACCCGTTTGAAGTTGTTTTCCAAAACAAAATTCAGTTTTTCCAGCAAAGCCATTTCGCTTCTGTCGGCTTGCGGTTTTGATTTTTCTTCTTCCAATAATCGTCCTTCCAAGAATTTCAAATCCTCAGGACATTTGTCTATTGTGTATTTGATTACATACTGAATAAAATCTTCGGCCAAATCCATATTGTCATTCAAATCATTGAAAGCCACTTCGGGTTCAATCATCCAAAATTCAGCCAAATGGCGAGAAGTATTCGAGTTTTCGGCTCTAAATGTTGGTCCAAAAGTATAAATTTGGCCTAAAGCCATTGCAAAAGTTTCGCCTTCTAATTGTCCGGAAACCGTTAAATTGGTTTCTTTTCCGAAGAAATCTTCTTTGTAATTTACTTTTCCGTCTTCGGTTCTTGGCGGATTGTCGAAAGGCAAAGCGGTAACTTTAAACATTTCGCCAGCACCTTCGGCATCAGAACCGGTGATGATTGGCGTGTTTACATACACAAAACCTTTTTGTTGAAAATAGCTATGAACGGCGAATGACAAAACCGAACGCACCCGCATAATTGCTCCAAAAATATTGGTGCGGGGACGCAAGTGAGCATTTTCACGCAAGAAATCCAAGCTTGGTTTATTTTTAGGTTGGATTGGGAATTTCTCTGCATCCGAGTCGCCAAGAATTTCCAGTTTCGTAACCTGAATTTCATATTTTTGTCCAGCACCTTTACTTTCCACTAAATCCCCCGTAACCGAAATTGCGGCTCCCGTTGTGATTCTTTTTAGTGTTTCTTCGGGCGTGTTTTCAAAATCGACAACGCATTGTATATTGTTGATGGTTGAACCGTCGTTCAACGCAATAAATTGATTGTTTCTAAAAGTTCTCACCCAGCCTTTTGCATTTATTGCCTGAAGCGTCGTTGTGCTGTTCAGCAAGTCTTTAACTCTTGTATGTCTCATTGTGATTTTAGAATTGATATTATAAATGGTGTTGCAATCGAATTGCAAATATAATTGATTTATTGTGATTTTCGTAGCCCTGATAGCAGTGGAAATCCCACGCTTTTTTGCGTGGATTGTAACGAATAGCGGGAAACAGCTCCTAAAAAAAACTATTCCACGATTTCGGCCTCCATAATATCCTCTTTTATGGCTTGTTTTTTTTCAAAAGTCAGTACCAATGATGGTAAAACCAATAGGTTAGCAAACATCGCAAACAACAAAGTGCAGGAAATTAACCCTCCAAGGGCAATCGTGCCGCTAAAACTGGAAAGAGTAAAAATGGCGAATCCAAAAACCAAAACGATGGAGGTGTAAAACGTGCTTATCCCTGTTTCCCGTAGCGCGCTGAATACTGATTTTTTAATTTTTCCGTTGTTTTGAATCAGGTCAAGGCGGTATTTCGCCATAAACTGGATGGCGTTATCCACCGAAATTCCAAAAGCAATACTGAAAACCAAAATCGTTGATGGCTTGAGCGGAATGCCAAAATAGCCCATCAATCCTGACGTAATGCATAGCGGAAGTATGTTTGTGATGATGGAAACCAATATCATTTTCACGGAGCGGAACATATAAGCCATCAGTCCCGCAATGAGGAAAATGGCGAAAATGAGCGATTCGATGAGGTTGTCGATCAAGTAGGAAGTTCCTTTTTGGAAAACCAATGCCTTTCCTGTCATCGTAACTTCGTATCGCTCTTTTGGGAAAACTTGATCTATTTTTTTTTGCAATTTCCCTTCAACTTTTGCCATTTCTTCGGTGCCAATGTCTTTCATGAAAGTAGTGATTCGGGCATATTGCCCTGTTGAATCCACATAACTTTTCATCAAATTGTCTTTGTTGTTTTTCGTGGCATTTTTAGCGTACGAAAGGATGAATGTTTGCTCTTGAGAAGTCGGTAATTCGTAATATTCAGGATTCCCGTTGTAATAGGCTTGTTTGGAATATTTCACTAAATTAACAATGGAAACCGGTTTCGACAATTCGGGCATTTGGGAAATCGTCTGTTGCAATTCGTCCATTTTTTTCATTGTGGACAGTTTCATGACTCCTTTTTTGCGCTTGGTGTTTATCATTATTTCCAAAGGCATAACTCCGTTGAATTCCTTTTCGAAGAAGACAATATCTTTGAAAAACGAAGCATTTTTTGGCATTTCGCCAATCAAACTTCCTGAAACTTTCATTTGCGAAACCCCGATTACGCTAAAAACCATAAGCAAACCATAAATGATATAAATGGTTTTTCGATTGTATCTTACGGCATATTCGACCCAATTCAGCACCGCAGAAAGGTAGTTTTTGCTTAGATGATACAAGTGTTTTTCTTTTGGAGCATCCATAAAACTATACACAATTGGTACAATCAATAATGTTAAAAGATAAACCGTAATCACATTGATGGATGTCACTAATCCAAATTCAAAAAGCAAATCGTTGCCAGTAATCATAAAAGTGGCAAAGCCCGCAGCCGTTGTGAGGTTTGTCATCAATGTAGAAACCCCAATTTTCGAAATTACGCGTTGTAGCGCTCGAGCTTTGTTATTGTGGGTTTTTATTTCCTGCTGGTATTTATTGATGAGAAAAATACAGTTTGTGATGCCTATAACGATTATTAATGGCGGAATTATCGCCGTTAAAATTGTGATTTTGTAATGGAATAATCCCAATGTTCCAAATGACCACATAACTCCAAACAATAAAATACAAATCGAAATAAACGTAGCCCTGAAGGAACGGAAAAAGAAGAAAAATATTAATGAGGTAATGAGCAAAGCCGCACCAATAAAGAGCCCGATTTCACCTTTCATATTTTCGGCATTGATAGTCCGAATGTAGGGCATTCCAGAAACGCGAAGATCGATTCCGGTGGTTTTTTCAAATTTCTCTATTTTTGGAACCAGATTATCAATGATAAAAGTTTTTCTTGCCGCCGTATTGACGATTTTTTTATTCAAATAAACCGCTGAACGGATGCTTCCCGATTGTTTATTGAACAATAATCCTTCGTAAAAAGGCAATTTGTTGAAAAGTTCGTTTTTTATTTTCCCAAGATAAGCAGCACTATTCGTTTGACTTTGGTCAATAAGTGGAACCAATTTAAACTTCTCGGCGATAGTGTCTTTTTGTAATTTTTTTAAATCGTTCAAAGAAACTACGAGTTCCACTTCCTTTGAATTTTTCAGACCCGTCATTAATTCGTTCCAAGCAGCATAAGCTTTTGGCGTGAAAAAAGTATTGTCTTTGAAACCAATAACAATCAAATTGCCTTCTTCCCCGAATTTGTTTAGGAAATCTTGGTATTGCCTGTTGACAATATGTTTTTCGGGAAGTAAATTGGCTTCGGTATAAGTCATGCTCAGGTTTTTCCATTGTAAACCAAGAAAAACCGTTAGGACAAGAATAATCCCTAATATTACGATTCTATTTTTGAGTATAATTCTGGCAATCAATTCCCAGAATCCTACTTTTAATTTCTTTTTCATAAATGTATTAAAATGGGTGCAAAGGTAAATAAATCGGGAGATATTTTACTATTACATTTAGGGTTTAATTGCGTTGTTTTTTTGTCAAGATTAAATTTGTATTATTAATTTTTTTGATGTTATAATTTATATATTTGGTTTTCTCATCTTTGTATTGAAATTATAAAAAAAGTTGAAACAATAATTCATGAAGAAATATAGAAATACAATATTTTATTTTGTTGTTACTGGCGGTTTCTCGGCATTGATATACTGGATTGTAAGCAAAGCAAAGAGTTTGGAAATTGGAAAAAAATTCCCGGTTTCCGTATCTGAAAAGGGTCACTGGAATGATTTTTTATCTTCCTTAACCCAAAATTTGCACCATCCTTTGGCTATACTTTTAGCTCAAATTATCACTATTATTTTAGTGGCTCGTTTTTTTGGTTGGATTTTTAGAAAAATAGGCCAACCTTCCGTAATTGGTGAAATTATAGCTGGAATTGTTCTTGGACCTTCGTTACTGGGGTTGTATTTCCCTGAATTTTCCATTGCCTTATTTCCAGTTGATTCTTTGGGAAATTTACAATTTTTAAGTCAGATTGGATTGATACTTTTCATGTTCGTTATTGGCATGGAACTCGACTTAAAGGTATTAAAAAACAGGGCCAATGAAGCCGTTGTTATTAGTCATGCCAGTATTATAATTCCATTTGCATTGGGCATTGGTTTGGCTTATTTTGTTTACTATAGATTTGCTCCTGAAGGAGTTGCTTTTTTGCCTTTTGCGTTATTTATGGGGATTTCCATGAGCATAACAGCCTTCCCTGTTTTGGCAAGAATTGTTCAGGAAAGAGGTATTCATAAAACCAGATTAGGTGCCATAGTCATTACTTGTGCCGCCGCCGACGATATTACCGCGTGGTGTTTGCTTGCTGCGGTAATCGCCATTGTGAAAGCGGGAACTTTCGTGAGTTCATTATACATTATTTTATTGGCAGCTTTTTATGTGATTGTAATGCTTTTTGTGGTGAAGCCATTTTTAAAAAAAATTGGTGAATTATACGGAACAAAAGATAATTTGAATAAATCTGTTGTTGCTATTTTCTTTTTAACATTAATTATTTCTTCATATACGACCGAAGCTATTGGGATCCATGCCCTTTTTGGCGCTTTTATGACTGGTGTAATTATGCCTGATATAACCAAATTCAGAAATGTATTTATCGAAAAAGTGGAAGACGTTTCGGTGATATTATTGCTTCCTTTATTTTTTGTTTATACTGGATTGCGAACAGAAATTGGACTGATTAACGATCCTTATTTATGGAAAGTAACGGGTTTTATTATACTTGTTGCCGTGGTAGGGAAATTTTTAGGAAGTGCTTTGGCTGCCAAATTTGTTGGTCAAAACTGGAGGGATAGTTTTACTATTGGGGCTTTGATGAATACAAGGGGATTAATGGAATTGATAGTTTTGAATATAGGTTTGGATTTAAAAGTGCTTACTCCGGAAGTGTTTACTATGATGGTAATCATGGCATTAGTTACCACTTTTATGACTGGACCGGCATTGAATTTAATAAATTATATTTTTAAGACAAGAGATGCCGCTGTTTTAGATGAAATTTTAAATGGAAATAAATACAGAATATTAATATCGTTCGGAAATAGGGAAAAAGGAAAGTCTCTTTTGCGATTAGCCAATAGTCTGGTCAAAAAACAAAAAGAAACTTCAGCCATTACCGTGATGCATCTCACATTGAGTGACGAAGTGCATCCCTATAATTTAGAGAAATATGAAAAAGATAGGTTTTTGCCAATAATTGAAGAATCCCAGATTTTGAAACAAGAGATTACAACACTTTTTCAAGCAACTGTAGATATTGAAAATAACATTTCTGATATTGCCAATAATGGTGAATATGATTTGCTTTTGGTTGGTCTTGGCAAATCTATTTTTGAAGGAACGCTGCTCGGGAAAGTATTAGGATTTACAACAAGAATAGTCAATCCTGACAGATTGATTGATAAATTTACCGGGAAAGAAGGGTTGTTCGAAAATTCTCCTTTTGACGAAAGGACAAGAAAGATTATCTCGAAAACAAAAACGCCTTTGGGGATTTTGATAGATAAAGGATTGCAAAAAGTAAATCAGGGTTTTATTCCAATTTTTAGTTCCGAAGATTCTTTTTTGATTGATTATGCCCAAAAATTGATTTACAACAACAATTCCAAAATTATTGTTTTGGATGTAAACGGTCATGTCAACACTAATTTTGTTCTCAAAAGTGCTATAAATTCATTAGAACAAAAATACCCTAATAATATCACAATAATTAATGATAAAATTATAAAAAAAGAGCTTTTGGCCAAACAGGACTTGATGATAATCAGTATCGAAAGTTGGAAAGCCCTTGTAGATTCAAGCAGTATTTGGTTGAGTGGAGTACCTTCTGTATTGATTATCAAGCCTTAGTTTTTACAATCCCAAATTCAGGACAAAACTCAATTTTATTGCAATATTATCTTCAAATTTACTCAATTGATTGGGGCCATAACGATAAAATCCTGTCAATCCAATTCCTTTATATATTTGATTGAGTTCTATTCCTGACTCAAAAAAACCTTTGTCCAAGGTTTTGTAATTGATTCCTATATGTTGTTCCGGGTTTTTCATATTTCCCCAGGCCATTCTGGAAACAAGAACCAATGACGGTTTTATTTTTTTGAATAAGCCAATACGATTTAAACTGTGCTTGAATTGTAAAAACGCATATTGGCTGGAGAAAAATTCATTAAAAAACATCGTCTCAAAACTGTTCCTCCCCGCAAAAGTAATCCTTTGAATAATGGTTTCTTTGGTAATGTTATTGGGTGAAGTGTTGTACAAATGGGTAATTGGAATGTCGCCAAAAGCATATCCAGATTGAAAAAGCAGGTTTGTTTTTTGACCATTCAAATATTTTTTTTCAAATTCTGTTTTAAAGTCTATTTTACCAAATACAAAGTCGTTGCCCCAAGTTTTTGGCAAGGATTGCGTGTATTGAAAAGTGAATTTTGGAAAGCGCTTTTCCACTTCAATCCGCCCCGTTGGAGTTTGCATATAATTGCTGAAAGGATTCCATTGCAAAGAAACCATCGCCGTTGTCATGGTATAAATAGTGTATAGTTTGCCGTTTAAGTTATAAATATAATTAAATTTGGGTTCAACAATAGCGTGTGAAAACTCCAAAATACTCTCGGTTTTGGGAATGATTTTGGTTTCCATAAATGTTTTCCAACTGACATAATTATAAAACGTGCTAATATTTATGGGTCTTGGGTCATAAATTTTAAAAATTCGTTTGTCAACCGCAAATGTGGTACTGGCGATTTCCCGAACATCATCAGTATAAGAAGCACCAATCCAGGAATTTGACAATTTGTCTATTCGCGTTGCCATTCCCAGATTGTATTTAAAATTTCCGTCTTTCGTTCCGTATGCCGAATAACCTTCGATTCTGAATTTTCTTGAAAACTTTTCATTAGTGACACCACCAAGTCCTAACCGAAAACCTTCGTAATTATTGTAACTGAATATTTTGCGTAAATCCAAATCAAAGAATCCTACAGGCAAATAACCGTTGATGATTTTTCTGCCAAAACGCAATCGGCTTTCGATTCGTTTTTTTACGGAAATGCTGTCAAGAACCAAATAAGTTTTTTGGCTTCGAATATCCAGACTGTCCTTCCTATAACTATTCCAAAAACTTTCGGGTCTATTGACGGCATCCTCTTTTATTTCGATTGAAATCGCCGACTTTTTTATTTGTATCGGAATGTTGTAATTAATGTCGAAATTATTGGTTTGCGAAAGTAAATAAACATAATCCGAGGCTGCTTTTTTATGAGGTTTGGAATCTTCTTCCAAGTCGCCTTCAAATTGAATGGTTCCGCCCAGAATTTTAATGTCGTCATCATTTTTCCCCTTTACGATTTTGAAAGTTTTTTGAATTGGAAACCATAAATTTTCCTTTGGAATGTATTGAAATTCATGGATTCCGCTAATGTCAAGAACGCCTTTTATTCGCATTACGGCTTTGGCAATTGCATAATTATTTTGGTCAATGTAAATCACGCCTTCCAGTCCCGATGCTTTTCTTTTCTTTTTGTTTTTAAAATATACCATATATGTATTTCTTCCATTTATGGATACGGTATCGAGTAATTTATAATTGTAATCTTGCAAAGCATCGTTGGCAATTGGACTGTTGTACTTGGTTTCAAAAAGTTCGTAACTCGAATCATAAATGGAAAAAGACTGTAGGTTAAAGGCGATAACTTCATAAATAGGCTGTTTAAAACCCGCCATTTTTGTGCCTAATATGGTTTCTTTTAATTTAGGATTGTCGAATTGGTACTGCGAAACTTTTTCCGTTTGAAACAAGTGATGCTTGCTTATGATTTCTTTAAATTTATAATTGGAGGAATCAATTTTAGTGAATTTTTTCCCTATGGATTTCTCAACGAATACAGAATCTATTCGTCCGTCTATTGAATCGGGATTGGCCGTTACGATGAGCTTATTATAGGATTTAAATTCAAAACTGTTCAACTTTTTTTGCGGATTGTTGGCATTTTTGTTTGCGATTACTTTCTTGATAATTGTCAATGCCGGATTTTCATTTGAAACCACGACTTCCTTCAAATCATCCCTTTTTGGGGAAAGAAATACTGTGTAAAAAGGTTTGTCATTTACAATAACAACTGTTGATTTGGTGAATCCAATGTAAGAAACATCAAAAGAAACAATTCTTTTTAAAGATAAAAGGCTAAACTTTCCGTCCACATCCGAAATGGTGTTTGTGCCATCATTTGCAGTAATCGTTGCGAAAGGCAACGGTTTATTAGCAGAAGATTCTTTCACGATTCCGTTTACCCGAAATTGCGCCTGAAGCGAAAATGTAAAAAAGAAAAACAGTAAACATAAATGCTTCATAAAAAAAGGGTTTACAAGACGCCAACAATCTCATTTTATTCTGACAAAAATAAGAATAAAAAATCCGCACGAAGCGGATTTGATATTGTTTTATTGAAAGTTACACTTTCATGATTTCGGCTTCCTTGTGAACAAGAAGTTCATCAATTTTTTTGATATAACTATTGGTTAAATTTTGCACCTCATCTTCGGCGCTTTTACAAACGTCTTCGGATGTTCCTTCTTTTTCCAATTTTTTAATGTCGGAATTAGCGTCCTTACGGGCATTTCTAATTCCTATTTTTGCATCCTCGGCTTCTGATTTTGCCTGTTTTGCAAGGTCACGTCTTCGTTCTTCGGTCAATGGAGGGACGCTGATTATGATTACATCACCGTTGTTCATTGGATTGAAACCAATGTTGGCCACCATAATCGCTTTCTCGATAGGCTGCAACATTTTCTTTTCGAAAGGTTGTAAAGTAATCGTCCTTGCATCGGGCACATTTATATTTGAGACTTGCGAAAGCGGTGTCGCCGCTCCATAATAATCAACAAAAACGCTTCCCAACATGGCTGGATTTGCTTTTCCGGCACGAATATTCAAGAATGCTTTCTCTAAATGTGCTATAGAACCCGCCATAGATTCTTGGGTACTGTCTAAAATAAATTCAATTTCTTCAGTCATAATTTTCAGATTTGCTTCGCCTGTTCGCCATTCTGGCTCGAGTCAGATTTCAGATTTCAGATTTCAGATTTTTTTCACTGCCATCTGTTAACTGACATCTGCTATTTATATATTCACTTCTGTTCCTATGTTTTCGCCTTCACAAATCTTCAATAAATTACCCGATTTGTTCATATCAAAAATCACGATGGGTAATTTATTCTCCTGGCTTAAAGTGAATGCAGTAGTGTCCATTACATTTAATCCTTTTTTTAATACGTCTTCAAACGAGATAAAATCAAATTTCACGGCAGATTTATTTTTTTCGGGATCAGAATCATAAACGCCGTCTACCCGAGTTCCTTTCAGAATCACGTCGGCGTGAATTTCCACACCACGCAAAACAGCTGCGGTATCGGTAGTGAAATAGGGGTTTCCTGTTCCGGCGCCAAAAATAACGATTCTGCCTTTTTCAAGATGGCGAACGGCTCTTCTTTTTATATATGGCTCGGCGATAGCCTCCATTTTTAAGGCAGTTTGCAAACGGGTCAACATTCCTTTTTCCTCGAGTGCGCCCTGCAATGCCATGCCGTTAATAACAGTGGCCAACATTCCCATATAGTCGCCTTGAACGCGATCCATACCGTTACTTGCACCGGCAACGCCCCTAAAAATATTTCCTCCGCCTATCACGATGGCAATTTCTACCCCTTTGTCATGAACTTTTTTGATTTCATCGGCATACTCGGCTAGTCTTACAGGATCAATACCATATTGTCGATCGCCCATTAATGCTTCGCCACTTAATTTTAGAAGAATTCTTTTGTACTTCATTACTTTGTTTAGTTGAGTTGTGCAAATATAGTTATATTCTGATTTTTTAAAAAATTAATAATTGGGTTTATTTTTAATGTCAATCGGTAGAAAATATTTTTTTTGAATGTAATAAATGTTACCCAACTTTCTTTTTTATAGAGGTAATTTTGTGTAAGATAAAAAAGAATAATATGAAAACGACAGTTGCCAAAGCATTATTTAACAGTTATACGTATCCTGTATATAGAAAAATAGTTTCTGATTTATTGGTTGAAGGAAAATCCACTGGAAATGAGCAATCAGAAAATCTGACTCATTACAGCACTTTGAATGAAACGCGAATGAATCGTTTGGAGAAAACAATGAAAATTACCGATGAAAACCTCTCGAAATTACAATCGCTAAAAAATGAATACATTTGGTTAGTTATCGCCGAAGGCTGGTGTGCCGATGGAGCGCAGTTATTGCCGGTTTTCAACAAAATGGCAAATGAATCAGACAAAATTGAGTTGAAAATTGTTTTGCGTGATGAAAACGAGGATTTGATGAATTTGTTTTTGACCAATGGAACAAGGGCTGTTCCAAAATTGATTATTGTAAATAAAGAAACGGGAAATGTTTGCGGTAATTGGGGGCCAAGACCTAAAGGAGCCAACGATTTAATTAGAAACTATAAGGAGAAATTTGGAATTGTAGATGAAACTGCAAAAGCCGATTTACAATTGTGGTATTTGCACGATAAAGGCGTTTCTACCCAAGATGAGTTGATTGATTTGATGCTTGATTTGGAACAATAGAATCTTCAAACAAGGTGACGTCCATAGCATTTAAAACATCGTAATCGCCAATTTTTGTTCTTCGCAACGCCATCAAGTGTGAACCGGAATCCATCACTTTTCCAAAGTCGATTTCTGTTGGTGCGATTTTGCTGTTTATTCGATAAAGGTTTGGGTGCGCAACATAAAATTATTGCCCTGATGTAAAATATGAAATCATAAGTTTTTTATTTAACGATTAATTTTGTTTTTATTAATTTTTTTTGTAAATTAGTACTTGCTAACCAAGTCTATTATTTATTGTTAATTTACTTTTTTATTGGTGTTTAAATATTGTTTCACAATCAAAAAAACATCGTCATGAAAAAGCTATTTGAAAGAATTTATGATTATTTATCATACTCACTATTTGGAGGTAAAAACGCAACTAATTATTTAACTAATAGCGTGCCAAGTAGGTAAAAAGAGTATGGATTAAAATTACTTTAATTTTAGAAAAAACACATCGCAAATTCTATTTAGTATTTGTCATGTGTTTTTGCTTTTTGCTTATAATTGAGGCACTAGACTTTGTTCGAATAAAGTCACATCCATGGCTCCTTTCACATCGTAATCGCCAATTTTTGTTCTTCGCAACGCCGTCAAGTGTGAGCCCGAATCCATAGCTTTTCCAAAATCAAAAGCCAAGGAGCGAATATAAGTTCCCTTGCTGCAAACGACTCTAAAATCGATTTCGGGAAGTGCGATTCGCGTGATTTCGAATTCGTGGATTGTTGTTTTTCTAGTTGCTATTTCTACAGTTTCTCCAGCACGAGCGTGTTCATAAAGGCGGATTCCGTCTTTTTTTATGGCTGAAAAAATGGGTGGTTTTTGGTCAATTTCTCCCAAAAATTGTTTCACGGTTTCGTGAATTAAGCCTTCGTCAATATGCGAAGTTGCGAAAGTTTCGTCTATTTCGGTTTCTAAATCGTACGATGGCGTTGTTGCCCCAATGTAGAAAGTTCCCGTGTATTCTTTGGCTTGACCTTGAAGTTCAGTAATTCTTTTGGTGAATTTTCCTGTGCAAACCAGCAACAATCCGGTTGCCAAAGGATCTAGAGTTCCCGCATGACCAATTTTGATTTTCTTTAAACCCAACTTGCTTTTCAAAGCCCATTTCATTTTATTCACTGCCTGAAAAGACGTCCAATGCAAAGGCTTGTCGATGAGTAAAATTTGTCCGTTTAGGAAATCTTCGGCTGACATTAAATTACTGTCAAAGGATGAATGAAAAAGTGGATCGCCAATAGTGCAATTCCAGCAACAATCCGGTAATAACCAAATACTTTGAAACCGTGTTTGGTCAAAAAATCAATAAAAGATTTAATGGCTAAAAGTGCCACAATAAAGGCAATGACATTTCCTATAATCAAAAAATTGATTTGGTCGTGAGACAGCACAAGTCCATCTTTGTAATAATCATAACATTTCTTCGCTGTCGCACCAAGCATGGTTGGCACTGCCAGGAAGAATGAAAATTCAGCGGCAGTTGTTCGAGATAATTTCTGCGACATCCCACCCACGATGCTTGCGCCGCTTCGGGAAACGCCGGGAACCATTGCCAGACATTGGAATAAACCTATTTTAAAAGCTTGTAAATAACTGATTTCGTTTGAGGTTTGAATTTCCTCAGAACCGGTAAACCAATCATCAACTTTTAATAAAATAATTCCACCAATCAAGAGAGAAACGGCAACCGTTAAAGGACTCTCCAATAAAGCATCTATTTTTTTACTGAACAGTAAACCAAAAACCACGGCAGGGATAAATGCCACCAATAATTTAAAATAGAAATCGAAAGTTTGGAAGAATCGTTTGAAATATAAAACCACGACTGAAAGTATGGCTCCCAATTGAATCACAATCGTAAAAAGTTTGGTAAAATCATCATGTTCAATGCCAAAAAAAGAAGAGGCAAGAATCATGTGGCCTGTTGAAGAAACCGGTAAAAACTCGGTAATTCCTTCAATGATGGCAAGAACAATAGTTTGAAAAGTATTCATTTATGCTTTTTTTGGATTTTTAAGAATAGCGTAAATGGTGATTCCAAAACCTATCAAAACGGTTGTTGGGGCCAGGCGAATTCTTCTGAAATTAAAAATGGCTTCGCTAAACACCTTTGGATCGTCGCTTCCGCCACCAGACATTAAAACAAATCCCAAGGCAATCACGGCAATACCAATCAATAGAATTTTGTAATTTATTTTCTCAAAGAGAAATTCGTGTTTTTGTTCGTTTTTTTGTTCTTGTTTTTTCATCATTTTTTATAAAAAAGCGTAAATCTAATATTGTAAATTAATAAAGGTCGTCTGTTCTTAAATTCAAAAAGCGCTGTGTCGCAAAATAAGTGCTCACCCAAGTAATTAATACTCCAATGCCAAAAACCAACAGCAACACAATTCCAACGAGTAATTTGTTGTCAAGAATGCCTAAATCCGGGAAATTAACCTGAAGGTAAGCCAATACCCCTATCAATGCAAGAACGGCTAAACCCGCGCCTATCATGCCTAATTTTATACTTCGCATCACAAATGGTTTTCTGATAAATGCCTTTGTGGCACCCACCATTTGCATGGTTTTGATAATAAAACGATTGGAATGAATGGATAAACGCAAAGAACTATTGATTAATAAAACAGCAATAAACGTCAGAAAACCGCTGATTATCAAAATCCACATACTCACTTTTTTGATGTTGTCGTTTACTAAATTTACTAATTGCTTATCATAAACAATATCCGAAACCATTGCATTTTTACGAATACGGCTTTCGATTTTTACGATGCTGTCTTTAACTACATAATCAGCTTTGAGGTTGATGTCGAACGAATTTTGCAAAGGATTCGTGCCCAGAAAAGTCATAAAATCTTCTCCAATAATGTCAGTATGTTGCTTTGCGGCAGTTTCTTTGGAAACAAACACAAACGATTTTGCAAAAGGAGCGGTTTTTAGTTCTCCTCCAAAAGCCTTCAAAATGCTATCATTGGCATCGTTCTTGAAAAACACCGTCATCGCAATTTTTTCTTTAAAATCGTCGGCCAGTTTTTTAGAATTTATAATAAAAAACCCCAATATTCCCAATAGAAATAACACCAAGAATACACTTAGCACTACCGAGAAATAAGAGGAAATTAACCTGCGTTTTTGAAATTTATCAAATGAAGAAGCCATAGTTTACTGTAATTATGGGGTAAAAATAACAAAGAATTTCTTTATTTAAAGTTAATAACGCTCAAACTTTCAACTTTCGTACAATAAATGTAAATTTGCGACCTAATTTTATTAGTAAATTAAACATCCTTTCCAGGTTTTGAATGCTGAAGGGCTTATATAAAAATATGAAATACAATCCGAACGAAATAGAAGCCAAATGGCAAAAATATTGGGCCGAAAATCAAACTTTTGCAGCTCAGAATAATTCAGAAAAACCAAAATATTATGTTTTGGATATGTTCCCTTATCCGTCAGGAGCGGGGTTGCACGTTGGGCATCCGCTGGGTTACATCGCTTCGGATGTGTATTCCCGATACAAAAGACATCGCGGTTTTAATGTTTTGCATCCAATGGGTTATGACAGTTTTGGATTACCTGCTGAACAATATGCGATACAAACCGGTCAACGTCCGGAAGACACGACTTCGGTAAATATTGACGGTGGCGTTGACAAAGAAGGAAATATAATTGCCGGTTACAGAAAACAACTCGATAAAATTGGGTTTTCATTCGATTGGAGCCGCGAAGTACGCACTTCGAATCCGGATTATTACAAACATACGCAGTGGATTTTCATCCAATTATTCAATTCTTGGTACAATAAAAATACGGACAAAGCGTCAGCTATTTCGACCTTGATTGCCCTTTTCGAAAAAGAAGGAAATGCAAACGTAAATGCGGTTTGCGATGATAATATCAATCCGTTTTCGTCAAACGAATGGAACGCTTTTTCGTCAGAAGACCAACAAAAAATACTATTACAATACAGATTGACTTATCTCGCCGAAACCGAAGTGAACTGGTGTCCTGGATTGGGAACGGTTTTGGCAAATGACGAAATCGTGAACGGAGTTTCGGAACGTGGTGGTTTCGCAGTGATTCGCAAGAAAATGACCCAATGGAGTATGCGAATTTCTGCTTATGCGGAACGTTTGTTGCAAGGATTAAATGAAATCGATTGGAGTGAAAGCATCAAGGAAAGCCAAAGAAATTGGATTGGAAAGTCGGTTGGAGCGATGGTTTCTTTTAATGTCATCCCGAGCGCAGTCGAGGAAACAGCAAGTATTGGGGAATTACGTAATAATCCAACCGAGGCTGAAAAAATGTTATGGTTAAATTTAAAAGCGGAAGCATTAGATTCTGAATTTGTACAGCAACATTTAATTGATGACTATATTGTAGATTTTGTATGCCTGCCTAAAAAACTAATTATTGAAGTCGATGGAGGAATTCTTTATACGACTCAACAAAAAACGGATGCAGCAAGTACAAAAGTTCTTGCTGAAAAAGGGTTTAAAGTAATTCGTTTTAATACTAAAGAAATTCTAAACAATATTGATAGCGTTTTAAATATTATTAAACACGAATTGCACAACGCCGTTGTTTCTCCTTCCGAATCTAAAGGGATTGCGGTTTTCACCACTCGTCCCGACACCATCTTCGGCGTTACGTTTATGACATTGGCACCAGAACATCCTTTGGTTCAGGAAATCACCACTCAAGAATGTCGTGAAAATGTGGAAGCTTATATCGAAAAAACGGCAAAACGTTCCGAAAGAGAACGGATGGCCGATGTAAAAACCATTTCGGGAGTTTTTACCGGTGCGTATGCCGAACACCCGTTTACGAAAGAACCAATTCCGGTTTGGATTGGCGATTATGTTCTCGCAGGTTACGGAACTGGCGCTGTTATGGCGGTTCCTTGTGGCGACGAAAGAGATTATGCTTTTACCAATTTCTTCAAAGGTCAAAACGGAATGCCTGAAATCAAGAATATTTTTGCGAATGTTGATATTTCGGCAGCAGCTTACGGTTCGAAAGACAATGTTGTTATTGCCAATTCTGATTTCCTAAACGGATTAACTTATAAAGAAGCAACCAAAAAAGTAATTTCAGAACTCGAAAAAATAAATCAAGGAAAGGGAAAAATCAATTACCGTTTGCGTGATGCGGTTTTCTCTCGCCAAAGATATTGGGGCGAACCGTTTCCTGTATATTATGTGAATGGCTTGCCGCAAATGATTGATGCGAAACACTTGCCAATCGTGTTGCCGGAAGTGGAGAAATACTTGCCAACCGAAGACGGATTGCCTCCATTAGGGAATGCTCTGGTTTGGGCTTGGGATAGCGTAAACAATAAAGTGGTCGAAACGAATTTGGTCGACAACAAAACGATTTTTCCATTAGAATTGAACACGATGCCGGGTTGGGCGGGAAGTTCTTGGTATTGGATGCGTTATATGGATGCGCACAACGAAAACGAATTTGCCGGCAAAGATGCCTTGAAATATTGGGAAAGCGTGGATTTATACATTGGCGGAAGCGAACACGCCACCGGACATTTATTGTATTCTCGTTTTTGGAACAAATTCCTGAAAGACAAAGGTTTTGCCCCAACCGAAGAACCATTCAAAAAACTGATTAATCAGGGAATGATTTTGGGAATGAGTGCGTTTGTGTATAGAATTGATGAAATTTTTATAAACGAATTTGAGATAATTGAAGCTGATAAAAGTGGAATTAAAAAAGGTAGCATTGGGAAACATGTTAAAGATATAAAGTTAAATCAATCAATTTTTTTGAGTAATAATATTTCGGATTTTAAAAAGTATTTGAAAAGCAAAGGAATTGATGATAAGGAATTTCCGTTAGATGTAGTAAAAGATTTTAATAAGATAAAGAATCTGGCTTTTAAAAATTCTACAAAAGTAGAAGATGAAAAGTATTTTGAAGATGATGGTAAATATGTGACAAGTTATGTTATTTCTCCAATTCACGTTGACGTTTCAATGGTGAATTCTTCAGATGAATTAGATGTTGAAAAATTCAAAAACTGGAGAGAAGATTATGCTGATGCAGAATTCATCACCGAAGAAAACGGAAAATACATCGTAGGTCGTGAAATCGAAAAAATGTCTAAATCCAAATACAATGTGGTAACGCCGGATGACATCTGTAACGAATACGGTGCAGATACGTTGCGTTTGTACGAAATGTTCTTAGGGCCATTGGAACAGGCGAAACCTTGGAATACGGCAGGAATTTCGGGAGTTTTTGGTTTCCTTAAAAAATTATGGCGTTTGTATTTTGATGACAATGGTTTAATTGTAACCAACGACGAACCAACAAAAGACAACTTAAAATCATTGCATAAAACCATCAAAAAAGTAGCAGAAGATATCGAGAATTTCTCTTTCAACACTTCGGTTTCGCAGTTTATGATTTGCGTGAATGAATTGTCGACCCAAAATTGTCACGAACGTGCGATTCTGGAACCATTGACCATATTGATTTCGTCTTATGCGCCGCATATTGCCGAGGAATTGTGGAGTCAATTAGGAAATTCAGGTTCAATTTCTACGGTGGATTTTCCAATATTGGACGAAAAACATTTGGTGGAAAGCAGCAAGGAATATCCAGTTTCTTTCAACGGGAAAATGCGTTTCACCATAGAATTGCCTTTGGATTTATCCAAGGAACAAATCGAGGAAATCATTATGAAGGACGAAAGAACCTTGAAACAATTGGACGGGAAAATTCCAAACAAGATAATCATTGTTCCGGGTAAGGTGATAAATTTGGTGGGGTAGAGACGCACCGTAGAGACGCACTGCAGTGCGTCTCTACAAAAACACATAATGTCAAATTGGCATTCAAAAATTTGGCTTTAAATTTGATATAATGTTCTAAATTAATATCCTAAAATAGAAATTATGGGAATGAGTTATTTAGTTTTGGCGGGAGCAATTATGCTCGTAAGCTGGTTGATAAGCAACCAATTGAAAAACAAGTTTGAAAAATACTCCAAATTGCAATTGCAAAACGGAATGTCCGGACAGGAAATCGCCGAAAAAATGCTCGCTGATCACGGAATTCGCGATGTAAAAGTGATTTCGGTAGCAGGACAATTAACGGATCATTATAATCCAGTTGACAAAACAGTCAACTTGAGCGAAGCAGTTTTTAACCAACGAAATGCGGCTGCGGCTGCAGTTGCTGCCCACGAATGTGGTCACGCCGTACAACACGCAACGGCTTACAGTTGGTTGACAATGCGTCCCAGTTTGGTTCCGGTTGTCAATGTTGCATCGACTTATATGCAGTGGATTTTGATTGGAGGAATTTTGATGATGCGAACTTTTCCTCAACTTTTATTGGTGGGAATCGTGATTTTTGCCGCTACCACTTTGTTTTCGATTGTTACTTTGCCGGTGGAATATGATGCGAGTAATCGGGCTCTGGCTTGGTTAGAAAATAAAAATATGCTTTCACAAGAGGAACAAACTGGGGCAAAAGATGCACTAAAATGGGCCGCGAGAACCTATGTTGTTGCCGCTTTAGGATCGATTGCATCCTTGATGTATTACATTTCGATTTTCAACAGAAGGTAAATACAGGATATTTAAAAAACACAATCCGTCTCGATTTTATTGAGGCGGATTTTTTATTTATTCTAAAAGCTACAGTTGAATCTGTCTGTCGATTTGTTGATCCAAGGAAATGAAAGTTTCTGTTCTTGAAACGCCTTCGATGGCCTGAATTCGGGTATTCAACAAATGCATCAAATGCTCGTTGTCACGACAAATAATTTTTATCAAAATGGACCAGTTTCCCGTGGTGTAATGGCATTCCAAGACTTCTGGAATTTTTCTAAGATCTTTTACGGCTTCCGCATTTCGTGCCGCTTTGTCCAGATAAACCCCAACAAACGCCATCGTATTATAGCCCAAAACTTTATGGTTTACCACTAATTTAGAACCTGATATCACACCCGATTGTTCCAGTTTTCGAAGCCGTTGATGGATGGCGGCTCCGGAAATTCCTATTTTTTTGGTCACAGAGATAGTTAAAACTATGCACTTTAGTGCATCTACCTTTCAGGTTCTAAAAACATTTACCGCAAATTCGCAAATTATTTTTTTTACTTTTATGGGTTCACTTAAATTTGCGAATTTGCGGTTTAATTTTTTTATGTTTTTCAGCCGTGCAGACTTTCAGTCTGCTAAACCGAAACTATGGACTTTAAGTCCATAGTGGTTTATTGGCAATTTGAAGGATTGGTTTTCGGGCATCTTCCATCAGGAAACGTAAAATTTCTTTGTCGATTCCGTCTATTTCTACAATGAGAGAGTTGATTTTCATAAGTTGCTATTTGAAACTAAAGTTTAGGATTTAGTTTAAATTGAAAATCAAATTTAGGCAAAAAACAAATAATAAAAAAAAGGGTAAGAATTTATTTAAAGATTGGGACATAAAAAAAACCGCGATTTCGCGGTTTTTTTGTAATTTTTATTTCGAAAAGGAACTTGAATGAGTGTTTATTTTGCTTTATTCACGTCATTGATATATTTTTCCAATGCCATTGACATCGATGGTGTTTCGGGAGTTGGGGCAAGAATATCAATTCTTAAACCACTATCTAATGCCTCTTTTTGGGTTGAACTTCCAAAAACGGCAATTCGGGTGTTGTTTTGTTTGAAATCCGGAAAATTCATAAATAATGATTTTATTCCAGTTGGGCTAAAGAAAGCTAAAACATCATAATACACATCGGCTAAATCAGACAAATCGCTCATAACCGTTCTATAAAAGACAGCTTGTGTCCAATCTACTTTTAGGTTATTGAGGGTTATTGGTGCGTCTGCATTCAATTGGTCTGAAGCGGGCAACAAGAATTTTTCGTCTTTGTATTTTTTTATCAATGGCGATAAATCGGCAAAATCTTTTGGGCCAACGTAAATTTTACGTTTACGGTATACCACGTATTTTTGTAGGTAGAATGCAACTGCTTCAGATTGACAGAAATATTTTAACCCTTCAGGAACTTTGTAACGCATTTCATCTGCAACCCTAAAAAAGTGATCCACAGAGTTTTTACTCGTTAATATAATTGCGGTAAAATTATTAAGATCAATTTTTTGAAGTCTGATTTCTTTTGCGCTAACACCTTCTACGTGGATAAAACATCTGAAATCAATTTTTACTTTATGCTTTTGTTGGAGCTCAAAGTAAGGAGAATTTTCCACTTTAGGCTCTGGCTGTGACACCAAAATTGTTTTCACTTTCATATTTAATATTTTCTAAGTAACGCCTTTTGTAAACCAATAATACATAAAATAATACGGTGCTATTTCAAGAGCGCAAAGATATAAAATAAAATAAAACAACTTGTCGAATATTGAATTTTGATAACTTTTTATTGATACAAAATAAGTTAATAGGTTTATTGTTAGAACGATAGCTATAAGTAATATCAGAATATTTTTTGATATTGTGTCATAATAGAATAGAATAACGTTAATTGGCAGTATAAATAATCCAATATAAGTTCTATAAGTAACTTTTTGCAGGTTGAATTGGTCAATAAATTCATCAATATTGAATGCAGTGGCAATAATTTTCTCGATTAAATACTTGGATAAAATAAAAAAAACAAGGAAAGTAATTATTTGAATATAGAGAATCCAATCTGTTTTTGAAGCATAACCAAAATAACCCATCGAAAGTTGGATGAAGAAGGCGAAAGAAATCACTTGAACAAAAAACAATGAAATGGTAAAGCCACTTTTAAGGTGACTGCCGTCTCTATATACTTTTGTGTATTTGTCCGAATAAATTAATTTTGCAAAGTCTGAAAATCGGTTCTCAAAAACCGATTTGGTTATAGCGATTGTGGCAAATGCCATTGTAAATAAGACCGTTGCCCAATCTTTATTTTCGATTATTCTTGGATGAAGTATATTTTCAATCATAGCGATGCAAAATTACTGATTTTTTATTTCATTCTTTTTATTATAATTTTATTATGAATCAAATGGCATAAAAAGTTTACTTTTGCGTTGAAATTACTCAAAATATGAACGATTGTATTGTTATAATTCCTACCTATAACGAAATTGAAAACATCGAAAGCATCATTAGATCAGTGCTTTCCCAACATAAACCTTTTCACGTTCTTGTCATTGACGACAATTCGCCAGATCATACCGCAGAAAAAGTAATTATGCTTCAATCGGAATTTGAGGGGAGATTGTTTTTAGAAAAAAGAGCAGGAAAACTAGGCCTTGGAACAGCCTATGTGCACGGTTTTAAGTGGGCTTTGGAGCGCAAGTATGAATTTGTTTTCGAGATGGATGCCGATTTTTCGCACAATCCAAATGATTTGGAAAAATTGTATGATGCCTGTCATTTTGGTGGCGCTGATTTAGCTATTGGTTCTCGTTATGTGACAGGTGTAAATGTTGTAAACTGGCCTTTAAGTCGGGTGTTGATGTCTTATTTTGCATCGGTTTACGTGCAGTTCATTACAGGAATGAAAATACATGATGCCACGGCGGGTTTTATTTGTTATAAAAGACAAGTGCTTGAAGGAATCAATTTAGATAAAATAAAATTTGTGGGCTATGCCTTTCAAATTGAAATGAAATACAGAACATTTTGCAAGAATTTTGAAATTGTCGAAGTTCCCATTATTTTTACGGACAGAACAAAAGGACAGTCTAAAATGAGCAGTGCCATTTTTAAAGAAGCTGTTCTGGGAGTTATATCTCTCCGGTTAAAAAAATTAGTCAACATCTTATAAGAAAAAACACAATGAACAGGGTTTTAATCAAGAATGCCAAAATTGTAAATGAAGGAAAGATTTTTGAAGGCGATGTGTTAATTGAGAACGACTTAATCGTTGAAATTTCTGAAAGCATAAGTCCTAAATCATCCGAATGCAAGATTATTGATGCCGAAGGGAATTATTTGATTCCGGGTGCCATTGACGACCAGGTACATTTTAGGGAACCTGGACTTACTTATAAAGGGGACATAGAATCAGAATCCAAGGCGGCAGTTGCCGGAGGAATCACTTCTTATATAGAGCAGCCCAACACGATACCCAATGCGGTAACGCAGGAAATTTTGGAGCAAAAATACCAATTGGCTTCCGAGAAGTCCTATGCGAATTATTCGTTTATGATGGGTGCAACTAATGATAATTTAGACGAAGTTCTAAAAACAAACCCTAGGAATGTTGCGGGAATAAAAATATTTTTAGGTTCATCAACAGGAAATATGTTGGTCGATAATGAAGCCGTTTTAGAAAAAATATTTTCAAGCACGCCGATGCTTATTGCGGTACATTGTGAAGATGAAGCCACAATCCAAAAAAACTTGGCAAAATACAAAGCGGAATTTGGCGAGGATGTTCCGGTAACGGTGCATCATCTTATTCGTAGCGAGGAGGCTTGTTATATTTCCTCTTCAAAAGCCGTTGCTTTGGCCAAAAAAACGGGTGCACGATTGCATATTTTTCATCTTTCGACCGCCAAGGAAATGGATTTATTTACCAATAAAATCCCATTGGAAGACAAGAAAATCACAGCCGAAGTTTGTATCCATCATTTGTGGTTTACCAATGAGGATTATAAAACCAAAGGCAATTTGATAAAGTGGAATCCTGCCGTAAAAACAGCCAATGATCGAAAAGTTTTATGGGAAGCCCTGCTTGATGGTAGAATTGACGTTATTGCCACAGACCACGCACCACACACCCTAGAAGAAAAAAAACAATCCTATTTAAAAGCACCTTCTGGTGGACCATTAGTGCAGCATGCTGTAGTGGCAATGTTTGAGGCCTACCATCAAGGCAAAATTAGCATTGAAAAAATCGTGGAAAAAATGTGCCATAATCCAGCCAAGATTTTCAAAATTGAAAAGCGTGGTTTTATCAAAAAAGGATATTATGCTGATTTGGTTATTGTAAATCCTGGAATGCCATGGAATGTAAATAAAGAGAATATCATCTCTAAATGTGGATGGTCGCCGTTTGAGGGATTTACTTTTAAATCTAGAATTACCCATACCTTTGTAAATGGACAATTGGTTTATTCTGCCTTTAAAGTAAAAGATATTCGTGCCGGAAAACGATTGTTGTTTGATAGATAAATAATGCAATAAAGATGAAAAAAATAATTCCATTTTTAGTCCTTTTAACAATTCTATTTAGTTGTAAAAATGAGATTATCAAAAAACCAAATAATCTTATCGAAAAGGAGAAAATGGTAAATGTGATGTATGATTTATCCATTTTGGAAGCCATAAGAAATCAAAATCCGAATTCTTTGGAGACCCGTAAAATAAATCCAACCGAATATATTTATAAAAAGTATAAAATTGACAGTATTCAATTTGTTCAAAGCAATGCCTATTATGCCTCTGATTACAAGGAGTATAAATTAATGTATGATCAGGTTAAATCACGATTAGACAAGAGAAAATCTTTGGTGGAATCCCTGGTTAAGATTGAAAGCAAGAAAAGCAAGGCACGAAAAATAGCAGAAGGGAAATTAAAAGCCAAAAAAGAAGCTGATTCAATAAAAAAGGCAAAACAAGAGCTGAAAATTACGAGAGATGCAGATTCAATAAAAAGAATCAAAGAAAGAAACCTGAGTTTATAAACTTGAAATTTCTTTTATATACTGATGAATATCTATAAATTCAATGTCTAAAGTGCTTTTGATTTTTTCATTGGAATACAGATTTTTAGAAAAAGAAGCTTTGGCGGTAGCACGATCCAAATGCCTTTTTTGTCCAAAAATAGTTGAAAAAAGCCAGTCAATTCTCCACAAAATCTCCATCATTAAAGGGCTTAAATAGATCGAAGGTTTTTTTGTTTTGGAGGCTTTAGCAATAGTGTTGAAAAAGTCCCTGAAAACAATGTTTTGTGCAATTAGGGTATATCGCTCATTTTCTGTTTCGTTTTTCATCAACTCGGACATAATTTTAACGACATCCGTAACCGCAACAAATCCCGTACGGCCTTTGGTGTAAAACGGCAATCCATTTTGCACATTCTTGAAAAGTTTTCCGCTTCCTTGTTCTTGAAAACCAGGGCCAATTATAACTCCAGGATTTACAATTACTGCATTTAGACCTTCTTGTTGTCCGCGCCAAATTTCCATTTCGGCACCATATTTAGAAATGGCATAATCGCTATGAGGCTTTTCAGGATTCCATTCCGTTTCTTCGGTAATGATTTTTTCGTATGCTGCCAAATCACCAAGAGCAGCGATAGAACTAACAAAACACAGCTTTTTTACGGCGTTGGCAATGCAAAAATTGACAATATTTGCCGTGCCTTCGATATTGGTTTTTCTAAGTAAATCTTCGTCTTTAGGATCAAACGAAATCAGGGCGGCACAATGATACACATAATCAATGTTTTCGAAAGTACTTTCCAAGGAGGGCACATCGGTAATGTTAGCTTTTACCCATTCAATTTTTTCAAATAGAGATTCTTTTTTGTAAAGTAAAAATAGAGATTTTGTTTTCTTGATTGTTTCGGCATTTCGATAAATGGCACGAACGTTTTCTCCATTTTCAATTAAATGAAGCAATAAATGTGTACCAACCAATCCCGTTCCTCCTGTGACTAAAACCATTTTGTAAATATACTATTTTGCCGTGAAGTCGCAAGGGCGCAAAGTTTTTTATTGAATATTTTGTCAATAAAATTGCATTTTTTAATGCCATTGAAATTGCTATTACTATTGTCATTGCTTTTTGAATTGTTATCTTTGTCGAAATTGTTAAAAAGATGAAGAATTTTATTGAAGAAGTGACTTGGAGAGGAATGCTTCACGATGTTATGCCGGGCACAGAAGAACATCTGATGGAACAAATGCATGTGGCATATGTGGGAATTGACCCAACTGCCGATTCATTGCATATTGGCCATTTAGTGGGTGTGATGTTATTGAAACATTTTCAATTGTCTGGACACAAACCGCTTGCATTAGTGGGTGGTGCAACAGGAATGATAGGTGATCCATCGGGAAAATCGAATGAGAGAAACTTGCTTGATGAAGCCACATTGCGTCACAATCAGGAAGCTATAAAAGGGCAATTGGCTCGTTTTCTGGATTTTACTTCCAATGCAGCTAATGCGGCGGAGTTGGTGAATAATTACGATTGGATGAAGAATTTTTCTTTTCTGGATTTCATTCGGGATATTGGAAAACACATTACGGTAAATTATATGATGTCGAAAGACTCAGTCAAGAAACGTTTGTCTTCTGAGGCTTCTGAAGGAATGTCATTTACAGAGTTTACCTATCAATTGGTTCAGGGGTATGACTTTTTACATTTGTACAAAAACAAAGATTGTACGTTACAAATGGGAGGAAGTGACCAGTGGGGAAATATTACCACAGGAACCGAATTAGTGCGTAGAATAGCGGGTGGAAAAGCGTATGCTTTGACTTGCCCGTTGATTACAAAAGCGGATGGAACAAAATTTGGAAAATCAGAAGGTGGAAATATTTGGTTGGATTCAGCTAGAACTTCTCCTTATAAATTTTATCAATATTGGTTAAACACCTCGGATGTTGACGCCGAAAAATATATTAAGATTTTCACTTTTTTATCAAATTCAGCAATTGAGATTCTAACCGGAAAGCATAGAGAAGCACCACATTTACGTTTATTACAAAAACGTTTGGCGGAAGAAATTACGGTAATGGTTCATTCTAAGGAAGATTTAGAAAATGCTATAAAGGCATCTAATATTTTGTTTGGGAATTCTACTTCGGATGATTTGAAACAATTGGATGAAGCGACTTTTTTGGATGTTTTTGACGGTGTTCCGCAGGCGGAAATTTCAAGAAATGAAATTGAAGCCGGAATAAACATTGTTGATGTTTTAAACGAAAAAACAGGATTTTTAAAATCGAACGGTGAAGCAAGACGCGCTTTGACCGCCAATTCTATTTCGGTAAACAAGGAAAAAGTAACCGAAGATTTTGTGCTTTCAGCCAAAGATTTAATCAATAATCAGTTTGTATTGTTGCAAAGCGGAAAGAAAAATTATTTTGTGATTCGGGTTAAATAATTTTATAACTTTACTCTAAATTACTGAAAGCTATGGAAACTCAATTTTTGACAGATAAAAAAGGAAAAAAAACGGCAGTTTTAATTTCGATAAAAGAATATGAAAAATTGATGCGTGATTTAGAAGAATTAGAAGACATCCGACTGTATGACGAAGCAAAAAAAAATGATGATGGCACACGTATTTCATTCGATGATTACGTGAAATCAAGAGAAGAAAAGAATGCCTAATTATAAAGTTAGTTTAACTAAAAAGGCTGTGAAACATTTAGACAAACTATCTGATAAGATTGCTGAACCTATAATTGTGGCAATTCAAAATTTAGCAGAAAATCCAAAACCTCAAGGATATAAAAAATTGAAAGGCAGAAATGGTTTCAGAATTCGTGTTGGAGATTACAGAATTATTTATGATGTTTTTGATGATATTCTTCTGATTGACGTTATAGATTTAGGTCATCGAAAAGACATTTATGAATGAAAAATTATTTTGTGATTAGAGTTGGAGAACTTATAATTCACAATTTTTTCAAATAACCATCAAATTACAACCGCGAATATCACTATTGTCAAAACGTCCCAATACTTCGAAAGTGGTGTTGGGATTTTTTTTGCCCAAATCCTGTGTGGCAATAAAGGAACAGGAATTGATGTTGGCCAAGTCAATTACGTTGATTCCGCCCGTTTTTTCAGCATCGACATAAGTCAAAGCGTCTTCGGTGTCGCGAATGAGGATTTGCATCCAAGAAGGGCATTCAAACACGCCATTTCCCAGAGAATAAGCTTGCGACAGCAATTCGGTCATTCCGTATTCAGAATGAATTGACGAAACGCCAAAACCTTCACATAATTGTTCGTGCAGTTCTTCCCGAATCATTTCTTTTCGTTTGCCTTTCATTCCGCCGGTTTCCATAATAATGGTGTTTTGCAATTGGAATTTTTTGGTTTCAATTAAATCCAATAAAGCATACGTAACCCCAATCAAAATCACGTTTTGTCCCGCATTGTCCAATCGTATTAATTTCTCGATTAGTTCCTCGTGATTGTGGAGGTAAAAACCGCTTTCGGGATTGTGGGTCATTTTTATCAAGTCTTCGACCATATAAATCAATGACGAACCTTCGCGTTCCAAATAGGAAGGAAGTAAAGCCAAAACTACATAATCCTCGATATTACCATAGAATTGAGAGAACCCTTTTCGATAACTTTCTTCATATAAAGAAACGTCAGTTACAAAGTGTTTGCTAGTGTTTGTCCCGGTTGTGCCGCTGCTGGTAAAGGTTTCTTGTACGGCGTTTTCGTTGGAAACCACCTTATGGCTTTTGAAAAACTGTATGGGAAGAAAAGGGATTTGTTGCAATGATTTTACTTTTTGAACCTCAATTTTCAAAAAATCACAAAATTCCTGATACACTAGGTTGTTTTCATATTGAAAACGAAACACTTTAAGGGCTGTTTTTTCAAATTGCTTTTGGCTTGAAATGGTAAATATGTCAGGAGCTGTAATCAAGAATTATTTTTTACAAAGGTATAAATATTTAGCAACCCTTTCAGCGTTTATCCCAAGACTTCGGGACTAAACGGGTTTAAAATAAAAAAAGCCCCAACATCAATTGGAGCTTTCGAGTTATTTACATGAAGGGTTTGTTATCTTACAATTAGTTTTCTGGTGGCCGATGCGTCATTTTCGTTAATTTTTATGATATATACGCCGGAAATAAGGTTTGAAATATTCAATTCTTTTGAACTAAGCATGGTTTGAAGCACTTTTTTCCCTAAAACATCAAAGACAATTATTTCTTTATCTAAGTCATTTTTTGAAGTAATGTACACTCTGCCATTACTCACAGGGTTTGGATACAAGCTTAGCCCCTCAATAGTAGCGGTTTCTTGGAGTTTTGTTTGTTGCTTTATCTCTTGGGACGAGACGCTCACAGTAAAGAAAAAACCCAATAAAATAGTAATATAAAAGTAGTTTTTTGCCATCAGTTTCGATTTGGAGTAGTAAAGATATGAAAAAACATTTCAATTGATATACCAAAAGATGTAAAAATGCGTTACAGTAGGTTATTTATCAAAAAATTAACTAAAAACAGAGATAAATTTAGACTCCCATAAAACAATTTTATTCCGAAATTTCGGAATAAAATCATATCGTTTTTTAAATCAAATAAACAACGGAAAAAGAGGGTGATATTGATAAAAAAATTACTTTTTTTTAATAAAAACAGGATTTAAACCACGGCAATGTTACCAATTTGTTTTTAACGCATTACTAAATAGTTAACTTATTAATTTCGGCGAAGACTTGTCACTGGATTGTTTTATATTTATATTTACAATCGCAAATACTTAATTTTCTAAAATGAAAAAAAGAAATACAAAAATTTTATTGGTTGATGATGAGCCGGATATCTTGGAAATTGTTGGGTATAACCTTGCGCAAGAAGGGTATCAAATTGTTACGGCGGCAAACGGGAAAGAAGCGATAATAAAAGCCAAAAAAGAATTGCCAGATCTAATCATCATGGATGTAATGATGCCTGAAATGGATGGAATGGAAGCTTGTGAAAATATTAGAAAAATTCCGGAATTGAATAATGTTATCATTACTTTTTTGACCGCAAGAAGCGAAGATTATTCGCAAGTGGCCGGTTTTGACGCCGGTGCCGATGACTATATTACAAAACCAATAAAACCAAAATTATTGGTTAGTAAAGTAAAGGCATTGTTACGAAGATTGAAAGAACAAGAAAAAAATAGCGAAACCCTAAATGTGGGCGGAATCGAAATAAATAGAGAAGAATATAAAATAATAAAAGACAACATCGTAATAGCATTACCCCGAAAAGAATTTGAATTATTCTACTTATTGGCTTCAAAACCCGGAAAAGTATTCAAACGCGATGAAATTTTAGATAAAGTCTGGGGCAATGAAGTCATTGTTGGCGGAAGAACGATTGATGTTCATATTAGGAAATTAAGAGAAAAAATCGGCGAAGATTTTTTTAAAACTATAAAAGGAGTAGGATATAAATTTGAAGTTTAAAAGTTACTCGCTTAAATTTTTAATTTTAGAAAGGGGATGCCATTTATTCTGTCTTTTTACAATAAAGAATCCATAATAAAAACAGATGAAAATTAGTTTTAAAAAAACCTATAAGTTTGCCGTAAAATCAGCTTTATACATCAGTGTTTTTGCTACGGTATTTGTAATGATGCTGGCGGCCATGATTTTCAAGTTTACGCCACAGAGTTTATTATTATTTGGGATTGTCTTTATTCTTATAATTTACATTTTTTCATTCATAGTTTTACAATATCGGGTGGAACGTTTTATTTATAGGCGTGTAAAAAAAATCTATGACGATATATCGTTACTCGAATCCAGTACTTTTATAAATCAGCCCATAACAACCGATATGGAAGCGTTGACCCGAGAAGTAAAAAAGTTTGCCACCGACAAAAAACTGGAAATCGAAATGCTGAAAGTTCGGGAAGAATACCGAAGAGAATTTTTAGGTAACGTTTCCCATGAATTAAAAACGCCCTTATTTACCGTGCAAGGCTATTTGTCTACACTTCTGGATGGAGCCATGGACGATAAAAACGTTCGAAAAAAATACTTGAAACGTGCCGAAAAAGGAGTGGAACGATTAATCTACATTGTAGAAGATTTAGATATGATTACCAAACTTGAAGTGGGGGATTTGAATCTGGATTTTTCTGAATTTGACATTGTGGAATTAATTCAGAATGTTTTTGATTTATTAGAAATGAAAGCTGATAAAAAGAAAATAACGCTGGCATTCGAGAATTATCATATTCAGCCCATTTTTGTAAAAGCCGATAAAGATAAAATCCAACAAGTAATTGAGAATTTGATTGTAAACTCTATAAAATATGGCAAAGAAGGAGGCCTGACGGAAGTTGGGGTTGTTAATTTGACAGACAAAAAAGTTTTGGTTCGAATAAGCGATAATGGCGAAGGCATAGAAAAACAAAACATCCCGAGGCTTTTTGAACGGTTTTACCGGGTAAACAAAAGTGGTTCCAGAGCTGAAGGGGGTTCAGGATTAGGACTGGCTATTGTAAAACATATTATCGAAGCCCACGAGGAAAAGATATATGTAGAGAGTGAGTTTGGGATTGGTTCCGAGTTTTCTTTTACTATGGAAAAGGCAAAAAAACATCATACCTTATAAATCCTTGAACGTTGTTTGTTAATGTAGCTCCTGAGTTTAAAACCTAAATAAGAGACTTTACATAATAACATTGGAGTAACAATTATTTCTTGACAAGATAATATCTTCTTAACGTTAGGTTAACATGGCTGTTTCATCTTTGCACCAATAAAATTTATAAAATAAACAACATGAAAAAACAATTCTTATTTTTAAGTATCCTCTTTATTGCATCATTGTCTATGATGGCTCAAACAGCTAATAAAGATTTTGTACCTAGTGGTTCTCCGCTTTTTAAAGTATTCTGGAATTACAATTATGATTTCACTCCTAATGTCACTAAAAAAAGTGCTTTTGCACTAGATCGAGCTTATTTTGGATATAATTATAATTTTAACGACAAAATTTCAGCTAAAGTTACTTTTGATGTAGGAAATAATACAGCTGGAACTGGTGCTTATACAGCTTATTTAAAAGCAGCACAATTGGATTGGAAAGTAGCTTCTGGTGTAAAATTAAGTATGGGTATGATTGGTTTAAAACAATTTAACGATCAAGAAGATTTTTGGGGTTACCGTTATTTATACAAAACATTTGATGACCAAAATGGTTTAGGAAGTAGTGCTGATTTAGGTATTAACGCTGAATTCAGTCTTGCCAAAACTTTAAAATTTAACTTCCTTATAGTTAATGGTGAAGGTTACAAAAGCGTTCAAGATACTAATGGTAATCAAAAAATTGGTGGTAGTTTAGTTTTTACTCCTATAAAAGGATTAATCACCAAAATATATTTTGATAACCAACCTACAACTGGTTCAAAAGCGATTACAAGTATGGCATTATTTGCAGGTTATAAAGCAGCTGATTTTAGAATTGGTGCAGAATACAATAAATTAAATAATGGAACAGCTTATGCAACTCCATCGGTTGATCATAAATTAAATGGAGTTTCATTCTATTCTACTTATGTAATAAACAAGAAATTTGAAGTGTTGGCTCGTTTTGATCAAATGAAATCAAATACTTTAGCAGGTGCTGCAACAGCTTGGAATTCAGCTAAAGACGGTAATTTAATCATTGCAGGTTTGCAATATGCTCCGGTAAAAGGATTGAAATTGGCTCTTAATTATCAAGGTTATAATTTTGCTCAAGCTGCTTTGACTGATCAATCAAAAATCTTCATAAACGCAGAATTTAATTTATAATAGTTTTAGGGTTTCTAAAAATAGCTACTATTTTTTAAACTGTTAAATCAGGTTGTCACTTTAGTTTTAACTAAATTATGACAACCTGATTTTTTATATTGTTTATAAGGGGGGCAATTGTTTGTAGGTTAAAAAAGTAATATTCGATATTGGAACATTGATAACTGTTGTGCCATCGTTTGGTATTTCAAGACAAATCTCTTTCAAACTTTGTTCTACTCGAATGAGATGGAAAAAGAAAAGGAAGAATTAGGCCAGGATCTAACCAAAAGAACAATATGCCACAATTATTGTTTCGCATAATAGGCAACAAGCCGCAAGAACAAGTGATTATACAGCCTTCTTTTATTTTTGGCAAACTAATAGAAATTGGCAAAACAAATACTATATTTACAAAACGGGAACAAAAATAAACCGAAAATTGCATCACGGCTAGATTCGGATACAAAAGGTTGAATAGGGATGATTTGATCAAATCCTATTTTAATTGTTCAATCTTTTAATTATTCAATTTTAAATATTTAAATAGAAAAAATATGACAACACACTTTGAAATAGAATTAGAAAAATTAAAAAATGTAATCATAAAAATTGGCAGTTTGGCTGAAATCCAAGTTAGCGAATCAGTTAAAGCACTTCTTTCGGAACCTATTGAAGGGAAAGAAGTAAAGAAAACAGAAATCAAAATTGATAAATTAGACGTAAAAATCGACGAAATTTGTCAAAGTATTTTTGCCTTATACCAGCCTGTCGCATCAGACTTACGTTTTATTATGGCGTCTTTGCAAATTAGTAATGAGATAGAACGAATTGGTGATTTGGCCGTTAGCGTTATAAAAAGGTCTAAAAGCATTAAAGACAAGCACGATTTAATTGCCAAGTTTGAAATAGCCGAATTGGCTAAAAATATTGAGATTATTTTAATGAAAACTAATGAAAGTTTCTTGACGCGTGATGAAAAGATAATTGAAGAAATTTTTATTTTAAATAATAAAATTCAAATCAAAAGTGATGCAACTGTACTTGATATTATTGCAGAGATGAGGTTGCATTCTAAAACCGTTGTGTCAGGAACAAATCTTGTTATTGTATTGAAACACTTAGAACGCATAGCCAAACATTGCACAAATATTGCCGAATATGTTCATTTCATGGTAAATGCCAAAATAATCAAACACGAAAAATTTGAGGATAAGCATTTAAACGAATAAATGGAGGCTGGAATATTTAAACCGACACTATCCTAAAAAGTGTGTAAGTTTAAAAATATAGAGGTTTGACTTTTTACTCAAAAGAATTCCCCGAAGCAGAGCTTCGGGGTTATTCATTTAAAAACAAAAAAACCCTAACATTGCTGCAAGGGTTTCTATCGTACTTCATATATCTAATTAACTTCCACACATTTCGCAATCTTCCGGACCGGCATTTTTTGCCAATTCAATCATTGCTCTGTATTCTTCGGCGGTCATTTCTTGCGTTTGGACTTCAACTGCAACAGGAATTGGTTCTGCTTTTTTGTCGTTGTTCAAGGTAAATTTAATCGCGTCGACCGCTGATTTTGTTCTCAAATAATACATTCCGGTTTTCAATCCAGATTGCCAAGCATAGAAGTGCATCGATGTTAATTTCGAATAATTGGCATCTTGCATAAACAAGTTCAAGGATTGTGATTGATCTACAAAATAACCTCTTTGACGGGACATATCGATAATGTCTTTCATTGACATTTCCCAAACGGTTTTGTACAATTCCTTCAAATCCTGCGGAATATTAAGATCCTGAACTGAACCGTTCTTTCTCATCAAATCTTGTTTTAAATCTTCGTTCCATAAACCCAATTTCACTAAATCTTCGAGTAAATGTTTGTTTACCACGATAAATTCGCCCGAAAGCACACGTCTTGTATAAATATTTGAAGTGTATGGTTCGAAAGCTTCGTTGTTCCCAAGGATTTGTGAAGTCGAGGCAGTTGGCATTGGCGCCACCAAAAGTGAATTTCTCACACCGTGTTCCATCACTTCTTTCCTCAATGAACCCCAATCCCAACGACCGGAAAGTTCTTCATCTTTCAATCCCCAAAGATTGTGTTGGAATTCTCCTTGCGAAATTGGCGAACCTTTAAAAGTGGAATAAGGCCCTTCCTCTTTTGCCATTTCCATCGAAGAAGTTACGGCTGCAAAGTATAATGTTTCAAAAATTTCTTGATTTAATTTCTTGGCTTCATCGCTGGTAAAAGGCAAACGCAATAGGATAAAAGCATCAGCAAGACCTTGAACTCCAAGACCCACAGGACGATGACGCATATTTGAATTTTGGGCTTCTACCACCGGATAATAATTCCTGTCGATTACTTTGTTCAAGTTTCTCGTAACTCGTTTGGTCACGTTGTACAATAATTTGTGGTCAAATTTTCCGTTCTCCACAAACATTGGCAACGAAATAGACGCTAGATTACAAACTGCAATTTCGTCTTTGGAAGTAAATTCCATAATTTCAGTACACAAATTCGATGAACGAATGGTGCCAAGATTTTTCTGGTTCGATTTTCTGTTCGCTGCATCTTTGTACAACATATAGGGCGTTCCGGTCTCGATCTGGGATTCCAAAATTTTCTCCCACAATTCGCGAGCTTTGATGGTTTTTCTGCCTTTTCCACGAGTTTCGTAATCAATGTACATCGTTTCAAATTCTTCGCCGTAAACGTCGTACAAACCTGGACATTCGTTAGGACACATCAATGTCCAATAACTGTCTTCCTGCACACGTTTCATAAACAAATCCGATGTCCACATCGCAAAAAATAAATCTCTGGCGCGCATTTCTTCTTTTCCGGTATTCTTTTTCAAATCCAAGAAGTCAAAAATATCGGCGTGCCAAGTTTCGATGTAAATCGCAAAACTTCCTTTGCGTTTTCCACCGCCTTGATCCACATAACGAGCCGTATCGTTGAAAACTTTCAACATTGGAACAATTCCGTTCGAAGTCCCGTTGGTGCCACGAATATAAGAATCCGTCGCACGAACGTTGTGAATCGAAAGTCCAACTCCACCTGCCGATTGCGAGATTTTGGCCGTTTGTTTCAGTGTGTCATAAATCCCGTCGATGCTGTCGTCTTGCATTGCCAAAAGGAAACAAGAGGACATTTGAGGTTTTGGAGTTCCTGCGTTGAACAATGTTGGCGTGGCGTGAGTGAAGAATTTCTTCGACATCAAGTCGTAGGTTTCTATCACCGATTCCAAATCGTTCAGGTGAATTCCAACCGAAACACGCATCAACATATGTTGCGGACGTTCCGCTATTTTTCCGTTTATTCTCAACAAATAAGAGCGTTCCAAAGTCTTGAAACCAAAATAATCATAGTTGAAATCTCGGTTATATATAATGTGCGAATCCAGGAATTCGGCATTTTCCATAATCACTTTATGCACTTCTTCCGAAAGCAATGGTGCTTCCTGACCGTTTCTCGGATTGATGTAATGAAACATTTCGTTCATTGTTTCCGAGAATGATTTTTTGGTATTGGAATGCAAGTTGGAAATCGCAATTCGCGCCGCCAATTGTGCATAATCAGGATGAGCAATCGTCATTGAAGCCGCAGTTTCGGCGGCAAGATTGTCTAATTCCGAAGTCGAAACTCCGTCATACAAACCTTCAATTACACGCATCGCCACTTTCACGGGATCAACCAACCCATTCAGTCCGTAACACAATTTTTTTATTCTATCCGTAATCTTATCGAACATTACTGGCTCTTTGTGGCCATCTCTTTTTACTACGTACATAAGCTTACTTTTTTTTTAAAATAGACAATCCCTTCTCTATTTTGGTGTATTTGTGTTTATTTTTGGGAAGCTAATCCCGGTATTCGTTGTGATTATTTTGCCACAAAGACACAAAGTTTTTGGGTTTTGGTATTTGTGATTTTTGCCACGAAGACTCTAAGGCACAAAGTTTTTTTTGACATTCTTTGTCCATTTTTCCATAAAAACAAAAAACCACAAAGCTTTTTATTTTTTTCTGATTAAATAAGCCACTTTTTTCTTTGTGACTTAGCGTCTTTGTGGCGAAAAAATATTAAAAATCAGCGTCAAAGCTAATTTTCTGTGCATCAGAATCAGTATTCATCACCCCCGTTTTTTGATATTCGGCCACTTTCTTTTCAAAGAAATTTGTTTTTCCCTGAAGCGAAATCATATCCATAAAATCAAAAGGATTCGGCGTGTTGTATTCTCTTTTGCAACCTAATTCTACCAATAATCTGTCGGTTACAAACTCTAAATATTGCGTCATTAAAACGGCGTTCATTCCAATCAAACTCACCGGAATCGATTCGGTTATGAATTCTCTTTCGATATTCAATGCGTCAACAATAATTTCTCTGATTCTTGCTTTTGGTACTTTATGAATCAAATGATGGTTGTGCAAATGCACCGCAAAATCACAATGAACTCCTTCGTCTCGAGAAATTAATTCATTGGAAAAGGTAAGTCCAGGCATCAATCCTCTTTTTTTCAACCAAAAAATGGAGCAAAAACTTCCCGAAAAGAAAATACCTTCAACCGCAGCAAAGGCAACCAATCTTTCGGCAAAAGATTCAGATTCAATCCATTTCAAAGCCCAATCCGCTTTTTTCTTAATCGCCGGGAAAACTTCAATTGCGGTAAACAATTCGTCTTTTTCGGCTTCGTCCTTAACATAAGTATCGATCAAAAGCGAATAGGTTTCGCTATGAATGTTTTCCATCATAATTTGGAAACCATAGAAAAATTTTGCCTCGGCATATTGCACTTCGTTGATGAAATTTTGGGCTAAATTTTCGTTAACAATTCCGTCGGAAGCTGCAAAAAAGGCAAGAATATGTTTAACAAAATATTTTTCGTCTTCACTTAATTTATTGTTCCAATCATTCAAATCTTGCGCCAAATCAATTTCTTCGGCAGTCCAGATACTGGCTTCTGTTTTTTTGTAAAATTCCCAAATATCGTGGTGTTTGATAGGGAAAATTACGAAACGATTTTTATTTTCTTGTAAAATTGGTTCAACTTGTGACATTGCTATTTTTTGTTTTTTTTTGAAATTTTAACGAATATTTATGTTTTCGTAGATTACAAAGATTGTGAATTCTTATGGTTATTAAAAGTCAAACTTATTCACAATCGGCTTGAGTTTTTAACAAATAGAAAAAATTAGGATGTTTTTCATACAAATTCTAAAATACTAAAAATCAATATTTTATAAAATGTTAAAAATGTGAAATACCTTAAAACATAGGGATTAAAAAGTGGGTAATAAGAAATTTTTTAATTTTTGGCGAATTACTTTTTCATATCCTGAGCCACTTTTTCGAGCTCTAAATACCAATCTTCGCCAAATCTTCTGATAAGTGCTTCCTTGACAAATTTGTAAACTGGCACTTCGAGTTCTTTACCTAAAGAACAGGCATCATCACAAATTTCCCATTTGTCATAATTGACGGCGGCAAATTCAGTAAAATCTTTTACGCGAATAGGATACAAATGACAGGAAACTGGTTTTTTAAAGGTAACTTCGCCTTGATTATAGGCTTGTTCGATGCCGCAAAGCGCGGTTTTTCCATCATAGATTACGTAAGCGCAATCTTTATTGTTGATTAATGGTGTTTCGAGATCTCCATCGGTTCCTTTTGTCCAAGTTCCCTGAGCTTCGATGGCAGCAATACCTTCTTTGCGTAAAAATGGTTTTACTTTTGGATAAATGGCTTCCAAAATTTTGGTTTCGGCTTCACTCAGTGGAGCTCCGGCGTCTCCATCAACGCAACAAGCGCCTTTGCAAGCCGATAAATTACAAACAAATTCTTTTTCGAGAATATCTTCCGATACGATGGTTTTTCCTAGTTGAAACATTTTGCAAAGATACTTTGCAATTCTGAATTTCGAATGTTAAATTTTGAGTTTTTTGGGTCGAGAATAACATAAATAAAATTCAATCTGTTGGATAAAATAATTATTGAAAATCGTCGAGACAGACAGGCTATGTCAAATAATAACCTTAATTTGACTTTTAACTATGTGGAATTTAATACTTTTGCCCCATAAATAGAGAAATTATGGAATTTGATTTTAAAGAAATAATTACTGTTAGCATGGTTTTATTTGCTGTAATTGACATTGTGGGAACGATTCCCATCATTGTCGACTTGAGAGCAAAACACGGTCATATCGAATCTGAAAAAGCCTCTTTAGTCGCTGGTTTTATTATGATTGTTTTCCTTTTTATTGGCGAAGAATTATTGAAATTAATCGGTATCGACGTGAATTCTTTTGCCGTTGCAGGTTCCTTCGTCTTGTTCTTTTTGGCATTGGAAATGATCTTGGGTATTCGCATCTATCGAGATGAAGAAGCAAGTTCCGCCTCTATTGTACCCATTGCTTTTCCGTTAATTGCCGGAGCCGGGACAATGACTACTTTGCTTTCGTTACGTTCCCAGTTTCATTCAGAAAATATCGTTGTCGCGATTATTTTGAATATTATTTTGGTTTACATCGTCTTGAAATCATCCGCGAAAATCGAAAAAATGTTGGGAAAAAATGGCTTGGGTGTGATTAGAAAGGCGTTTGGGGTTATTCTTTTGGCAATAGCTGTTAAATTATTTGCCGCTAATGTTAAAGGTTTGTTTGCCTAAAATATTTTTTTATAAATTTACCCCATCATTTTTTTATACAAAAACAGTCTTGATTTTTTTGAAAACAGAAATTCAAAATAAAAGTTGTTTCTAAATCTTTCTGTTTTTTTATAAAAACAAAACACTATTTTATGAAAATTTTCACTAACGTATTGGTGTCCTTGGCATTGGGACTAATTGTATTCAATATTAGTCTGCTCGATTTCAAACACCCTCTTCAAGGAGACAGTATGGTTGCATTTATTGGAATTGCCGCTTCGTTTTGTGCCGTTTTGATTCTTTTGATTTTTAGAATGTCAAAGAAAATTGAAGAAAAAATGAATGATAAATTCTAATTATGTTTGATACTCTAATAATTGGCGGTGGTGTTTCGGGAATGTCATGTGCACTTGTTTTGGGTTCTGCGAAAACTATGCGCTTTGCCATTGATAAAAAAATAGGTATTATTACCCATCAAAAAACTGCTGCTCTTCAAGAAGCCGTTATCAATAATGCCTACGGAATTCCTCCAGGTAAATTAGGTGCCAATTTATTATCTGAAAGCATTCAACACTTATCGGAAACTTACCCTCACGTCACGCAAATTCCGAGTGAAAAAGTTCTGAAAATCGAGGGTAAATTCCCCGAATTTGTAGTCACCACTAACAGGAATACCTATAAAACCAAAATGATTGTCGTGGCTATTGGCGCTGCAAATACTTTTGCAATTGAAGGATTAATGCAATATGTTGAACCTCACCAAAAAACACTTGCCGAAAAACAAAGAATCCAACTAAAAAATAATGACCACAAAGTTGCCGAAGGCATTTATGTGACCGGGACACTTGCCGGTTCCAGAAGCCAAGTGGCGATTGCCGCAGGAAGCGGAGCTGCAGTGGCAACCGATATTCTTACTTTATGGAATGACGGGATTCAAACGCAAGTTCACGACAGTATTAAGAAGTAAGATTTTAACTTACTGAAATATCAAGAAAAATAGTGGTAGATTTACATTTTCTGTAAATTATTTTTATGTTTTCATTGTTATTAGGCTTCACAAGGCTCATTATTTTTGTTGTATATGTTTCCTTTTTTTCGGTTATATACTATTTTTTGAGTTTTTTTTGGAGCAAAGAAACTAATTTCCACAAAGCACTATTATTACGCGATTTTTTAATAAGGGCAGCAAATGTTCTTTTAGGTATTCGAACAATTGTTTATGGAGAAAAACCTGTGGTACAAGGATTGATTGTGGCCAATCACCGTTCCTATTTTGACCCTATCGCCATCGTAAATCAAGTACACGCCTTTCCTGTAGGAAAGAAAGAGGTAGAGTCATGGCCTCTCATTGGATATCTCTGTAAAATCTCGGGCGTGTTGTTTGTAGACAGAAAGTGTCAGAAAAGCAGGCAGGATACCGCCGAAAATATTCGGGAAGTTCTCAGTAAGGGATATTCTGTAATTAATTTTCCTGAAGGAACAACTCATATTTTGCCCACTACAGTCGATTTTAATTATGGTTCATTTGTGATGGCCACGAAAATAAAATCGGCAGTTATTCCTGTGGCTATTGATTATAAAGAAAAAACGGATGCCTTTATAGGTAATGACACATTTATTCCGCATTTTTTGAAATGTTTTGGTAAACTTACAACTGAAATAAAAATAACTTTTTTTCCACCAATATATTCTGAAGATGCAACATTTTTATTGAACACCTCTAAAAATAAGATAGACAAAGAACTCATTCGCTTTAGAAAAGACTGGGATAATGAAAAATAGGCGTCTTTTTTCTTCCCTATTCCTTCTTGATTATCGACTTAATCATCGCATCATCTTTCAATACAATTTCATAATAATACTTGCCTTCGCTGTACAACTGTCGGGCAAATTCTGCTGCGATATATCGTTTTACCAAAGCCTTGTTTTTGTCCAACTTTAAATCCAATCCATTCTTGGAAAGATATTGCTGGAAAGAATTGAAATACGAATCGGTTCCATACATTTTAGTCATACATTGTTCAAAGGACAATCCTTTAAAAGCATTTCTATTTTGATCTAATTGTTCAAAAACAAAATGACCAACAATGCCTGACTGCAGCAAATAAGCTGTGTTTTCATTTCCATGTTCTACTTCGAGCGGAACAAAAACATCAGGTACAATTCCGCCACCGCCGTATACAATTCTACCTTTTGGAGTTATAAATTTTAGTGTTTTTGGAGTTTTTATACTGTCTTTATTGTATAATTCCCCATTTGCAAAACGCGAGTCGGATTCCTTGAAATATTCTTTATTTCCTTTCGAATAGGATTTTTGTATCGAACGTCCCGTTGGCGTGTAATACCTGGCAACCGTCAATCGAACTGCCGATCCATCATCAAAATCCATTTCGCGCTGCACTAATCCTTTGCCGAAAGAACGGCGACCAACAATTGTTCCTCTATCATTATCCTGAATTGCCCCTGCCAGAATTTCACTTGCCGAGGCACTATTTTCGTTGATTAGAATATATAATTTTCCGCTTTCGAAGCTTCCTTTTTTAGTGGCGAATGTTTTTTCGATAGTTCCTTTTTTATTTTTCGTAAAAACAATTAATTGTTTGTCTTCCAGTAATTCATCGGCAATGGCAATGGCTTCCTCCATATATCCACCTCCATTGTCGCGAAGATCAATGACTAAAGATTTTGCGCCTTGTTGCTTCAATTTGGTCAAACCGGCTTTGAACTCATCGTAAGTAGTTTCGGCAAATCGATTGATTTTTATATATCCGGTGCTTGCATTCAGAAGTACTGCTGCATCGACGCTTTTTAAGGGAACAATACCGCGTTTTATTTTTATTTTTATTTTTTTGTGTTCTGATTTTCTATAAACAGTGACCTCAACTTCGGAACCTTCTTTTCCTTTTAGTTTGGAAAACAAACTGTCGGTTGGCAGTTTGCGTCCAAACAATTTTGTTTTATCGGCATATAAAATCCGGTCTCCCGATTTTATTCCCGCTTTTTCTGAAGGACCATTTTCGACAGGTTTTATTATCGCCACAGAATCATTATACATATAGAAATTCACGCCTATTCCCACAAAATCGCCCTTCATATTCTCGGCAATTTGGGTTTGTTCGCTCGGGGGAATATAAACGGAATGTGGGTCGAGTTGAGCTAGAATATTATCTACGGTACGATTCACGATAGAATCCGTATTTACGTCATCTACATATTCGTTGTCGATAAAATCAATGAGTTTATTCAGTTTGTTTTTTGAATTGTTTTTGGCCAAAAAATGATTTTGACCGGGAAAGTTCAATCCTCCACCGAGAACAACCCCAAAGGCAAGAGTTGCAAAAATAAGTATTGGAAAATATTTGGGATTAATTTTCATCTATTCTAAAACTTCAATTTGTTCAACGATTACGCCTGCTTTAACAAGAAAATCTATTCCCGAAGTATCTCGGTAGCCAATTTGATAAACCACTCTTTTTATTCCGGATTGATGGATCAATTTACTGCATTCTTTACATGGTGAAAGAGTAATATACAGCGTGGCGCCTTCACAGGTTTGCGTAGATCGAGCCACTTTAAGAATGGCGTTTGCTTCTGCGTGCAAAACATCCCAACGTGTTAATCCTTCTTCATCTTCACAACAATTTTCAAAACCTGATGGTGTTCCGTTGTAACCATCAGAGATTATCATTCGGTCACGAACGATTATGGCGCCCACTTGTTTTCGTTTGCAATAGGACAAAAGACTCCATTCTTTGGCGATTCTAAGATAAGCTTTGTCGTATTTATTTAATTTTTTCTTTTCCATTTCTTTTTTTATCTATTCCAAATTTCGTTTTCGACAATCATTGGCAAAACTACACCAATCACAAAAGACGACATCACTAATGTCCAATCGCGTTTTGAAAATCGGAAGAATGTTTGAACAATATAGGAGAGTATCAAAACAACAAAAACCACAATTATTTGTGAGGATTCTATTCCTAGTGCAAATTCTGACAACGGCAACAGTTTAGATTGTGGTGAACCGCCAAGTATGGATTTGAAATAGTTTGAAAACCCCAATCCGTGAATAATCCCAAAAAACAAAGTGATAAAACCAACAATACTGATGCTTTCATGCTTTGACGATTTTCCAGCAGTAAAAAGATTAAAAATAGCGACTATGAGAATGGTTATTGGAATTAAAAATTCCACTAGATTGACCTTTATAACAATTACTCCAAAAACCGACAGCAATAAGGCCAAGGTGTGACCAATGGTGAAAAGGGAAACTAACAACAGTATTCTTTTCCAGTCCTTGAATGCGTGGGGAACGGTTAAGGCAATCAAAAACAAAACATGATCATAAGCACGTATGTTAAGGACATGTCTCAACCCGATTTCATAATAAATCCAAAATTCTGACATTGCAAATAGTTTTAAAGATTAGGGGACGTCAAACTTACAATTTATTTTGAAAATAGTTTGAACCGATATTGTTAAAAGCAATTATTGTCCCCTTTATTTTATTAAAAGGAAGAAAAAAACTAAAAATATTAGAATTTGATATTTGTCAAAATCGAAATTAGAATTATATTTGTATAACCATTTAAACGAAACCAATTATGTCAATTTCAGATTTATTCGATAGCGAATTCAAACTAAGAAACAGAGGCCATTTTTCTGCAATTGTTCGCGTGGCTCTTGCCGAAGGGAAAATTGCACCAGAAGAACAAGCCTTTTTAGACAGACTTGCTAGAAATCTTGAGATTTCGGAAATAGAATACGAAGAAATTCTAGAGAATCCACTAAAATATCCCATCAATCCTCCCTATTTGTATACTCAAAGACTAGAACGTCTATATGATTTGGCAAGAATGGTTCATGTGGATCACCATTTAGGAGACAGACAAGATTCGTTGTTACGGAAATTTGGTTTGGCTTTAGGTTTTACTCCAGGAAATGTAAATTATATTGTCGATAAAGCGCTTTCATTGGTTGATCGAAAAGTAGATTTAGATACTTTTATTTATGAAATGGAACACATGAATAAGTAAATAATTACCGCAAATTCGCAAATTGTAAGGCAAACTGTCGCATTAAGAATTTGGGGTAATTTTATAAACTTTAAATAACCCGTTGGGTGTAATTCAAAATTTCTTGTTTTTTAAACACATAGAATCATAGATTTTTCGAATTTTGAAAGGCGTTTCACTTTCTTAGAGAAAATTATAGCTATGTGAACCCAAGAATTGGGCTATCAAACTCTTTTTTCTATGATTCTATGTGTTTAAATTTTATATCTTTTTTGGAATTCTTTTATTTTTAATAATTACACCCAACGGGTTTTAAATAAAAAGTAAAGATGATTTTTGTATTACTATTTACTCAATTCTGCTAATCGCATAAATTCTTCGGCTTTTTCCACCATATTATGGCTTCCGCAGAAAAAAGGAACTCTTTCGTGTAATTCTGTGGGCAAAATTTCCATTATTCTGGCAAACCCATCCGATGCTTTTCCTCCCGCTTGTTCCGTTATAAATGCCATTGGATTGCATTCATAAAGTAACCGCAACTTTCCTTTGGGAGCTTTTGTGCTGGTAGGATACAAATAAATTCCTCCTTTTATCATATTTCGGTGAATGTCAGAAACTAAACTTCCTATGTAGCGCGAAGTATAAGGCCTATCTTCTTCTTCAAGCTGGCAATATTTTAAATAATTTTTTACGCCTTGCGGAAAATGTACATAATTTCCTTCATTGATGGAGTAAATAGTTCCATCAACCGAAAATTTCATTTTTGGATGCGACAAATAAAATGTCCCAATGGCGGGATTTAACGTAAATCCGTTTACACCGTGTCCTGTTGTGTAAACCAGCATTGTCGATGTGCCATAAATAACATATCCTGCTGCAACCTGATTGATCCCAGGTTGCAAAAAATCATCTAATGTAACTGGAGTTCCTATCGGACTTATTCGTCTATACACCGAAAAAATAGTGCCCACAGAAACATTTACGTCAATGTTTGACGAACCGTCGAGCGGATCCATTAAAACGACGTATTTATTGTTATGTCCACGGTCGTTCCCTGCCACGGTTATAAAATCATCATTTTCTTCGGAAGCAATGCCGCAAACAATTTCACGATTGATTAAGGTTTGAATAAAAACTTCATTGGCATATACATCCAATTTTTGTTGGTCTTCGCCTTGTATGTTTTGTTCGCCAGCGGCACCAACAATATCTACCAATCCTGCTTTATTCACTTTATAATTCACCACCTTGGCTGCCAATCGAATCGAGTTGATGATTCGTGATAATTCGCCTGACGAATATTGAAAAGCATTTTGGTTTTCGATGATAAACTCACCTAAAGTCTTGTTGTGTTCTTCCATTACGAAATCGTTGTAGTTGTTTTCAAGTCACAAATATCGTGTTTTTTGTGAAAATGATTTGATTATTATTTAGTTCGTTTATCAGAATTGTATATTTGCCATTTAAAGTATTAAATTACATCCTCAAAAGGCTGGTTTTTATTGCCAATGAGCAATTATAAATAAAAGATTATGACTATTAGAAAAGGAAATCCAGAAGATATGGAAGCCGTTTTAGGGCTTATCCAGGAATTGGCTGCTTTTGAGAAAGAGCCGGAGGCCGTTCTTATAACTGTTGACGATCTAATTCGTGATGGTTTTGGTACAGTTCCTTTATTTTATGTTTTTGTTGCCGAGGTTGAATCAGACCCGAGTCCCGCCCAACAGCGGGACGAACAGGCGAAGCAAATTGTGGGAATTGCTTTGTATTATTATCGCTATTCAACTTGGAAAGGAAAAACGATTCATCTCGAAGATTTAGTGGTGAAAGACAAAATGCGAGGCACAGGTTTGGGTTATGCCTTGTATTCTGAAATTATCAAACAAGGAAAAAGAGACAATGTTCGAAGAATTGAATGGAACGTATTAGATTGGAATACGCCCGCAATTGATTTCTATAAAAAATCAGGCGCAAAAGTTCTTGACGATTGGAAAGTAGCACAAATGGACGAAGCAGGAATTAACAATTTCGTGGACAATAGATTAAAATAAATAGAGTGAAAATAAATAAGTTTCTGATTTCATACTAACAATCTGAAATCTGAAATCTGAAATCTGAATTTTAAATGAGAGTATTCAAATTTGGTGGCGCTTCCGTGAAAGACGCCGAAGGAATTAAAAACGTATATGACGTTTTACAAAAAGTGGGTTATGAAGATGTATTGTTGGTGGTTTCCGCAATGGGAAAAACCACGAATGCCCTTGAACTGGTCATAAAAAACTATTTCGACAAATCGGCCGAATTACAATCATCCGTTCAAGAAGTAAAAAAATACCACAATCAAATCCTGTTGGATTTATTCGAAGATGACAAAAACGAAGTTTTTGCCGCAGTAAATTCACAGTTTTCTGATTTAGAATATTTCTTGGCAAACAACAAATCGCCCAATTACAATTTTGTCTATGACCAAATCGTGAGTTATGGCGAACTGATTTCGACCACAATTCTGAGTCATTTCATGAATTTTATGGGAATCAAAACTCAATGGCTCGATGTGCGAAACTTCATAAAAACCAATTCGAATTATAGAGATGCCGAAGTAGATTGGGAATTAACCCAAAAAAATATTTCAAAAAACGTAAAACAAAAATCACTGAATATCACTCAAGGATTCTTGGGTTCTGACGAAAATAATTTCACCACCACTTTGGGTCGTGAAGGCTCGGATTATACCGCCGCTATTTTTGCCTATTGCTTGAATGCTGAAAGTGTAACCATTTGGAAAGACGTTCCTGGGGTGATGAATGCCGATCCAAGGTATTTTGAAAATGCCCGTTTATTAAACCAGATTTCCTATCGTGAAGCCATCGAATTAGCATTTTACGGAGCCACGGTTATTCACCCAAAAACCTTGCAGCCTCTACAAAAAAAGGAAATTCCATTGTATGTAAAATCGTTCATAAACCCAATGTTACCCGGAACACGCGTTGCTAAAGGTGCCGATTTAGAACCTCATTTACCTTGTTACATCGTGAAGAAAAACCAACTGTTGATTTCGCTTTCCTCCATAGATTTCTCCTTTATTATGGAAGAAAACATTAGCGAAATTTTTGCTTTGTTTCACCAATTTAAACTAAAAGTAAACTTAATCCAGAATTCTGCCATTAGCTTTTCGGTATGTGTTGAGGATAAATTTGGAAATTTCAAGGATTTGAATGCTATTTTGTCCAAGAAATTCAAGGTTGACTATGACGAAAATGTTACCTTATATACCATTCGTCACTTCGACGAAAAAGCAGCACAAACCGTTGAGGAAAACAAAACTGTAATTCTAAAACAAGTAAGCCGCGAGACAATGCAAATTGTTACTAAGGAAAGTTAGATATAGCATAAATTGCAAATAATTTTACCGCAGATTCTCAGATTTTATAATCTGTGAATCTGCGGTAATTTTTTTAATCTTGAGGCAAAATATAAGTTCTAGCCCTTGATTTTTACCCAGCCGGTTGATTTTAAGTTAAAAATTCCCTCATTACAATTTCCCAATTATAAATGCTACTTTTGATTCTTTCGAGAGATACTCTTTATGCTAAAAAAAGTGTTGTTTTTGTTGGCAATGATATGTTTTTCTGGACTCCAAGCCCAAGAAACCAATTCGCTGTACAAAACAAAAAAATTGCTTGTTTCCCGCGACACCATTCACCTCGAAAATGTTAGTCTCAACTCGAGTTTTTTTAAATTGCTTGACGCCAATGACAAGCCTATTGACACCACTTTCTACGAAATAAATTTTCAAAAAGGAACATTGGTTTTAAACGAAAAATTTCCTTTAAGTTCAGATTCCATAACGGCACATTACCTGAAACTTCCCGAAGTTCTAACCAAAGAATACCGCATTTATGATGCCAGCCGGGTGGTGAGCAACGAAGTAACTTCGGAAAATTTATATAAAATTAAAGAAAATCCCCAGAAAAAAAACATCCCTTTTGACGGACTGAATACTTCCGGAAGCATCACACGCGGACTTACCATCGGAAACAATCAAAACACGGTTTTAAACTCGAATCTGGATTTGCAAATCACGGGGAAACTATCCGAAAAAGTGAGTTTGCGTGCTTCGTTGCAGGATAGCAACATTCCGATGCAAGATGGCGGTTATTCGCAAAAACTGGATCAATTTGACAACGTGTTTATGGAACTTTTTAGCGACAAATGGAATATCCGAGCGGGTGATATTTTTCTTGAAAACAAGAAAACCCAATTCCTGAATTTCAACAAAAAAGTGCAAGGAATCGCGGCCAATTTCGACTTTGGAACCGAAGACAACAAAACGAATGTTTTCGCTTCGGCGGCATTGGTAAAAGGACAATATGCCAAAAGTAATTTTGTTGGTCAAGAAGGCAATCAAGGACCTTATAAATTAAAGGGACAAAACGGAGAATTATATGTACTTGTGATTTCTGGTTCAGAACGGGTTTATGTCAACGGAATTCTTTTAAAACGAGGAGAAAACAATGATTATACCATTGATTACAATGCGGGTGAAATCGTGTTTACGCCTCTTTTTACCATTACTTCCGAAATGCGAATCGCCATAGAATACCAATATTCTGACAGAAATTACACCCGGTTTGTTACCTATGCCGGTGTCACTCACGAAAACAAAAAATGGAGGTTTGGTAGTTATTTGTATTCCGAAAACGATTTGAAAAACCAGCCTTTACAGCAAAATCTTTCGACGGAACAAGCCCATATTTTAGCCAATGCAGGAGATAATCCTGATCTAATGGTGGCACCATCAACTTATGCGGATTCCTATTCTGACAATAAAATATTGTATAAAAAAAACTTGGTAAACGCCGCTGAAATTTTCGAATATTCGAATAATCCCCAAGACATTTTATACAACGTCCGGTTTAGTTTGGTTGGGAATAATAAGGGAAATTATATTTTGAAAAATGCGGCCGCAATTGGCAGAATTTATGAATATATCGAGCCGATAAACGCTGTTTTGCAGGGAAATTACGAACCCATTATCCAATTAGTTGCTCCTACAAAGGTTCAAGTGGCCACTTTTTTAGGAAAATACAAACCCACCGAAAAAACAGCAGTTGATTTTGAAATAGGCATAAGCAACAATGACAAAAATCTTTTTTCCTCGACAGATGATGCCAATAATCAAGGATTGGCCGCGAAAATAAATGCAAAACAAAGGCTGTTTTCAAAAAAATGGAATGTTGACGCTTTTGCCAATTATCAGTTTGTACAGAAAAATTTCAGGTCTGTTGAGCGTCTTTACAGCATTGAATTCGACAGGGATTGGAATCTTGGGACAACTGCCATCGGAAATCAAAGTTATTGGGTCTCGGGATTGAATTTGGCTTTACCAGAAAAAGGAATTTTGACCTATCAATTTGAAAAGCTGGATTTTTCCGAGAGCTTTTCTGGAAATCGGCATATTTTGAACGGTATATTTAAATTGAAAAATTGGACTGTCCAAAACCAGGGAAGTTTCTTAAAAAGTGACGCCACCGTTTCAACTTCAAAATTCTTAAGAAATCAATCCCAAATACGATTTCATTTCAATAAAAACTGGATCGGAACCAGCCTGCGATTAGAAGACAACCAAGAAAAAAACAAATCGACGAATCAATTTTCTGCTTTGAGCCAACGTTTTTCCGAGTATGGTTTTTTTACAGGTCGCGGCGACAGCACCAAGGTTTTTGTGGAATTAGGCTATTTAAAAAGAACGAATGATAGTTTGCAATCCCGAAGTGTCGGGAGGATAATTCAACGTGTAAATAATTCTCAAACATTCATTTTGAAATCGAAATTAATCCAAACAAACAAAAGTGATTTGTCTTTTTATGTGAATTACAGGGTTTTGACTTTTGCTGATGCATCAAAGAAAAAGGAACCTTCGTTGAATTCAAGAATCGTGTACAATGACCGTTTTTTCAATCAATTAATCCAAAGCACAACTGCTTTTGAGACTAATTCCGGATCCATTCCGCAACAGGAATTTACCTATCTGGAAGTTCCAGCCGGACAGGGCGTTTATACTTGGAATGACTACAACAGCAATGGAATTCAGGAATTACAGGAATTTGAAGTTGCTCCATTTATCGATCAGGCAAAATATATTAGAGTGTTCTTGCCCAACCGAATTTACATAAAAACGCATCAAAACAAGTTTTCCCAATCGATAACCCTAAACCCGAATCAATGGCAAAACGAGGGAGGTATTAAAAGAACACTGTCGCATTTTTATAATCAAACTTCCTTTATAATTGATCGGAAAATAAAAAACGAAGGGAGCAATTTTGACTTAAATCCTTTTAGTAATTCCAATGAAAATGTATTGGGATTGAATTCCAGTTTCAGGAACAGTTTGTTTTTTAATCGAGGCAAACAAAACCATTCGATTACCTATTCATATATACAGAATCAGAATAAAAATCTACTTTCCATTGGATCCCAGGAAGCCAAAAACAGTTCTCATCAATTGCAATATTCTCATTTATACAAGAAAAGTTGGCTCTTTGGGGTTTTTACCAAAACAATAAATACTTCTATTTTATCCGAAAATTATCACGAAAAAAATTATAAAATAAAAGGCTATCAACTGGCACCAAAAATCAGTTATTTATTTTCTAAAAACACCAGTTGGGATTTATTTTTTGAGTTGCAAAACAAGGAAAATCAAATTGGGAATTCAGAAACCTTATTACAAAATCGTTTGGGAACTTCCTTTACGTATGCGGGTAATAACAAATTGACAATGAATGGCGAAATTTCCTTTTACCAAAATAAATTCACTGGGAATGAATTTTCTTCCGTTGGATTTCAAATGCTCGAAGGATTACAGTCGGGGCAAAACCTGACTTGGAGATTGCTTTTGCAAAAAAACTTGACACAATTTCTGGACATAAACCTGAATTATCAAGGTCGAAAAAGTGAATCCAGTCAAACCATCCATACAGGAAGCATTCAGTTGAGAGCTTATTTTTAAAGAATATCCCTCAACAAAATGAAAAAATAAGGCAAAACAAATCCTTAATTTCGTTCCCAACAGATTTTAAACACAATCTTGAACTATCCCATTGGAGAAATAACTTAATGGTATCGTAATACTTTGAAAATATGAAATGCTGTTGTTTTTTATATCTTTCACATTTAAAAGGACATAAACACCTATTTCAATAAATGAATTCAGATACTGCCAATAAAACTATTTTGATTGCTCCCTTAAATTGGGGTTTGGGTCACGCTACGCGTTGTATTCCCATTATTAATGCATTGCAGGAAAATAATTATATCCCGATTATAGCTTCCGATGGCGTTGCGCTTGAATTATTGCGAAAAGAGTTTCCGTATATAAAAACACTCGAATTGCCTTCATACCAAATAGAATATGCCAAGAATGGCAAAAATTTTAAATGGAAATTATTGAAAAGTTGTCCAAAAATGATTGAAGCGGTTTTGAACGAGAAAAAAATGGTCAAAAAATGGATCAAGAAATACGGTATCGACGGAATTATTTCCGACAATCGACTGGGGGTTTTTAGCAAAAAGGCACCCTCGGTATTTATTACCCATCAATTAAACGTGATGACGGGAAACACCACTTGGATTACCAGCAAACTGCATCAACAGATCATAAAAAAATATGAGCAATGTTGGATTCCTGATTTTGAAGAAACTCCAAATTTGACTGGCAAACTAGGCCATATAAAAAAGGCAGATTTAGAACTAAAATACATTGGCCCGTTGAGCCGAATAAAAAAAAAGGAAACACCAAAACAGTTTGATTTAATGATTATTCTCTCGGGACCAGAACCTCAACGGGGACTACTGGAAGAAAAATTAAAGAGAGAAGTTCTGAAATATGACGGAAAGGTTGTTTTTATAAAAGGAATTATAGAAAAAGCTCAAAAAAAGGAGCAAATAGAAAATGTTACCTATTATAACTTTATGAATACCAGGCAACTTGAACAAACCTTCAACGAAAGTGATACAGTGTTATGCCGTTCTGGTTACACAACGATTATGGACTTGGCAAAACTAGGCAAAAAAGCCTTTTTTATTCCAACTCCAGGTCAATATGAACAAGAATATTTAGCCGAAAAATTAAAAAGAGAAGGATTGGTTCCTTATGCAAAACAAGACGATTTCAGAATGGAAAATATTTTGGAAATTCAAAACTATAAAGGATTGCCTCAATTTGACACCACATTTGATTGGAAGGAATTATTTGAAGTATTTGAAAAATAATACCATTGGTTAATATGTTTTAGTCCAATCGTTCTGGTATAATGCCGCTGTATATTTCATTTAGTTCAATTTTTATTGGACTAATTTGAAATAACTAGCGGTATAAACGCAGGCATTCTCCCATGAAAAACCGAATTGAATCAATTAATTGGTATAATTTATATTACTCCACGAACTTCCCAAAAACAAGAAAGGTACCCGCTTTAATTAGTGGGTACCTTTTTGCTTGCTAACAGGATAAATATGGGGATGTAATAAATAATTATGACTTTTTATCTATTCGTAATTCATCTAATCCTTGATTTTATATTTTTACTTTAATATTACTTTCCCGTCGTAGGTCACAGTTTTCAATATATCTTGTGCCATTTTTAAGACTTTTTCTGGCAGTGGGGCATATTTTAATTCCTTTGCAATATTTTGAGCTTGCGGTTGCAACATCCAATCTATAAGTTTCAAGTTTGCTTGTGCTTGTTCAAATGTACGACCATTGTAATTTTGCTCTTTATAAAGAATGATCCAAGTGAAACCACTGATTGGGTAAGCTTGTGGATCAGAAGAGTTGGTTTCCATTACTCTAGTGTCGGCAGGCATTTCACCTTGACCGGCAGCGCTTACGGCTTCAATTGTAGGAGCGATGAAATTACCGGCTTTATTTTGAATCAATGCAAAAGAAATTTTTTGGGCAAATGCATAATCAGAACCAATGTATCCGATTGACCCAGCAGTCGCACTGATGGTTCCGGCTACACCAGGATTTCCTTTAGCACCCATACCCGTTGGCCATTTTAGAGATTTCCCTGTACCGATTTTATCATTCCATTCTTTGCTGATTTTACTCATATAATCACTGAATATAGCAGTTGTTCCACTTCCGTCAGAACGGTATACCACTGTGATAGCTAAATCAGGAAAGTTTACATCAGAATTCGATTTTTTAAGTTCAGGATCGTTCCATTTAGTGATTTTTCCCATAAAAATTTTGGAAAGCAACTCAGGAGTTAACTTGATTGATTCAAGACTAGGTAAGTTATAGGCGATATCCACAGCGCCACTGCAAGTAGGAATGTGAACTGTGGCAGCTTTCATTTCGGTCATTTCAGCGTCAGATAAAAAAGCATCACTACCACAAAAATCAACTACTTTGTCTTTTAGGCTACGGATACCGGCACCAGACCCAGTTAAACCATAAGAAATCGACACTCCTGCTTCATTCAAGTATTTACTGAAAGCTGTTTTGTAAAAAGGCCCGGCAAAGGTAGAACCAGCTGAAGTAAGGCTTATTGTTGAAGCTTCCACAGTGTTGTTGTTTGTGGAGTCAGTACTCTTGTTGTTTTTACAAGACATCGCTCCAACTGCAAGGACTGCTAAGAATAATAACTTTTTCATTTTTTATTGTTTTTAAATTAAAAATTGATTTTATTAAAATTAAGGTTTTTATTCTTAACTTTTTGTGCAGGCTAAGTTAGCAGGTCCACTTTATGTCGGACATCCTTTCCTACAGAGGCAAAAATAGAGGCTTCTGCAATATGGATGGCATGGTCTGCCATGCGTTCTATGCTGGAAATGATGTTTCTTGTCTCTGAATAATCGACAAGGATCTTATGACTTTCTTCGGCCAAGATCGAATTACGTGCAATATGGCGGTTCAATTTGTCTACCACAATATCATTTTGAATCACCCAAATGGCTGCTTCTTTCTCGTTGTTTATAAATGAAAGTGTGGCTTTTGAAACCATTTCAAAGGCTAAATCCGACATTTTGTTAATGTCTTCCAAATTCAATAAAAGAAGTCGGCTGTCATTCAGTTTCAGTACAGAATTCATTGTTTTAATGACTAGGTCTCCTATCCGTTCAAGGCTAATAATCATCCGGTAACAAGCCATCAGGTGTCTGAGTTCCGAAGCCACTGGGCCATAAAGCACCATGGCATTTATGATTCTGTCGCTGATCTTCAGCTCAAAAGCATCTAACTTCTTTTCATTCTTCCTCAATTGTTGTAATGTTTCAGAAGGAATTCCCTTATCTTTAGAGGCAATTACTTTTTGAAGGAGTTCCATTTGTTTCAGAGTGAGTTTTGATGCTTTATCAAATTCACTCAGTATTTTTTCAATTGCCTTGTCTTTTGTAGCACTCATAATTATTTTTTTAAAAAATACAAATCAGCCAAATTTACCCATTAAGTACTCTTCGGTTCTTTTATCCGATGGGTTGGTGAACATGTCTTTTGTTTTTCCGTATTCAACCAATTCTCCCAAATACATAAACATGGAATAGTCCGACAAACGAGCGGCCTGGGCCATATTGTGTGTTACCAAAACAATGGAGTAATCCTTTTTCAATTTTACCAGCAGTTCCTCGATTTTTGAGGTTGCCACAGGATCTAAAGCCGAAGTGGGTTCATCGAGCAGAATCACATCCGGTTTAAGGGCTAGGGCTCGGGCGATACAAAGCCGTTGTTGCTGCCCGCCGGACAAGAAATTACCTCTTTTATGCAGAGAGTCTTTTACTTCAGTCCAAAGGGCCACGTCTTTTAAGGATTTTTCAACAATTTCGTCTCTTTGGGATTTCTTTAGACGGATGCCATTGAGCTTATAACCTGCAATGACATTTTCATATATACTCATGCTTGGGAAAGGGTTTGGACTTTGAAAAACCATTCCTATTTTTCGTCTTAATTCAATTGCCGAAATCTTGTAAATATCTTCATCGTTCAGGAATATTTTTCCCTTAGTAGAAATGTGAGGATATAGTTCGTGCATCCTGTTAAACGCCCTAAGTAAAGTACTTTTTCCGCAACCCGAAGGGCCCATAATGGCAGTAATATGATTTTTCTTAATATCAGCACTTACATTGGATACCGCGTATTTATTCGTATCGTAGGATACGTAAAGATTCTGAACTCTAAGAACGGGTTTTTTTATTTCTATAATGGATGTGGACATATTTGCTTATTTTCTTTTTGAAGTAATTCGTTTTGATATTAAATTAAGAACTAGAACCAAAGCTACCAAAAATAATGATGAGCTCCAAATCAGGTCAACCATATTGGGATCGTTATAAAACTGCCAGATGAGTAGAGGTACTGCATCAACAGGTTTATTTAGATTAAAACTTAAAGAAGGATTTCCCAATGCGGTCATCATCAGAGGGGCAGTTTCGCCTATTACCCTCGAAAGGGCAAGAAGAATACCTGTTGAAAGCCCGCTTAAACCTGTGGGTATTAATACCCTTAAAATAATTTTGTGATAAGGAACCCCTAATGCCAGACCGGCTTCTTTAATGGAAACAGGAATCATTTTGAAAGTTTCTTCTGTAGAACGGATAATCAGTGGTAGCATCATAATGGAGAGCGAAACACTTCCCGCTAAGGCTGAAAATCCATGGGTAATGTGTTTTACCACCCAGATATACGAAATAACACCTAAAACAATAGAAGGGGCTCCCTGAAGAATATCTGAAACATCGCGGACGATGTTGGCATAACGTTTATTCCCATTTTCATATAAAAAAATTCCAATTAAAAGTCCTAAGGGGATGGCAATAATGCTGGCTACAGTAACCATGATTAGCGTTCCCCCGATACCATTGAGGATTCCTCCGGGAATAACATTTCCGCTATTGATTGCGGTCATGGCATCCCAAGAGTCGGGAGCCACTTTAGTGAAAAAATCGAAATTGATTTGTCTAATTCCTTTACGGATGAGTTGGTAAAGAATGAGGAGAATAGGGGTCGTAGCAATAACGGCAAAAATAATAACCAAAACCTGAAAGAGTTTATTTTTTATAACTCTTTCGCTTTCCTTTCCTTTTGAGGATGATGTATCCAATTTTAGTAGTTTCAACATGGTTTATGCAAATTTCTTTATAATGAGTTTACCAATTCCGTTGATAAGTCCTGTGACAACAAACAAAAGGAGTCCAATGGCAATTAAGGCACTTAGTTTTAAACCATCTGCTTCACCAAATTGATTGGCAATAACACTGGCCATAGTGTTACCCAAACTAAATATTCCGGTTGGAATAAGGTTAGAATTTCCAATCAGCATAGTTACCGCCATAGTTTCTCCAAGGGCACGCCCCAAAGCCAAAATGTAACTCGCAATAATACCTGATCGGGCTGCTGGAATCGTAACGTTAAAAACCACCTCCATACGTGTTGCCCCTAGTGAATAGGCTGCTTCTTTAAGATGATTGGGAACTAACGAGATAATTTCAGTGCTAATGGAAGTGGCGTATGGAATAATCATAATGGCCAAGATGATACTGGAGGTAAATATACCAAACCCCTGGGCTTCATTTCCCATACTAATAAGCAATGGGCGTAAATAGTAAAATCCCCAAAGTCCGTAAACAATAGATGGAATTCCAGCCAGTAAATCGATCATTGTTCCAATAATTTTCGCAACGATAGTTCCTTTGTAATATTCCCCAATAAACAAAGATGTTGAAAAGGCAAAAGGAATACAAATAAGTAAAGCGAGTACAGAAGTAATGACTGTACCCACTATAAAGGGAAGTGCTCCATATTCTTCTCTGCCTTCCGTTGGATCCCATTTGCCGGAAAAAATAAACTGAAATCCAAACTTTTCAAAAACAGGAATGGCCCCACTAACTAAAGTGAGAACCATTCCGCTTACTAGCAGGATTAAAGTGAGGGATGCAATAAATAATATGTTTTTAGTTATTTTTTCACTATTCATCTAATGTCCTTAATGTTAATAATTTAATGTTTTATTTTAAGAGTACTTTCCCTTTGTAAGTTACAGTTCTCAATATACCTTTTGCCATTTTCACAACTTTTGCAGGTAGTGGAGCATAATTTAATTGTTTTGCCATTGCCTGAACTTCTGGGTTTAACATCCAATCAATAAGTTTCAAGGTAGCTTGAGCTTGTTCGAATGTACGACCATTGTAATCTTGATTTTTATAAAGAATAATCCAAGTAAAACCACTGATAGGATATGCTTTAGGAGCAGAAGAGTTAGTTTCCATTACTCTAGTATCAGCAGGAATTTCACTTTTACCGGCAGCACTTACGGCTTCGATTGTAGGAGCGATGAAATTACCGGCTTTGTTTTGAATAGATGCGAAAGAAATATCTCTAATTTCTGCATATTCAGAACCAATGTATCCAATTGAACCAGAAGTTGAACCAATAATTCCAGCAACACCAGGATTACCTTTAGCACCCATACCTACTGGCCATTTTAAAGATTTTCCAGCACCAATTTTATCACTCCATTCTTTGCTGATTTTACTCATATAATCACTGAATATTGCAGTTGTTCCACTACCATCAGAACGATAAACCACTGTTATGGCTAAATCAGGGAATTTTACACCAGCATTAATTTTTTTAAGTTCTGGATTATTCCAATTGGTAACTTGTCCCATAAAAATTTTAGTAAGCAAAGCAGGAGTCAATTTAATTGATTTAACTCCAGGGATGTTAAAAGCAACATCTACAGCGCCACTACAAGTAGGAATATGCACTACAGGAGACATTTCTTTCATTTCAGCATCAGATAAAAAGGCATCACTACCACAAAAATCTACTACTTTATCTTTTAGGCTGCGAATTCCAGCACCTGATCCAGTTAAACCATAAGAAACAGTAACTCCTGTTTTACTTAAGTATTTACTGAATGCCGCTTTGTAAATAGGTCCAGCAAAGGTAGAACCAGCAGCAGAAAGGCTGATACCATCAACTTCGATAGAAGTGTTGTTTTTGTTAGCATTGGCAGTTTTAGGAGGATTAACAATGTTGGCGTTATTAAAAGACATAAGTCCAATAGATATAGCCCCAAAAAATAATAACTTTTTCATTTTAGATTGTTTTAAATTTGAATTAGATTTCATTAAAAATTTATTTTATTTCTTTTTACTTAAAAAACCTGAATAATCAACGTTTGGTTCCGATTATAAGTGTTTCTTATTTTCAATGGCAAAAGAACATCAATTATTCCACTCTGATGTTAAGTTAATATTATCTAATCATTAATCTATTAAAATTAGGTTATCATTGTTCCCTTTGTCATCATTTGTCATTGATAATCAATGAGATAAAAAGCATAAATTAAAATGGTTTTGTATAATTCTATTTAATTGCAGTTCTCAATTTGAGGTTAGAGTTGCTGGTCAAACGAATAACCTGAACTCGATTAATAATGTTTGATGAAAAATTAGCAAAAAATGACAAAAGTCAGTGTGTTTTTTAACATGTTGAATTACAAATAATTAACTAAATTTTTACCTTGTGATTTGCTTTGATAAAATTACTGATATTTTTTGTATTGTTGATGAATTTTGTGCAAATTTTGATAAAACTAACCAACCTTTTCTTATGGGTAAACCATCAAAACGACCACCAACAATGTCGAAGGCGGAAGTAATTACCATTTATTTATTATTTCACTTAAGTGATTTCCGTTATTTTAAACACTTTTATATCTTTTATGTGCAAAAACATACATAAAAGGATTTTTCAAATACAGTATCTTACAATTGATTTTTAGAGCAAATGAAAAGCGTGCTTTTGCCAATGACAATTTTTGCAAAAACCTATCGTTTGGATAGTTGTACTTGTGTTTCATTTGTCGACTCAACTCCAATTAGAGTATGTAAAAACAAAAGAATTAGTAGAAACAAGGTTTTTAGAAACGTCGCAACCGTTGGAAAATCAACTATGGGTTGGTTTCACGGTTCTCAACTGTGTCCGCAAACGAGAGTTATAAAAACAAATAAAAGCAATTGAAATGAAAAACGAATTTGATTTACAGAATGAAATTAAACTGTTTCTGGAAGATGATAGAGCATTTAAGAAAGTCACTCCTTCGTATTGTTTTTTAGAATCCTATGCCCCAAAACTACTGGACTTAATAAAAATAAAAATCATTAGACCCTGAAGTTTAGGAATTGCTTTACTCCGTTGAAAGGCAAATAGATTTATTTGGAGTTGACCTTTTGAGGGAATTAAAACATGATTATGATAAAGGAAATAAAATATATCGTAATAAATGGATTGGGCTAAAACAAAATATTGACAATCTAAAAGACAGTTTATTGAAAATTTGGAAATAGAAAAATACAAATATTTAAAAATTCAAAGCGAATTAATAAGATAAAACTAAACCAAGCGAATTTACAATCTGTATGCACAAACATTAACCTTGAAAACAAAAAACCACAACAAAATTCGTTGCGCCATTTTAAAAATAATTCACTATATTTGAGGTGGTTATTGCTATGAATACTTCTTTTTATTAATCAAAATATCTTCAAAATGGAAAATAAAAAATTCACTGTCACGGATGATTTGGTGGCTTCACGGGAGCAACGTTTGCTGAATTTCATCCTCGATTTTTTGATTGTATATGTCATTTGGATCAGCATTGGAACGACAGTTATTATCATAGGTGAAATAACAGGTATTTATGCATTATCTAATTGGGCTGAATCTACAACAACTTACGAAAAATTATTTTTTTGGCTTGTAATACTATTTTTTTACTACTTTTTGACTGAAATGTATTTTTCAAGAACTTTCGCCAAATATTTTTCAAAAACAATCGTGGTTACAAAAGACGGTTCAAAACCCGGTTTCAATGCCGTCATGAAACGAACCTTAAGTCGTTTTATTCCTTTTGAATGTCTAACTTTTTTGGGAACTAACGTCAGAGGATTGCACGATTTATTTTCTAATACTTATGTCGTGCGAAAACACGATTTCAATAAAAAAAAGGGTGTTGTTTTATTTCCTTGACGGAATTTGAAACAATAAAGATTTAAAAAATTAATCCTTAGTAAATCACTCAATTTACTAAGGATTTTTAGTTATAAATTATTGATATTAAACCGTTGCAATGTTCTCAACGGCAACTCGCATTTCTTTTGCAGCAGCGACCATTTCTATTAAAGCTTTTTTAGTTTCGTCCCAATGTCTGGTTTTTAAACCGCAATCAGGATTTACCCAAAGTTGATCAATTGGGACAACAGATGAGGCTTTTTCTAATAATTGTACCATTTCATTTCGTGATGGAACTCGTGGTGAATGAATGTCATAAACACCAGGGCCTATTTCGTTCGGGTATTTAAAATCGGCAAAAACGTCCAATAATTCCATTTGCGAACGCGAACATTCAATTGTGATTACATCAGCATCCATATCGGCAATATTTTGAATAATATCGTTGAATTCGCTATAGCACATATGCGTGTGAATTTGTGTGTCATCTTTTACACCACTGGCTGAAATTCGAAACGCTTTTATCGCCCAATTCAAATAGTTTGCCCATTCTTCTTTACGCAAAGGCAATCCTTCACGAATGGCGGGTTCATCAATTTGAATGATTTTGATTCCTGCTTTTTCTAAATCCACTACTTCATCACGTATCGCCAAAGCGATTTGCGTACAAGTTTCAGAACGTGGTTGATCGTTACGAACAAATGACCATTGTAAGATGGTTACAGGTCCAGTAAGCATTCCTTTTACCCATTTTGGCGTAAGCGACTGTGCAAATTCAGCCCATTTTACAGTCATTGGATTTGGTCTGGAAACATCACCATAAATTACTGGAGGTTTCACACAGCGGCTACCATAACTTTGCACCCAACCGTTTTTGGTAAAGGTAAATCCGTCCAATTGTTCTCCGAAATATTCTACCATATCGTTGCGTTCAAATTCTCCGTGAACCAAAACATCGATTCCTGTTTCTTCTTGAAAACGAATGGTTTCTGTGGTTTCTTTTTGGAGTAAAGCGTCATATTGTTGTTGACTCAATTCTCCTTTTTTGAATTTGGCTCTCCAACTTCGCACTTCAGTTGTTTGTGGAAAAGAACCGATTGTTGTGGTTGGAAACAAAGGAAGGTTTAAAGCCTTAATTTGTTTTTTTCTTCGAATGGCAAATGAATTTTCTCTTTCATCATCACTTTTTGTAATGCTTGCCACACGATTTTTCACGGCATCATCATGAATTAATTTTGAGGTTTTACGGCGTTCATTGGCAACCGTATTTTGTTGAAAAGAAACAGAATCAACCAAACTTATTTCACCCAAGGCAAAATTTTGCAGCAATACTATTTCTTCAATTTTTTGTTTGGCAAAAGCCAGCCATTGTTTGATTTCGGGAGTCAATGTAGCATCATTGGTTTCTAAATCTAAATCGCACGGACTGTGAATAAGTGAGCAAGACGGAGCAATCAGAATTCTGTCTTTACCTAAAGCATCAGTTGCTTTTTTGATGGTAGCTAAAGATTTTTTGAAATCATTTTTCCAGATGTTTCTTCCATCAACAACTCCAAGAGAAAGGTTTACGTTAGGAGCTAATTTTCCTGATTCCAAAATATCATCCAATTGAGAAGAGCAACGTACCAAATCTAAATGCAAAGTATTGACTGGTAAAGCTAAAGCGGTGTCAAGATTCTCTCCAAAACAGTCAAAATAATTAGCCAAAATTATTTTTAAAGAAGGGAAATTTTTGTTGATTTGATTGTAAACGTAGGTAATAGTATTGCGTTCTTTGTCGGTCAAGTTCAAGGCTAAAAAGGGTTCGTCTAGCTGAATCCATTGGGCTCCTTCGGTTTGTAATGCGCTTAGGATTTCAAAATATACAGGCAATAATTTTTCGATAAGGTCAATTCTATGAAAACCTTCTTCTTTTTCTTTTCCTAAAAGTAAATACGAAATAGGCCCAATTAAAACTGGTTTTGTGACAATTCCTAAATCATTCGCTTCTTTAAATTCATCGATTATTTTGGTTGAAAACAATTCGAAATTTTGGTTTTTTGTAAATTCGGGAACTATATAGTGGTAATTGGTGTCAAACCATTTGGTCATTTCCATTGCCACTACGTCTTGTCCTTCTTTTTGCGAACCTCTTGCCATTGCAAAATACAAATCCAAGGGGGAGTTTGTTTTAGCAATTTCGCTATAACGTTTTGGAATTGCTCCCAAAGTAAGAGTTAAATCTAAAACCTGATCGTAGAAAGAAAAATCGTTGGAAGGAATTAAATCTATTCCTGTTTCAGCTTGCAGTTGCCAATTTTCTTTACGAATGTTTTTTCCAACTGTCAAAAGTTCATCGGCAGCAATTTCCCCAGCCCAGTATAATTCGCTCGCTTTTTTAAGTTCTCTGTTGCTGCCAATTCGAGGGTAACCTAGATTGTTTGTTTTCATATCGTTTAAAGTGTTTTTTACTGTACAAATGTATTGTAATGGAATTTTAAACTTAAATAAGCGCATTGTTTTAGTAAAATGATTTGTATTTGATAATTTTTACAGTAATTTGTATGAAATAGAGATTTAGAATTGAATTTTAACAGTAAAAAAAACTATGGAAAATATTGACAACATCGATTTACAGATCTTAAAACACCTGCAAGACAACTCCAATATCAATACAAAAGAGCTGGCCAGTAAATTATTCCTGACGGTTACGCCGGTTTATGAGCGTATCAAAAGACTGGAACGCGATGGTTATATTATGAAATATGTGGCTTTATTAGACAAGAAAAAACTCAATCTTGGAATGACGGTTTTTTGTAATGTTCGACTCAAAGAACACGCCAAAAATGTGGGGAGTAATTTTGTAAAAGACATCGTGGCACTCCCAGAAATCATCGAATGCTATAACATTGCAGGCGATTATGACTTTATGTTGAAAATTTTGGTCGAAGATATGCCCAGTTATCAAGATTTTGTGATGAACAAGCTATCCACTATCGAAAACATTGGCAATACGCATAGCGTTTTTGTGATGGGAGAAATCAAGAACAGTACTGCATTGGCTATTTGATTTGATTTTTCTTTATAAAACACATCAGTTTTATTTTATCTTTGAATCCAAATCCAAAATCTTCAATCCAATGAACTGGGAACAACTTTTATCGCTACGCCGTCAAGGCGACACCAGCAAAAGATTACGAATAGAACAAGACGACACACGCCTCGGTTTCGAGGTTGATTATGACCGAATCATTTTCTCGTCGGCTTTTAGAAGTTTGCAGGACAAAACGCAGGTTATTCCGCTTTCGAAAACTGATTTTGTTCACACTCGATTGACGCATAGCCTGGAAGTTTCTGTCGTTGGGCGTTCCATAGGGAGATTGGTTGGCAAGAAAATCATTGAAAAACATCCTCATTTGAAGGAAGTTCATGGTTTTCAAGCGAATGATTTCGGGGCAATTGTTGCCGCGGCATCCTTGGCACACGACATCGGGAATCCGCCTTTCGGTCATTCTGGCGAAAAAGCCATTGGTGAATATTTTTCCATTGGAAAAGGACAGCAATACAAAGACCAATTATCGGATAAAGAATGGCAGGATTTAATTGATTTTGAAGGGAACGCCAATGGATTTTCGGTACTCACGGCAAGTCGTCCCGGAATTGAGGGCGGATTGCGAATTTCGTATGCAACTTTAGGCGCATTCATGAAATATCCAAAGGAAAGTTTGCCCAAAAAACCAACTCAAAACATTGCCGACAAGAAATACGGTTTCTTTCAATCGGATAAAAAATTCTTCGAAGATGTGGCTTTGGAATTGGGGATGATTTCAAATAAAAACGGAAACGACATAGGTTTCGAAAGGCATCCTTTGGCTTATTTGGTCGAAGCCGCCGATGATATTTGCTACACGATTATCGATTTTGAAGATGGCATAAATTTGGGCTTGGTTTCCGAAGATTTTGCATTGGAATATTTGATAAAACTGGTAAAAGACAGTATTGATACCTCAAAATACAAAACATTAACCACAAAAGAGGACAGAATAAGTTATTTGAGAGCTTTGGCTATTGGTAGTTTAATAAACGACGCCGTGAAGGTTTTTATCGAGAATGAAGACGCCATTTTACAAGGAAGATTTCCTTTTGCTTTGACAGACAAGAGCAAATATAAAGTCCAAATGGACGATATCATTAAGTTGAGTGTCAAAAATATTTACCAAAGTCGCGAGGTGATTGAGAAAGAGATTGTGGGTTACCAAATTATTCAAACTTTGTTGGATAAATTCATCACTGCATTTAACAATAAGTTTGATGGCAACTCTTCAAATTATGATAAATTATTGTTGAAGATGCTGCCCGAAAAATTCCTTGAGGATAAAGATGATTTGTATAAAAGACTATTGCACATTTGCCATTATGTATCCCTTTTGACGGATGGGAATGCATTGGAATTATATGAAACCATCAATGGCAGAAAAACAAGCTGATTTTTAAAAAGCATATGCTAAACCCACACCCAGAAGCTGTTTTAGTTGAATTTTTGGGCCTAAAGTAACTTGTTCGCCGTTAATTTCCTTTTTGGTTTTTATGTCATCATCATAAATAATATGTGTCCCTATATTTGCTTTGACAAATTGATTTACAATCAAGTCAAACTTTAATTCCCAGTCAACATCAATATTTCCGAAATTATGGATGTAATCTGAATATAGGCTTAATCGGTTTTCCAAAACAATGTTTTTTAAGACTTCTTTTTTATAAAAGTTGGTAACCAAAAAACCAAGTTCAGTTTTTGATTTTTCACCTTCCAAAATTAGATTTCCATCCAAGTCATATATGGCTTTGGCAACACCAAAAGCACCTTGATTGGCCAAAGTCTGGTCTAAAACCAAAGTGTTTTTCATTGTCAAAGGCGAAATGTAAACATTGATTTTCTTTTCTTTATTGAAATATTCAGCTCCGATTCCAAGGAAAGTATAGGCTGGCGCAAAAGGTTTTGAAATTGGCGAACTGGTGTTTGGATAATTATAACCGTTGGTAAATTGCGTGTTGAAATTGAATTTAACAGAATGATACCAATTTGACAAGGTGTCTTTTCTATAGCCAAAAGTTGAAGTAAATCGAATAGCGTCATCTGACTTTTTTATCGCTAAACCGTCTTGTTTGTTGACGCCATATCGAACTATCAGTTCGTTGAACCATTTGCTTTTGTCAAGATTGTAAATTCTTGTAAAATTGCCCTTTACTAATCCTGAAACAGAACTTACACCACCGGCATTCCAATTTGAAAAAGTGATTTCGTTCAGGTCAAAACCAACCGTGTTTATCTTTATCCAATGAGATAAAGAAATTGGCGGTATTATTGGTTGTTTTTTTGCTGCTATTGTTATAGGTATTTTTACAAGTGTTGTTATGGGTTTAAGTTCTACTATTATAGGCTTTATTGTCTCTTGAGAAAAACTATGTATAGAAATTGTCAGTAAAAAGAGGAGTAAGGTATAGTGTAGTAATTTCATTAGGGAGTATTAAGTTTGAAAGTGCTAAAATAATTCTTTTCAATAGCTTAAAAAAATGTTTTCTAAGCTTTTAACGTCAATTTTGCAATATTGTTGTTGTTCATCAATAGTTCCTTGTTTAATAAATTCATCAGGAATTCCGAGGGTTTTTACCTTCGAAGTGTAATTATTTTGAGATGAAAATTCAAGAATGGCACTTCCAAAACCACCTTTTATGACGCCGTCTTCAATGGTAATTATGTTTTCAAATGTCGAAAAAACAGTATGCAATAAATTCTCGTCCAAAGGTTTTACAAAGGCAAAATCATAATGCGCAATGGTTTCCGGATGATGCATTTTGGCTAAAGCCAAAGTAACATTGTTTCCAATTGTGCCGTTGGATAAAACTGCTACGTTTGAGCCTTTTTTGAGACAATATGCTTTTCCGATTTCGATTTTTTCGTATGGTTTTTGCCAATCTACAATTAAGCCACGACCACGAGGGTAGCGAATCGAAATAGGATGATTCAATCCCAATTGTGCGGTGTACAGAATATTTCGCAACGCAATTTCATTCAAAGGGGCATAAACAACCATATTCGGAATGCAACGCAAATAAGCCAAATCGAAAACGCCGTGATGCGTCGCGCCATCTTCGCCAACTAAACCTGCTCTGTCCAAACAAAAAATCACCGGTAAGTTTTGTAAAGCCACATCGTGAATGACTTGGTCATACGCTCTTTGCAAAAATGTGGAATAAATATTACAAAAAACAATCATGCCTTGCGTAGCCATTCCTGCCGAAAGTGTCACGGCGTGTTGCTCGGCAATACCCACATCAATCGCCCGTTTTGGGAAAGCTTCCATCATGAATTTCAGCGAACTTCCAGAAGGCATTGCAGGTGTAATTCCTATGATTTTTTCATTTTTTTTAGCCAAATCCAAAAGGGTCAAGCCAAAAACATCTTGGTATTTTGGAGGAAGATTTTCTTCGGATTTTAAATGTATTTCGCCCGTAGTTGCATCAAATTTTCCTGGTGCGTGGTATTTTACCTGGTCTTCTTCGGCCTGTTGTAGTCCTTTTCCCTTTGTGGTAATGATGTGAAGAAACTTTGGCCCTTTTACTTTTTTAAGTCGCTTCAATTCCTTGATGACTGCAAAAATGTCGTTGCCGTCAATGGGTCCGGAATAATCAAAGTTTAAGGACTTAATCATATTGTTCTGCTTCGGATTTTTCCCTTCTTTCACGGCAGTGAGATAGTTTTTCAGTGCCCCAACACTTGGGTCAATCCCGATGGCATTGTCATTGAGAATCACCAATAAATTAGCATCGGTAACGCCAGCGTGATTTAATCCTTCGAATGCCATTCCCGAAGCGATCGAAGCATCGCCAATTACGGCAATATGGTGTTTTTCAAATTCACCTTTTAAGTTAGAGGCAATCGCCATTCCCAAAGCCGCAGAAATAGAGGTGGAGGAATGACCTACACCAAAAGCATCGTAAATGCTTTCGCTTCTTTTTGGAAAGCCAGAAATACCTCCCAATTGTCTGTTGGTATGAAAATTTTCTCTTCTTCCGGTCAATATTTTATGGCCATAGGCTTGATGACCCACGTCCCAAATCAACAAATCCTCGGGTGTGTTGAATACATAATGCAAAGCAATCGTGAGTTCAACAACGCCAAGGCTGGCGCCGAGATGACCTTCTTTCACAGAAACAATGTCAATAATAAAATCGCGTAATTCTTGGGCCACTTGAGGAAGTTGAGCTTCTTTGAGTTGGCGTAAATCTGTTGGAGAATTGATATGTTGAAGTAAATTACTTTTCATTATTTTATAAAAAGCGAATTTACGATTTTGTTTTCTATTTTTGTGTTTAACTTAATAATTCCCCTTTAGGGGTTAAGGAGCTTATGGAAAACATTTTCACCGACGAATATTTTATGAAAAAAGCTTTGCAAGAAGCGGAAAGGGCTTTTGAAAAAGACGAAATCCCTGTTGGTGCCGTAATCGTCATCGACAATACAATCATTGCCCGAGGTCATAATCTTACCGAAATGCTTAATGATGTGACCGCTCATGCCGAAATGCAAGCCATTACGGCTGCTGCCAATTTTCTTGGAGGCAAATATTTAGTGGGTTGCACGTTGTATGTCACCGTTGAACCTTGCCAGATGTGTGCGGGAGCTTTGTACTGGAGCCAAATTTCAAAAATTGTTTTTGGTGCGAGTGATGAAAATCGTGGTTTCGAGAAAATGGGAACGCAATTGCACCCAAAAACTACAGTTGTTCGTGGTGTTTTAGCAAATGAAGCCTCGGAATTGATGAAGACTTTTTTTGCGAAGAAGAGAAAGTGATTTTTGATAAGCGATTGCCCTAGCCCAGATAGCAGTGGAAATCCTTTTTTTTTTAAACCTATAAGGTTTCCAAAACCTTATAGGTTTAAAAAAAGATTGCAACGGATAGCTGGAAATAGCTCCTAAAAAAAATTAATCATAAATTACAGATTGCTTCGAGAAATTTCGCAATGACGCACAAAAAAACCGCCAATCTTCCCGATAGCTATCGGGAGAAAGGCGGTTTTTGTTTTATTCAATAATAACATTCTTCTTTTTATCGTAAAAATGATATTCTAAATACGTGTAAGCGTCACGCGGTATGATTTTCACCCATTTTTTATGTTCAAAAAACCATTTTGAACGTATTGATGGAAAACCTTTGGTAAGGTATGCGGCCACAAATGGATGTACATTGAGCACAACATCATTGTGAGTTTTTAATATGTTTTCTAGATCTAAGGCGATTTTGTCAATGATTTGAATTGGCGCTTCAATTTCGCCTTCAATATTGTTTGGATCTTCTTCTCTAGTTTTAATGTTGACTTCCGGTCTTACTCTTTGTCTTGTGATTTGGACTAATCCAAATTTACTCGGCGGCAAGATTTTGTGTTTTGCTTTATCATCGCTCATTTCTTCCCTGAGGAAGTCGAACAAGACTTTTCGATTTTCGGGATTTCCCATATCGATAAAATCAATTACGATTATCCCGCCCATATCACGAAGACGTAATTGTCTGGCGATTTCGGCTGCGGCAATCATGTTGACTTCCAAGGCAGTGTCTTCTTGGTTGGATGCTTTATTGGAACGGTTTCCGCTGTTGACGTCTATGACGTGTAAAGCTTCAGTGTGTTCGATAATAAGATAAGCACCTTTACTCATCGAAACTGTTTTTCCAAAGGAGGTCTTGATTTGTCTCTCTATGTTGTATTTTTCGAAAATTGGCGTGTCTTTTGATTGATAAAACTTAACAATCGATGTTTTTGAAGGAGCTATTTCTTGTAAATAGTCCTTGGTTTGGTTGTACAACTCTTCATCATCTATTTGAATACCACTGAAGGTATCGTTGAAGACGTCTCTTAATATTGATGAAGCTCTATTGAGCTCTCCTAATACTTTTGACGGATGATGAGCGGTTGGTAATTTTTTACACATTGCAGTCCATCTGCTTAGCAGGTTCTGCAAATCTTTTTCTAATTCGGCTGTATTTTTGCCTTCGGCTACTGTGCGAACAATAACACCAAATCCTTTTGGTTTGATGGATTGTACTAATCGTTTTAGACGATCCTTTTCTTTCTTGTCTTCTATCTTTTGTGAAATGGAAACACGGTCAGAGAAGGGAACGAGAACAATAAATCTTCCGGCAAGAGAAAGCTCGGCGCTGATTCTTGGTCCTTTGGTAGATATTGGTTCTTTAACGACTTGTACTAAAATGGATTGATTGGCATTGATAATGTTTGTTATCGAGCCATCTTTATCAATCTCTTTTTCAAACTGAAAGTTTTTTAGGGAGAAATCTTTTGTTTTACCTGCGCTTACAAGTTTTATGAATTTCAGTTGGGAAGTAAGATTGGGTCCTAAATCGTGATAATGTAAAAAGGCGTCTTTTTCGAAGCCTACATTTACAAAAGCGGCATTAAGTCCAGCAACGGGTTTCCTTATTTTGGCAATAAAAATATCACCAACCTGGAAGTTGCTTTTTTCTTCTTCTTTGTGTAATTCAATTAGTTTTCCATCTTTTAATAAGGCAAAATCTACGGCTTCGGAACTAGATCTAATGATTAATTCTTTATTCACGTTGTAAATTTTTATCCGAACTTTTCAATTTTAGATTTTAGATTTTAGATTTTAGAATGCGATTGAATCTGAAATCTGCAATCTATAATCTTAAATAAAATTGTAAGGATGGATTAAACAATAATTTTAACAGGTATTGAACCCGGGGAAAGAAGATTAGTAGAGAATAGATTAAAGAGAATAGACTTATTACGTCTATGTTCTATTTTCTTTTCTCTTTCATCTTTTTTCGATTTCAATGAACGATTAAAAAGAAAAAAGTAGTTTAAAACTACTTTTTCTTTTTATGACGGTTAGCTCTCGCTCTTTTTTTACGTTTGTGCGTTGCTACCTTATGTCTCTTTCTTTTTTTACCACTTGGCATAGTTGGTGATTTTGTGATTAATAAATTTTGTTATTTTGCTTCGTTATTAACTTTTACTCCTTCAACAAACACTTTTGCAGGTTTGAATGCTGGAATATTGTGTGCTGGAATTTTGATCGTGGTATTTTTTGAAATATTTCTTCCTGTTTTTTCAGCTCTTGTTTTCACAATAAAGCTTCCAAATCCTCTTAAATAAACATTGTCTCCAGTTTCTAATGAGGTTTTTACTTCGGTCATAAAGGTCTCCACTGTCGCTTGAACATCTCCTTTTTCAAGACCTAATTTTTCCGAGATTTTTGCTACGATATCTGCTTTCGTCATTTTCTTTCGTAATTTATAAATGGTGTACTATTTTTTTGAGGTTGCAAATATATGAATTTAAAAAACAATTATTCAAGCTAATTCATTAAATTTTAATAACATAAACTTTTACTTTTGTTAATCAAAAATTAAATATGAATTTTACTAACTCATTAACTCAATGGTATTTACAAAATAAGCGGGATTTGCCATGGAGAAATACCACCAATCCTTACCCAATTTGGCTCTCTGAAATTATCCTTCAACAGACTCGAGTAGCCCAGGGAACTCCGTATTTTCTTTCTTTTATGGCCGCTTTTCCAACTGTTTTTGATTTGGCGAAAGCCGATGAAGAGCAGGTTTTGAAACTTTGGCAGGGTTTGGGATACTATTCCCGTGCCCGTAATTTGCATAAAACCGCTCAATATGTAGCTTCAGAATTATCCGGCGTGTTTCCTAATACATATAAGGACTTGCTAAAATTAAAAGGAGTTGGAGAATATACCGCGGCGGCAATTGCTTCTTTTTCCTATAATGAACCTGTTCCTGTTGTCGACGGAAATGTTTTTCGGATTTTGTCACGCTATTTTGACATGGAAACCGATATTGCTGCGGCTTCCGCCAAAAAGGAGTTCGCCGCTTTAGCATTTGAATTAATGCCAAAAGATAATCCAGCACTGTTTAACCAAGCCATTATGGAGTTTGGTGCCTTGCAATGTGTCCCTAAAAGTCCAAATTGCGGGATTTGTGTATTCAACTCAAGTTGCGCTGCTTTGCAAAAAAAGAAGGTAGACCAGTTGCCGGTTAATTCCAAAAAATTAAAGGTCAGGAATCGGTTTTTTAATTATTTGGTTGTTTCTGATGATAACGAAAATACCATAATACAGAAGCGGATTGCCAAAGGAATCTGGCAAAATCTATACGAATTTCCCTTGATTGAAACCGATGCCGAAAAAGATTTTGATTATATTTCCACAAGCATTCAAGACGAATTTTTTAAAAACAACGAATTAATAAGTGTGGACGAATGCAATGGGAAAAGCGTAATACATAAACTATCCCATCAACATTTACATATCAAGTTTTGGAAAGTAAAAGTAAAAGGAACTATCGAAAATGGTATGGATGCCACGACTTTAAAATCGTTTCCTTTCCCGATTGTGATTTTTAATTTTATCGAAATGAATTAAATATTTTTTAAAATATGTACCTTTGGTACAAATGCCAACTAATTGCAATGAGCGGAACGTTAAATAAGGTTATGTTAATAGGTCATCTTGGAGACGATATAAAAATGCATTATTTCGATGGTGGCAATTGTATTGGAAGATTTCAATTGGCAACAAATGAAGTGTATACCAATAAAACGACCAACGAAAAAATCACTTCTACAGAATGGCATAATTTGGTTGTACGCAACAAAGCAGCCGAAATATGTGAAAAATACCTTTCAAAAGGAGATAAAATATACATAGAAGGACGTATTAAATCCCGCCAATGGCAGGCAGAAGACGGTTCTGCAAAATATACCACCGAAATTCAAGTTACCGAGTTTACTTTTTTGTCAACCAAGAAAGGAAGCGAAAATATCAAACAAATTCACAATCCTGAACTTGTAAAAAATACTAACTTTGACCCGGAAAACAACGGTTTGCCAGTGAATGACCTGCCGTTTTGATTGTTTAACTAATCTATTTTAATTTGGACCCAGAGCCCAGTTTTAATTTTGTATATACTCTAGATACTAATTTAGTATTTGGTTTCATCGGAATATTTGCATTGCTATTTTGTTCTGCATTAGTTTCTGGCGCCGAAGTGGCACTGTTTTCGTTGTCACAAAAAGACATAGACGACACTTTGCGAGGCCACCCTTCGAAGGGGAAAATCATTTCGGAACTTTTAGAAAAACCCAAAAAATTACTGGCCACACTTCTTGTAGCTAACAATTTTATTAACATTGGAGTGGTAATCTTATTTTCATTTGTAGGTAAAAATTTATTCTCCGCGGTCACTTCGCCTGTTTTAAAATTTATCATTGAAGTGATAGTGGTCACCTTTTTAATCTTGTTGTTTGGTGAAGTTTTACCCAAAGTATATGCCAGCAGAAATAACGTCAAGTTTGCCAAGTTGATTGCTTACCCTATTGTGGGACTCGACAAATTGCTTTCGCCAATAAGTTTGCCCATGCGCAAAGTCACCATATACTTACACAACAAATTGGGAAAACAAAAAACTAGTTTTTCTGTCAATCAATTGTCGCAGGCACTGGAACTTACAGATACCGAAGAAACTTCATCTGAAGAGCAAAAAATATTGGAAGGAATCGTTACTTTCGGAAACACTGATACCAAGCAGGTGATGAGTCCGAGAATGGATATTTTTGCATTGGAAATAGAAGAGTCTTTTGCGGTTATTTATTCGAAAATAATTGAAAAGGGCTATTCCAGAATTCCTGTATATCGAGACAATATAGACCATATAGAGGGCGTTTTATTTGTAAAAGATTTGCTTCGGCATATAGACAAGGAGGATTTTGACTGGAAGACCTTGATACGGGAGCCGTTTTTTGTTCCCGAAAACAAAAAAATCGACAATTTGCTCAAGGATTTTCAAAGCATGAAAAGCCATCTGGCCATTGTGGTGGATGAATACGGAGGTACTTCGGGGCTGGTTTCTCTGGAGGATGTTATCGAAGAAATTGTGGGGGATATAAGTGATGAATTTGATGGCGAAAACGTTAATTTTTCTAAAATAGACGATAAAAATTACCTTTTTGAAGGTAAAATAAACCTCAAGGATTTCTATAGAATTATCGATGTTAAAGAAGAATTATTCGAAATGAAGAAAGGGGAGGCCGAAACATTGGCGGGGTTTATCCTTGAGATTTTAGGTAATTTTCCGAAAAAAGATCAAAAAATTTCATTTAAAAACTGCATATTTTCGATAGAAGCAGTAGACAAAAAACGCATAAAACAAATAAAAGTCACCATTGAATAATCCTCCCTTAGCCCCTCCAAAGGAGGGGAAGTAATGCTGGAATAGGTGCCTTTAAATTTTTTAGAAGATCAAATAAATTCAGAATACAAATGTTAAAAAAAATAATAGCTTTTTCTGTACTTTCTGTAGTGTTTTCTTCTGTTTTTAGTTGCAAGGATGATGTTTTGCCAAAGCCATCAAGTTACCTCAGATTAGATTATCCCGAGGCGAAATACATAAATTTCGAAAACCAATGTCCTTTTGGGTTCGAAATGAATTCTGAAGCTGTTATCAAAGGAGAGAAAGACTGTGGGTTTACCATTTCGTATCCAAAAATGAAAGCCACCATTTATCTTACTTATAAACCGGTAAACAAGAACATCGATAATTTGTTGAGAGATGCCCAAAAGTTGACATACGAACACGTCATAAAAGCCGATAACATATTAGAACAACCGTATTTGAATCCCGCCAAAAAAGTGTATGGTATGTTCTACCAAGTCGACGGCAATGCGGCCACCAACTCGCAGTTTTATGTAACTGACAGTGTTAGACATTTTGTAACGGGATCAGTTTATTTCTATGCAAAACCCAATTTTGATTCTATTATGCCCGCTGCAAGTTACGTTAAAAATGACATGCAGAGATTGATGGAGACCTTGAGGTGGAAATAAAAAAGCGTCTGATAAACAGATGCTTTTTATAAAATGAAATAGTTTCGATTATGACTTCATATTTGAAACCTTGTATGTTTTACCGTCCGCGGTTGCCTCAACTACTTTGGTGAGACTTTCGGGAGTTAGTATGGTTTTGTCAAAGGATACAGTTGCTAATTTTTTTTCAAAATCTACCGTTGCAGTTTCTACTCCGTCAAGTCCGTTTAATTCTTCCTCTATTGTTTTGGCACAACCTATTGCGCAAGTCATTCCTTCTATGGTAAAACTCGCCGTTTGAAGATTGGCAGCTGCAATTTCCTTTTTTGCTTGTGGGGCATTAGTTTCTGTTGCAGATTCCGAAACATTTTCACTAGTTTTTTCTTTACAACCCACAAACAAGAGGCTTGCAAGGGTTATTGTCAATATTGATTTTGTGAAATTCATTATTATTGGATTTTAATAGATTAATTATCTTGTTGTTGGCGACAAAATTAATAAAAAAAAGGAACGGTAATTCATAAAATTATTACAATTTTGAGCCAAAATTTTGGTTTATGAATTCAAAACAGTTGAAATGGGTTTACTTGATGACTCTTGCCTTGATTTGGGGAAGTTCATTTATATTAATAAAGAAGGGGTTAGTTGGATTAACGCCGATGCAATTAGGTTCGTTGCGAATCATATTTGCCGCTATTTTTTTGTTGGGGATAGGTTTCAAAAGTTTGGCAAAAATCCCGCAACACCAATGGAGATATATTGCCTTGACGGCCTTGTTGGGAACCTTTATTCCGGCTTATCTTTTTGCCATTGCCGAAACACAAATAGATAGTTCCATAACAGCCATTCTCAATTCTTTGACACCATTGAACACATTGGTTTTTGGCATTTTTGCTTTTGGGATAAGTTTCAAAAAAAATCAAATTTGGGGCGTTTTCATTGGACTTGGAGGTAGTTTGCTTTTGGTTTTTAATGGAGCCATAAATCACCCCGATCAAAACTATTATTATACTATTCTGGTTATCATTGCATCAGTTTGTTATGCTGTCAATGTTAATTTAATCAAGAAACATTTATCAAATTTGAGTCCATTGAGCATCACAACCGGCAATTTTACTATTCTACTTTTGCCAGCGCTTTTCATTTTGTTTTTCTCTGGTTTCTTTGAAGTGATTCCTATCGAAAAGGTGCAGCACTCGGTTTTATTTATTCTAATTTTAGGGGTGTTGGGGACGGGAATTGCCAATATTATTTTTTTTAAAATCATCCAAATTTCATCGCCGGTTTTCGCCACTTCGGTAACTTATTTAATCCCAATAGTAGCTTTTTTTTGGGGATTGTTGGACAATGAATTGCTTACACCAGTTCAGTTTTTGGGTGCTTTTATCATTTTAATTGGAGTGTATTTGTCTGCCAAGAAATAGTGCTCAGAAAAATATTCTGGTGAATTTTACGGATATTTATAAACAACAAAGGCTGTCTATTGTATAGGCAGCCTTTTTCAGATGTTTTTGTTTTTTAAAAAGAAGCGATTTTTACTTTACGACAGGTTTCTCTGCTGGGTTTCCATATTTATCAAAATAAAATATTGGGATTTTTAGCCTTTCCAAACCTGGAATCACTTCTGATCCTTTTCCCGCAATTACAATTCGGGTGTTGTCCAACATAAAATATTTGTTTGCGGCACGTTGTACATCTTCAGCTGTTACGGCATTAATGGTTTTGATGTAATTTTCATAAAAATTTTCGGGAAGACCTTCTGTTTCAATATTTAAGGCATATCGCGCCACTGCTTGGGGCTTTTGAACCTGCATTACAAATCGTCCGATGTAACCTGCCTTTACATTATTAAGCACTTCTTCGCTAACTTTCTCGGTTCTGATTTTTTTAATTTCCTTAATAAATTCGACAACGGCACTGTCAGTAACCGCATTTCTGACAGCCGATGCTGATTTTAGTTTTGTTACATATTTGCCGGCACCAATGATTGCATTTGCACCATAAGTCCAGCCATGTTCTTCTCTTAAATTCATGTTTAAATAACTATTGAAGTCCCCGCCGAGAATGTAAGTTGCTATTACCGCCGGAAAAAAATCAGGATCACTCATTTTTAGATGTACGGTGTTTACCAATGAAATTTCCGACTGCACGGCATTTGGCATATCCACGAAATTAATTTGGGTAAAGTTGACATTTTCCGGTGCGGCATAAGTCAGCTTTGGAGTGCTTCTTTTTTCCCATTTGCTAAATAATTTTTCAACAATAGGTTTTACCGCCGTATATTTTATATCTCCAATGATTACCAAATAGGCGTTTTCAGGCACAAAATAGTTCTGATAATTGGTTTTAATGTCAGCAAGGGTTATGTTTTTTATGGTTTCCTCGGATATATATTCGCCAGATGGATTATTTTTTCCGAAGGCTAAAACATCAACAACTCTATTGGCAATTGCAGGGACGCTTTTTTCCTGGGATTTTAATCCTTCTAACAGTTTAGATTTTTCTTTGTCGAATTCTACTTGGGTAAAATTGGGATGTAAAGCGCCATCTGCCATCAATTCCAATATTCGTCCGGCATATTTAGAAAGGGAACTGGCAGAAGCGCCATGTGAACTAAAGTTGACATCGGCACCTAAAAAGTCTATCTCTTCATTAAAAGTATCTTTCGCTATTTTTTTAGATCCATTTCCAATTAAACTGCTGCTCAATTCGTCCACTCCCTTTATGTTTCCTTCGACAAAAGGGGCATTGTCTAAAGTAAGATTAAAAGTAACTCTTGGCAGTTTGTGATTTTCAACAATCATTACCTTCAATCCATTTGCCAAAACAAACATTTGGGGTTTTTTGATATTTACCACTGGAGCATTTCCAGGTTTGGGTTGCGGACGGTCTTGTGCTTGCATAATTCCTGTTACGAACAAAATGAATAATAGAATACTTGTTTTTTTCATGATTAAGAAGGTCTTAGTTTTGAGCTTGATCTGTTGAAGGAACATAATCCAAAAGCAATCTTTGATTTGGGTTTAAGTATTTTTTCGCCACTTCCCTAATTTCTTCTCGTGTAATGGAGTGATATAAGTCAATCTCAGTATTAATTAAATTGATATCGCCATAAAGCAAATAGTATTTTGCCAAGTTTTCGGCAATTCCCTCCAAATTTGCATTGTTGTTCACAAATTGATTGTCAACCATATTTTGTAGTTTTTGATAATCTTTCTCAGAAATCAAATCCGTTTGAATTTTCACGATTTCCGTATCAATTTCTTTCAGTAAGTCTTCGGAAGTGTGCATTCCCATTGGTAAACCATATAAAATATACATTCCATAATCTTCTTGATTGTATGTAAATGCGCCAATTTGTAGCGCCATTTTTTTATCATCAACAATTTTTTTATACAATATAGAACTTTTTCCGTCACTTAATAAGGAAGAAATCATTTCTAATACTCTGGCATCTCTGGTTTTCATCGAAGGGGTTCTGTAAGAAGCCAACAACATCGGGATTTGAATATTTGGGTCTTGATATTTTGCTTTGATAGTTTGTGTTATCGGTTCTTCAACAAATATTGGTTTTGTTAAAGTTGCACCTTTTTTGATGGGGCCAAAATATTTTTGAATCCATTCCTTGGCTTGGGTTTTTTTAAAATCGCCGGCGACCACTAAAACAGCATTGTTTGGTGTGTAGAATTTTTTGTTGAAAGCTTTAAATTCCTCCAGGGTGGCGGCGTCTAAATCTTTCATGGAGCCAATGGTTGACCAGCGGTACGGATGGTTTTTGAACATGTTTTCTTTTACAACCGTAAGGATATTTCCATAAGGGCGGTTGTCGAAACTGGTTCTTTTTTCTTCTTTCACGACTTCGTTTTGGGTGTCAACTCCAATTTGATTGATGACGGGATGCATTAATCTTTCTGATTCCATCCAAAGTCCCAATTCTAGGTTATTCGAGGGAAATACTTCATAATAATAAGTTCGGTCATCCGAAGTGTTGGCATTGTTTATTCCTCCATTCGAAGTTACGATTTTGAACCATTCGCCACGTTTGATGTTTTCAGTTCCTTCAAACAATAAATGTTCAAAAAAATGTGCAAAACCAGTTCTTTCTGGATTTTCGTCTTTCGAACCCACGTGATACATCACGGAGGTTACCACCACTGGTGCCGAAGGATCGTTGTGCAAAACAACATGCATGCCATTGTCTAAATTATATTCTTCGAAAGCCACTTTTTGGGCAGAAGCAACTCCTCCAAGCATAAACGCAGTACTTAACACCATTATTGATTTTTTCATAAGGATTAATAAATTTTATTTACAATAGGTAATAAAACTAAAATTATTGTAACATCAAAAATACCTTTTTTTAATTACGAATAAGGTGTCAATCTAATTTTGGTAAAAATTTAACGATTTTCATCGGAAATAACGCCTTTTAACCATTGAAAATCTTGGGGTAAAACAATTCAATTATTTTTTTGGAGGAACTAATTGCAGGATAAATATTTAATTGTATATTTGCAACCTTAAAAATTTATAAAACAATTTGTTATGTATGCAATCGTAGAGATAGCAGGGCAACAATTCAAAGTTAGCAAAGACCTAAAGGTTTACGTTCACCGTTTGGCAAATGAAGAAGGAACTAAAGTTTCTTTCGACAAAGTTTATTTGTTAGACGACAACGGTACAATCACAATAGGCGCCCCAGCTATAGAAGGTGCTTCAGTAGAAGCCAAAGTGTTACAACACTTAAAAGGAGATAAAGTAATCGTTTTCAAAAAGAAAAGAAGAAAAGGTTACAAAAAGAGAAACGGACACCGTCAGTATCTTACTCAAATTGTAATCGAAGGTATTACAGCATCGGCTCCTAAAAAAGCAGCTGCCAAAAAAGAAACTGTTGAAGTGGCGACTGAAGAAGTAGCAGCTCCAAAAGTAAAAAAAGCTCCAAAGGCTAAAAAAGAAGAGACACAAGAATAATAACAAAATAAAACTAATACGTCATGGCTCACAAGAAAGGTGTCGGTAGTTCCAAGAATGGTAGAGAATCCGAATCAAAACGTTTAGGCGTTAAGATTTTTGGTGGACAAGCTGCTATTGCAGGGAACATCATCGTAAGACAAAGAGGTTCAAAACATAATCCAGGTGAAAACGTTTACATTAGTAAAGATCACACACTACACGCAAGAGTAGATGGAGTTGTTTTCTTCCAAAAGAAAAGAGATAACAAATCTTATGTTTCCATCCTTCCATTCGAAGTTGAAGCATAATTGATTTTCTCAATTATTAGAAAAACCCGTCCCGATTTATCGAGACGGGTTTTTTTTGTTTTTGGGAATTAATTGTCGATTGGCTGTTGTCGTAGAGACGCACTGCAGTTCGTCTCTACAAGGGTTTTCATATTATTTTTAATAATTAGACCTGACAGGTTTTTGAAAGGTGTCAGGTCTTGATATTTTTGAAATGGAGTAAATATATCTACACCATCAGGTTTTTATTTACACGCTTTATGATATGGTTTTTAAAATAATCCTTCAATAGACAAATATCTCTCGCCAGTGTCGTAATTAAATGTCAAAACAACTGCTCCGTCAGGAATTGTTTTTAGCTTTTTAGCAACCGCCGCTAAAGAGGCGCCAGTTGAAATTCCTACAAGAATGCCTTCCTCCTTTGCTATTCTTCTGGTATATTCAAAAGACTCGTCTTTACTTACTTGTATCACTTCGTCAATTAAGTCGCTTCGGTAAATGGACGGAATAAAGCCTGCTCCAATTCCTTGCAAAGGATGTGGCCCTGGATTTCCGCCGCTTAATACCGGAGACAATTCAGGCTCAACAGCAATTACTTTTAAATTAGGAAATTTAGCTTTCAAAACTTTTGCTATGCCCGTAATGTGGCCGCCTGTTCCTACACCTGTAATAATATAATCTAAGCCATCAGGGAAATCTAAAATAATTTCTTGTGCAGTTGTTCTTTCATGCACTTCTACGTTTGCCGGATTGTCAAACTGTTTTGGAGACCAGGCGTTTGGAATTTCTAAAGTCAATTCGGCAGCTTTTTCAATCGCTCCTTTCATTCCTTTTTCGCGCGGAGTAAGCACAAATTCAGCACCATAAATTTCCATCAATTTTCTGCGTTCTACACTCATGGAATCTGGCATTACCAGAATAACTTTATATCCTTTGACGGCTGCGACTAAGGCCAATCCTATTCCCGTGTTTCCGGAAGTAGGCTCAATAATTACACTATTGGAATTCAATAATCCTTTACTTTCGGCGTCTTCTATCATTGCCAACGCAATTCTATCTTTTATGCTGCTTCCCGGATTTGATTTTTCTAATTTAATCCATACTTCTTTGCCGTTCCCGAACAACTTGTTGATTTGAACCACTGGAGTGTTTCCAATAGTTTCCAGAATGCTTTTTGCTCTCATTATTTTTGTTTTTCTATTAATTTTTTTATGTTTTCCGATGGTTCGATTTACAATTCGTGCCCATAATGTATGCTAACAAATTTAAAAAACAAATTTAATTCAGCCTCTAAATTCGTATAATTTCTCGAGGAAGTTGATTAATAATCTTATTTCTTGCGGACTTATAAGTCTGCGACCGAATTAAGACATATCCGAGAGATGAAATTGATGGGTTTTATTTTTCAGCTATGAACTGAAGACAAATCTTCGAGATTGGTTTTTTTGTTTCTCATTCCTTCTTCACTATTGGGATATAAACATTTCTAATTTATTGAAAATTAATTTTTAAATTTAAAGTTTGCAAATTGAATACAATTTATGTATCTTTGATAAATGAATATAATTAGCAGAAATACAGTTATATATTATACCGAAAAATATCCGATTGCAAAAAACCAATTATTGACTTGGTATCACGAAGTTTCTAAAATAGATTTTGACAATTTTAACGAACTTAAAGAAGTTTACAGAAATGCAAGTTTAGTAAACAATCAAAGAGTAGTTTTTAACATCAAAGGAAACGATTTTCGATTGGTGGTTTCGTTTAACTTTAGGCGCAAAGCTTGTTATACGATTTGGTTTGGAACGCATAAAGAATATGACAAAATAAATGTTGAAACAATTGAGTTTGATGAAAATTCATAATAATTAAAAAACTACAAACGATGACTTGGAAAGTGATAAAAACCGAAGAAGAACATAAAATTGCTTGTTTGCGAGCAATGGAAATTTTTCACGCAGAACCCGATACGCCCGAAGATGACGAGTTGGGCGTTTTGCTTGTTTTGATAAAAGATTTTGAAGACAAACATTACCCAATGCCCGAACTCGATGCGTTGGAGGTTATCAAAATAAAAATGAAAGAAATGGGGATGAAAAACAAAGATTTAGAACCGTTAATAGGTACAAAAGGACACGTTTCGGCAGTATTGTCTGGCAAAAGAGAGATTACTTTGAAAATGGCTCAAAGGCTAAAAGATTATTTTAAGATTCCTGCCGAAGTGTTTTTGCATACTGCTTAAATAATCAAGCATTTTATTGTTTGATTTTTTTGTTTAAAAAAGCTCCTAGTCTTTTGAAAGGCTAGGAGTTTTGATGTTTTGTGATGTTTTGGAAGGAGAGTTATTTTGCCATATATTTTTGGCATCTACTTTGGTGTAGTTTTCTTCTCTATACGCAGGTTTCCGAAAGTTTTTGTGGTGCTTCTCTAACCTTTGGATTATCTCTGGATTTGTAATTTCATTATTTTGCTCAATTACTTCCACATCAAAAGCTTTCAAAATTTTTTTGATGATTGCAATTTGAGAAATGTCTTTTATGTTTACAGTAAGTGTAGTCATTTTGATAAGTAATCAATTAAGATACAAAGATATAAAATATTTCAGTATATTGCTAAGGGCTTGATTGTTTAAAAAAACTCTAGACTTATAATGGTTAGGAGCTTTAAGGTTTTATATTGTTTAAGAAGTTGGAAGACTTCGAAGGTTTTTAAAATTTGACTAACTCAAAATTTTTGACTTTTGTGCAGTATACTCTTCTTCGCTTAATATTCCTTTTTCTTTTAAATCGTGAAGTTTATGGAGTTGATTAGAAATACTTTTAGAATTATTTTTATTACTATCAGGAGCATTTACAACAATATGATTAGTGTTTACATTTTGGTTTGAGCTTCCAAATTGCCTTCCAAATAATGCATTGTAAGTGTCAACTTGTCCGCCAAGAGTGAATAAATCAATAAACCATCCTACTCCAAAAATCCCGAATGTAAAAAGATAAAGTATTCCCATTCCAGTTTTGTTAAGATAAAATTTGTGTGCGCCCCAAAACCCTAAAAAGAACCATAGCAAATAAGCTGTTAATTTTGATTTCATATTTCATTAAATTAGTTTATTCTTACTCTTAAGGATTTTCAGTAACTCCTCGTTTTTTAGTGTTTCTGACTTCACTTTAATTATGTTGTAATGATGCAAGCAATTATGAAAAATTCTATTTTCAAGTACGTTTTTTATGTGAACTGACCACAAATGTATTTTACTGATTTTTAATTTCTTTACGGGAAACCGTAAACGGTCGTTTTATTTTAAAAATTCAATCAAATATAAATTTTTTCGGCTAAAAAGCCGCGTGTATTTGAAATTTTTTTTGACTCTGTTGTTTTCCTTTGTTTTATGCAAAGTGAGCTTGATGAAATACAATTGGAAATAACTAAAAGAATATATAAATTATTCTTGGAAAAATTCAATGGTAATAAGCTTGCATTTGCAAAAGCGGCAAAATGTGATGAAAAGACGATAAGAAGACTGTTTGATAATAAACAAGGTATGACCATTAATTTATTATCCAAAATATCATTTGCTCTTAAAATTAAGCCTAGTTATTTGATTGAAAATTTAAGTATAACTGTTAAGGATTAAAAATCAAAAAACCCTCACATTTCTGCAAGGGTTCAATCTTAATTCTTAATACTAAATTCTTAATACTAATATCTGTAATACTCCGGTTTAAAAGGTCCTTCAACGGGAACTCCAATATATTCCGCTTGATCTTCACGTAAAGTTTCCAATTCTACACCTAATTTAGCCAAGTGCAACATAGCCACTTTTTCATCCAAATGTTTGGGTAACATATACACGTCATTGTTATATGCCGCGCTGTTTTTCCACAATTCGATTTGAGCCAAAGTTTGGTTGGTAAACGAGTTACTCATTACAAAACTTGGGTGACCCATGGCGCAACCAAGGTTTACCAAACGACCTTCGGCCAAGATGATAATGTCTTTTCCGGCAATGGCATATTTGTCCACTTGTGGTTTGATTTCAATTTTTGATGCACCGTGGTTTTTGTTCAACCAAGCCATATCAATTTCGTTGTCAAAATGGCCAATGTTACAAACGATAGTTTTGTCTTTCATTTTTTCGAAATGACTTCCAAGAACGATATCTTTATTTCCGGTAGTGGTAATGATAATATCGGCAGTGGCGATAACAGTGTCCAGTTTTTTAACTTCATAACCGTCCATTGCGGCTTGAAGCGCACAAATTGGGTCAATTTCGGTAACGGTAACAATAGAACCGGCACCTCTAAAAGAAGCTGCAGTTCCTTTACCCACATCACCATAACCACAAACAATCACTCTTTTTCCGGCAAGCATCAAGTCAGTTGCACGACGAATCGCATCAACAGCACTTTCTTTACAACCGTATTTGTTGTCAAATTTCGATTTAGTAACCGAGTCATTCACGTTAATTGCAGGCATTGGCAATGTTCCGTTTTTCACTCTTTCGTACAATCTATGAACACCAGTTGTAGTTTCTTCAGACAATCCTTTAATTCCGGCAACCAATTCCGGGAAACGGTCAATCACCATATTGGTCAAATCTCCACCGTCATCCAAAATCATATTCAATGGTTTTTTGTCTTCACCAAAGAATAATGTTTGCTCAATACACCAGTCAAAATCTACTTCATTCAAACCTTTCCAAGCATAAACCTGAATTCCTGCGGCAGCAATCGCTGCGGCAGCCTGATCTTGAGTAGAAAAAATATTACAAGAACTCCAAGTCACTTCAGCGCCAAGAGCGATCAATGTTTCAATCAAAACCGCAGTCTGGATTGTCATGTGCAAACATCCCGCGATACGAGCACCAGCAAGAGGTTGTTCGTCTTTGTATTCAGCACGAAGCGCCATTAATCCCGGCATTTCAGCTTCCGCTAGTTCAATTTCTTTTCTTCCCCAGGCCGCTAGAGAAATGTCTTTAACTTTGTAAGCCAAAAAAGGCGCAGTTGTAGTACTCATTTATAGTATATTTGTAATTATAAAATTTCGGTGCAAAATTACGTAATAAGTTATTAATTAAAAAGTATTCCCTTAAATATATATAAATCAATAAAATAAATATTTTCAGGAGCTATTTCCCGCTATTCGTTGCAATCTTTTTTTTTTTTAAAGAAAAAAAAGAAAAGGATTTCCGCTGCTATCGGGGCTAAAAACCACGTTATTTAAATGCCATTATTCAAAACCATAAACTTCAATTCATCAACAAAAATCCTCGTTTGGGAAATAACCGAAACTTTCGAGGATTTGTTCGGCCAAGTGGTGCTCAACGACATTAACAGGAATAGGCTTAATACCATGAAATCCGAATTGCATCAACGTGGGTTTCTCAGTATTCGGAAATTGTTGCAGGAAGCCGGTTACAATGATTTCGATTTATATTATGATGAATCGGGTAAACCACATCTCAAAGACGGGAAATTTATTTCTATCACGCATTCCTTTAATTTTTCTGCGATAATAATCAGTGAACAAAAAGTGGGAATCGATATCGAAATGCAAAGAGAAAAGATAATTCGAATTGCCGATAAATTTGTTAACGAAAAAGAATTGAGTCGGCTAAAAAGCTTTGATAATCTGGATTATATCAAAAAACTAACCGTAAAATGGGGAGTCAAAGAATCAATTTTCAAAATACGAAACGAAAAAGGAATCAGTTTTAAAGACCATATTCAAGTAAACATATTTGAAATCGAAGACAAAAAAACAACCGCAATTCTTGAAATGGAAAATGTGAAACACAAATTTTCAATACATTTCGAAGAAATAGAAGAATACATTTTGGTTTACGCCTTTGAGAAATAATATTAATTAAAAAAAACCGCGTCTGTCACCTCGAGCGCAGTCGAGAGGCGTGTGCCAAAAATGACAAACATCTACAAACACATCTTAAAATCAAAAGTAGAAAACTATAAACTTCTCGCTATTCTTCTCGATCCCGACAAAATAGTTTGGGAAGATCTGGATAACCTGATTTCAAAAATCAATCAATCACCGGCAACTCACATTTTCATTGGCGGAAGCCTTGTAGAAACTAATATTTTAGATGAATTAATTTTGGAAATAAAACAAAATTGCGATTTGCCAATTGTTCTTTTCCCCGGAAATCCATCCCAAATTTCAGATAAAGCCGATGCGATTTTATTTCTTTCCCTAATCTCAGGACGAAACCCCGATTATTTAATAGAACATCAGGTGAAAGCAGCGCCAATTCTTAGAAAAACAAATCTTGAAATCATTTCAACAGGATATATGCTCATAGAAAGCGGCACTGAAACTGCGGTAGAACGAATAAGCAAAACACCCCCTTTGGACAGAAATAATCTCGACTTGGCATTGGCAACTGCACAAGCCGGCGAAATGTTGGGCAATAAATTGATTTATCTCGAAGCCGGAAGTGGTGCGAAACAAGCCGTTCCGTTAGAAATGATTCGATTGGTTGCTGAAAATATCAAGATTCCATTAATTGTTGGTGGCGGAATTGTAGATTTGCAAGGAATTCAAAAAGCCTACGATTCTGGTGCCGATTTGGTAGTCATAGGAACCGCTTTTGAAAATGATATTGATTTTTTTAATCAGAATATGTAAAGACGTTGCATTGCAATGTCTCTGCCGTAAATCGTAAATCTCAAATGATAGAATTTTTCCTGAATGCTTATAAAGATGTTTCGACAATCCAAATTATATTAGAATTTTCCGCTTTTGTTTTCGGAATTTTGAGCGTTTGGTTTGCCAAAAAAGAAAATATTTGGGTATATCCTACAGGTTTGATTGCCACAATAATTACGACCTATTTACTTTATATTGCCGGCTATCTTGGAGATATGATGATTAACGGATATTTTACCATAATGAGTATTTATGGTTGGTACAATTGGGCACGAAAAGGCAATGAAACGGATAATCTTATAATCACAAGAACCAACAATAGAGAAAAAATAATAGGAATCGTATTGTTTTTTGTTACAATTTTTGTAGTTTTCGGTATATATAATTTCTTTGATTACGAAATAAAAAAAGACAATTATGTCGATATCTTTGCTTCGGGAATATTTTTCACGGGAATGTGGTATATGGCCAAGAAAAAAATTGAAAATTGGACGCTTTGGATTTTTGGCGATTTAATTATTACCCCATTATATGCCTATCGCGGACTGGGAATGTTGTCATTACAGTATTTAATTTTTACAATTTTAGCTATTTCGGCTTATTTAGAATGGAAGAAAATCTTAAACAGCTCCCAAACGCCGGGGCAATAGAAATCATAAAAATTGCCCTTTTTGGTCCGGAATCTACCGGGAAAACCACATTGGCAAAGCAACTCGCCGAACATTTCAAAACGGCTTGGGTTCCTGAATTTGCTCGCGATTATCTTCAGGAAAAATGGGAAAAAACGGGACAAATTTGCGATGTAGACGATATGCTACCTATTGCTTATGGTCAAACCAAGCTGGAAAATGACTCTCTTTCGATCGCCAATAAACACCTTTTTTGCGACACCAATTTATTGGTAACCAAAGTATTTTCCGAAGCGTATTACAATTTTTGTGACCCTCTATTGGACGAAGCAGCCCGTGAACATAAATACGATTTGTTTTTTCTGACCGATATTGATGTTCCTTGGGAAAAAGATGATTTGAGAGACAAAGCCGAAGGCAGAGAATCGGTTTTTGCGGTTTTTAAACAGGCATTAATCGATAACAACAAACCCTTTATTACGCTTTCCGGAGATGAAAATTTACGATTAAACAAAGCGATTGCTATTATTAATGATTTGGCGGTATCCAAAAAAATGGAATTTTCTTCACTTGATTTTGCGCAGATTTATGAACACGGAATTTCATTGGAAAATATCCAAAAACAATTAAATTTTTTTAAAAATGGAATTTCCAAGACTATTTTGGTAGAACCGGCAACGGTACCTAACGGAATTTTGAAACTATCAGAAAACGACTTTCATCTAAAAGCTGATTTTTTTGATGCCAACAAATCACATTTAAAGTTAAAAAAATTCGTTCCAGCTTCAGGAGCTGCCAGCAGAATGTTTAAGTTTTTGAGTACGTTTTTGAGCGAATTTGATGTTGAACACGAAAGCATCAATGCCTACATCAATAGGAAAAAAGATAGTGAACTATCAATATTTATTGTTGGTTTGGAAAAATTTCCTTTTTTCGAGGAGATTGACAAAAAACTGAAGGAAGTATTCCCAAATTTTAATTCATTGGAAAGGGATTATAAAAACTACTATTTCATAAAATTTCTTTTGTCATCCGATTATTTTGATTTTGCCAATAAACCCAAAGGGATTCTTCCATTTCATAAATATAGCGACCATATTGCAACTGCCGTTGAGGAACATTTATATGAATGTGCCTATTATTCGAGTTCAAACGGGAATTCTCATTTGCATTTTACTGTTTCTGAAGAGCATCAAAATCAATTTGAAAATATCATAAATGGGGTAAAAAATAAGGTTGAAAAAGAATCTGGAACTATCATAAGCATAAGTTATTCGTATCAAAATAAAGCCACAGATGCCATTGCTGTCGATTTGGCAAATAAACCGTTTAGGGATGAAAAAGAAAAATTAGTTTTCAGACCAGGAGGACACGGTGCACTGATTGAAAATCTAAATAATCTGGATGCCGACATTATTTTCATAAAAAATATTGACAATGTAATTCAAAATAATATCGAAAAAATAGCATTGTACAAAAAAGCATTGGCAGGGATTTTGATTGAATTACAACAACAAGTTTTCAAGCATTTGAATGAAATTGAAAAAACAAAGGAAGATGATATGGAGGAAATCATCACTTTCGTCAAAAATAAATTGAATATGGAAGTAATTGCCGATTTTTCGAAATACAGTTTACAGGATAAAATCAGCTACTTAAAAAATATTCTAGATCGACCGATTCGAATTTGCGGAATGGTGAAAAATGAAAGCGAAACCGGCGGTGGGCCATTTTGGATTCGCGATTCAAAAGGGAATACTTCATTGCAAATTGTAGAAACCTCGCAAATAGATTTGCAAAATCCGAATCAAGCCGATATTCTAAACAAAGCCACTCATTTCAATCCCGTAGATTTGGTTTGTGGGATACGAAACTATAAAAACGAAAAATTCGACTTGACTCATTTTATTGATCATAATAGTGGTTTTATCGTTGAAAAAAATAAAAATGGGCAGCCTTTAAAAGGGTATGAATTGCCGGGTTTATGGAATGGTGCAATGGCAAAATGGATCACTGTTTTTGTTGAAGTGCCATTGTTTACCTTTAATCCCGTAAAAAACGTAAATGATTTATTGAAACCCGCACATCAACCACAATAACTTTGGACACAGCAAAAATAATATCCGAATTACAGTTTAAGGCCGTTCGAAGCAGTGGCGCAGGCGGTCAAAATGTGAACAAGGTTTCCTCGAAAGTGGTTTTGTCTTTTGATGTGAAAAATTCCCAAGCATTGTCAGAAGAGGAAAAAGTGAGGCTGGAAACGAAACTGTCTTCGCGATTGACATCGGAACAAATTCTGATTTTAAACTGTGATGAAGACAGAAGTCAACTTAAAAATAAAGCGATTGTAACCAAGCGTTTTTTAGACATAATTACCGCCGGACTCGTGGTTCCAAAAATAAGGAAAGCCACAAAAATCCCAAAATCAGTCATCAGAAAGCGAATTAAAGACAAAAAGAATTTGTCTGAAATCAAGAAATCCCGCAGAAAACCTGATTTTTAGTTTTGCAAAAACCTTTAGATTTTAGACTTGGAACTTTAAACAAAAAAAGTACCTTTGTCACGTCTCAAAGGGGTGCTCTTAATAGCGAGCTGAGATTATACCCAATGAACCTGAGCGAGTAATGTTGCTAAGGGAAATGGATAATAAGATGATATGCACGTCATCTGAAAAGTCTGAACCAATCATTTTTTAATTTAACAAAAGAATAATTCCCCCTTTTATTCGTAAAACTATTTACGGATGAACACTATTTTTTCTAGCCACACCCGAGCGACAGCGAACGGACGAAGTAAAGGCACAAAGACTCAAAGATTTAATTTTTTTAGTCTATTTTCTTTTCTCTTTTTTCTTTTCTCTTTTTCTGTTTATTCTCAAGTCAAAGACACGACCAAAGTTAATCAACTCGATGAAGTTTTGGTTTCGGCGGTTCGTGTAACTACAAAAACGCCCGTTAGCTTCAGTAATTTAGACAAAAAAGAAATCAAGTTCCGAAACTTGGGACAGGATATTCCCATTTTGATGAACTATTTGCCGTCAGTTGTCACCACTTCCGATGCCGGAAATGGAGTAGGCTACACCGGAATTCGCGTTCGCGGAAGCGATGCCACTCGGGTAAATGTTACCATTAACGGTATTCCGTACAACGACTCGGAAAGTAGCGGAACTTATTTTGTCGATATGCCTGATTTTGCTTCTTCAGTCGAAAGTTTGCAGTTGCAGCGCGGTGTGGGAACTTCCACAAACGGGGCGGGAGCTTTTGGCGCAAGCCTAAATATGCTTACCGATAGTTATTCTAAAGTGAGCAATGGTGAAATTTCTAATTCTTTCGGGAGTTTTAATACCCAAAAACACACGGTAAAATTCAGCACGGGTTTGATGAATGACCATTTTGAAATCGCGGGTCGTTTGTCTGCTTTAAAATCTGATGGGTATGTAGACAGAGCCAGTTCTGATATGAAATCCTATTTTCTTCAAGGAACTTACGTGGGTAAAACCACATTAATCAAAGCCTTGGCTTTTGGAGGAAAAGAAAAAACGTATCAATCTTGGTATGGTGTAGATTCCGAAACATTGGCAGCCGACAGAACTTTTAATTTTGCGGGAATGTATACCGACCTAAACGGCAACACACAATTTTATGACAATGAAACCGATAATTATCAGCAGGACAATTATCAATTACATTGGAACGAAAAAGTGTCCAAAACTTGGAATACTAATTTGGCTTTTCATTACACAAAAGGCAAAGGATATTATGAAGAATACCTGAATAATCAAGCTTTTTCAGATTATGGAATGCTCAACGTAGGCATCGAAACTACTACCGATTTAATTCGCCAAAAATGGTTGGACAATGATTTTTACGGAACCACATTTTCGGCCAATTATAAGGACGAAAAACTGGATATGATTTTTGGTGGAGGTTATAATAAATACGAAGGTACGCATTTTGGCGAAGTAATTTGGGCGCGTTTTGCATCTCAAAGTGAATTGGGAGACCACTACTACGATAATTTTGCAACTAAAACCGACGGAAATGTTTTTGCAAAAGCCAATTATCAAATCAGTACGAAAATCAGTTTGTTTGGAGATTTGCAGCTTCGAAATGTGCATTATAAAGCCGATAGTCCAGAAACAGGTTTGGTAAATGATAATTTTAATTTTTTCAATCCAAAGGCAGGTTTGAATTATAATATGAATGAGAATAACATCTTGTATCTTTCCTATGCAAGAGCCAATCGGGAACCGAATAGAACCGACTATGAAAGCGGAAATGTCAAACCAGAAAAATTAAATGACTTTGAATTGGGCTGGAGATATGTTGCCGAGAAAGTAAAATTCAATTCCAATATTTATTATATGGCCTACAAAGACCAGTTGATTTTAACTGGAAATTTGGATGATGTGGGAAATCCAATTCGTTCCAATAGCGATAAAAGTTACCGTTTAGGATTGGAAGTTGATGCCACGATTGCATTATCAGAAAAGTTTATTATTAGGCCTAATTTTACCTTGAGTAGCAATAAAAATAGTGATTTGGCCGTTGCTGGTCAGAATTATGGAACGACAACCATTGCGTATTCACCTTCGATTATTGCAGGAAATATTTTGGTATACAAACCGATTGAAAGTTTACAAATTTCACTCTTGCAAAAATTCGTTGGGGAACAATATTTGAATAATATTGAATTGCCGGCCGCAAAATTGGCCAGTTATTTCGTGAATGATTTGAATGTCGCATATGAAATTAAGCCAAAATCGATTTTTAAATCAATTATTGTAACAGGATTAGTCAATAATATTTTGGATAAAAAATATATTTCAAATGGCTATATGTGGGATGTTTATCCTTATTATTATCCACAGGCAGGAATCAATTTTTTGGCAGGATTGACCTTGAAGTTTTAGATTTTATAACTCCGAAAGTTTCAAAACCTTTCGGAGTTTTTTATTTCTTTTCTTCACAGGTATTGGATGCAATCCAAAACAAAATGGTGAAAGCACCCGCCACAAAAGGGAAAATTCCATAAAGTGTATCAGAATTGGAATGAGAATTTCGATCAATTGCAACAAATACATTCACGCAAAATGCCAGAGTAAACTGGTACAGCAAAATTCCAATAAACGATGTTGGAATGAAGATTATACCTGATTTTCTAAACCAAATTGCTTTCATCTTTTTAAAGATTAATTATACACTCTGAGTACATTTCCGTTGACTTCAACCCGATATTGTTTCAAAGGATATTGCAAACCACCTTGACCTGTAAACAAGCTATATTCCTTGCTGTCACAAGGGCAAACAACATTAATGCCTTTTATAGTCATCGTTGAACAAGCGCCCAAAGCTTGATTAGGACAAGCAGCATCAAACGCATTATAACCGCTTCCTGTATTGAAAATAAAAAGACCTCGAACGCCCTGACTAGGATAATAAACTGCATTACTTGGATATTGAAGATTAGAATAGGATGGTAAATTCATATTGACATCTATGGTAAATGTGTAATTGGGCAAATAGGGATTATTGTTGTTAAAATTATTGGTGCTACAGCCAAAAAACAAAGGAATAGCAATCAATAGTAGAAAATACTTTTTCATTATTTGAAATATATTAAAAGAATTGTTGAAACAAATTTAATTTATTTAACTTTGAATTATATATGATTGGCATTAAATTGTGAATTAAAAATTAAAAACAATATCTTTGTGGAAAGAAATCCCGTCCTGATGGGATTTTTTCTATTTTATATAAATGATGAAGTTATGACGAAAGTATCTTATTATACAGCTGAAGGATTAAAAAAATTAAGAGAAGAATTAGATTATTTAAAAAGTGTGATGCGTCCAAAAGCGTCCGCTGATATAGCAGAAGCAAGGGATAAAGGCGATTTATCCGAGAATGCCGAGTACGATGCTGCCAAAGAAGCACAAGGAATGCTGGAAATGAGGATTGCCAAACTGGAAGATGTGCATTCTAACGCTAGATTAATTGACGAAACACAACTTGATGTTTCTAAAGTATTGGTTTTATCGAATGTAAAAATCAAGAACCAAGCCAACGGTATGGAAATGAAATATACGCTGGTAGCCGAAAGCGAAGCCGATTTAAAAACAGGAAAAATCTCAGTAACTTCACCTATTGGCAAGGGATTACTTGGTAAAAAAGTAGGGGATGTTGCCGAAATTACTGTGCCAAATGGTGTTTTGAAATTTGAAATTTTGGAAATCAGTAGAGATTAAGGCCATTGTTTAACTGTCTATCCTCTTTTAATCTTTTATCTATTATCTAAAATTATGAGTTCTATTTTCACAAAAATCATAAAAGGAGAAATTCCTTGCTATAAAATAGCCGAGGACAATAATTTCTTGGCTTTTTTGGATGTAAACCCAAATGCTAAAGGACACACTTTGTGCGTTCCAAAACAGGAAATCGACAAGATTTTTGACATTGAAGACGACCTATATCTTGGACTGATGCAGTTTTCCAAGAAAATTGCCATTGCACTCGAAAAAACGGTTACTTGTAAAAGAATAGGAATGGCAGTCATTGGTCTTGAAGTGCCTCATGCACACGTTCATTTGATTCCTTTAAACGAAATGGACGAAATGCGTTTTCAGAAGAAAGTCTCCATGACCAAAGAAGAATTCGAAACTTTGGCCAAAAGCATTCAAGCCAATTTATAATTTTTTTTTAAAATAAAACAAATTGGAATGGTTTTCGTTTAGAAATGAAATGGGTGAAAACCATTCCATTTTAATGTATGATTTCCTATATAAAATGAAAAACACTTTCTTAACTTTTACTTTACTTTTTTCCATTTTAAGTTTTGGTCAAGCCAATATTGGATTCGCTTTAATGGATAAAAAAATGGCAGCTATTCCGCAGAATTCAACCATTTCTACTGATGCTATTGCCAATTATATAAATTCTAATTTTAAAACGGAAAACGACAAAATTCGTGCTGTTTTTTATTGGACAGCATCAAACATTAGTTATGATGTAAAGAATATGTTTGCCGTAAATTTAAATCAAACCACCCAAGAAAAAATTGTAAATACATTAAAAACAAAGAAGGGCGTATGTATTCATTATGCCGAGGTTTTTAATGAAATTTCAAATAAAGTTGGAATAAAATCCTATATTATTGAGGGTTATACGAAGCAAAACGGAAAAATAGCTGCCTTATCGCATGCTTGGTGTGCCGCTAAAATTGATAGTAAGTGGTATTTATTCGACCCCACCTGGGGTTCGGGATCTATAAATAATGGCGTGTTTGTCAAGAAAATAAATGATTATTATTTTAAAACCGAACCCAGTAAAATAATATCTTCACATATGCCATTTGATTATTTGTGGCAATTTTTAAATTATCCCATAACCAATCAGGAGTTTTATAACGGAAAAACCCAAACCGATAAAACAAAAAAACAGTTTGATTTTGAAAGTGAAATTTTAAAATACGAGAAATTATCCGAAATGGATAAGTTAATTGGCTCAGCCGAAAGAATAGAAAAAAATGGAGTTAAAAATGTCATGATTTTTGACAGACTTTCACATAAAAAAAGTGAGATTGAATACTACAAGCAGATTAAAGAAAATGACGATTTTAATCATATAGTAAATTTATATAATGAGGGAATAAGAGAATTAAATGAATACATAAATTTTCGGAATAAGCAATTCAAACCCAATGTGCCTGATGAAGAATTGAAAAGAATGATAGATGATCCCAAGAGTAAATTGCTTGACAGCCTTGAATTATTAAACAATTTGGGAAAAGTAGATAAAGGTAATTTATCAAATGTAAATTCTATTAGAAAAGGACTGATGGAAACCATACGGCAAGTAGAGGAGCACGAATCATTTGTAAGAGAATATTTAAGCAAATCAAAAATTAGCAGAAAATCAATGTTTACCAAAGTTTCTTGGTTTGGGATTCCGTTAAACTAATTTACTTTTCTTAAAACTGACCTGCATCGTTGTTCCTTTTCCAATTTCGGAATTCAGCACTTTTATGGTTCCTTTGTGGTATTCTTCCACAATTCTTTTTGTCAGTGAAAGGCCTAAACCCCAGCCGCGTTTTTTGGTTGTAAATCCAGGTTCAAACACGGTTTTGAATTGTTTTTTTGGAATTCCATATCCCGTATCCGAAACTTTTATTTTCACGGATCCTCCATCCTCTTCAATGGAGACGGCCAATTTTCCTCTTCCTTTCATCGCGTCAATGGCATTTTTCACCAAGTTTTCTATCGTCCAGCCGTGCAAAGTGGGATTGAGCAAAACCATAATAGGGGACTTCGGTGCTTTGAAAGAAAACTCGACTTGTTTTGAAAATCGGGATTGCAAATAGTCATACGATTGAAGCGTTTCTTCAATAATATCTTTGCTTTCCAGTTTTGGTTCTGAACCTATTTTCGAAAAGCGATCCGTAATGGTTTTCAAGCGTTCAATATCCCTTTCAATTTCGACGGTGATACTTTCGTCAACATTTTCGGATTTCAGGAGTTCGACCCAGCCTATTAATGACGAAAGGGGCGTGCCTATTTGGTGTGCCGTTTCCTTCGCCATTCCGGCCCAAAGTTTGTTTTGGATTGCCATTTTGGTGCTTCTGTAAAAATTATAAACCAGTCCGGCAAACAGAACAATAATGAGCAATAAAGCGACGGGATAATATTTAAGTTTATTCAGTAAAGCCGAATTCCCATAATATAATTTCTGAAATTTCCCCGGAACATATTCTATTACAATGGGCTCGTTTTCGTTTTTTAGATTGACCAAAAACGCCCTTGCTCTTCGTTTGTTTTTTACAATTTCCTCGTCAATATTGACCGTATTTATGATGCTGTCATTCTCGGTAAGCACGATGGGAATCGAAGTGTTGTTGCTGAAAATTTGTAGCGGTAGTTCCACATCGGTATTTTCTCCGGCATTTATGAGCGTTTTTTGTGCATTGGCCCAAAGGTTCATTTTCAAGCGCTCTTCATTTTTGAAAATTTGGAAAAAAGTGTAGGTGTTCCAAAGAATCAGTGAAATAATTAAAAAGGAAGCAAAAACGATAATCCAACGGCTTGTATTTCTTGTTTCAGAAAACTGCATAAATTTATTTTTGAGGCATAAATATAACGAAATATTGGAACTAAGATTGTGTTTATTTTTTGAATTTATTCAAAGGAATTTTAGGAGCTATTTCCTGCTGTCCGTTTCAATATTTTTTGAAGCTTCCAGCCTTTTAAAGGCTGGAAGCCTCAAAAAAGGATTTCCACTTCTCCCGATAGCTATCGGGACAGGGCTAGGGAAGTTGTTTTTATGACAAATTCTTTGCCAATATTCTACATTCTTATTGCTAATTTCCTATTTTTGTTTAAACGGAATTAGTATGATTAGTATTGAACCAAAAGACCTTTCGCCAGCAAAATTGCAAGACTATTTACAAGGAGCCGTTGCGCCGCGACCAATAGCATTTGCTAGCACTTTGGGCAAAAACGGAAAGCCGAATTTGTCCCCGTTCAGTTTCTTTAATCTCTTTAGTTTTAATCCGCCCATACTTGTTTTTTCGCCGGTGCAGCGAGTTAAAGACAATAGTTCGAAACACACTTTAATTAATTGTGAAGCCACTCGCGAAGTGGTAATTAACGTGGTAAATTTTGACATTGTGCAACAAATGTCGTTGTCAAGTACCGATTATCCTGAAGGAATAAACGAATTCCTGAAATCGGGGTTGACGCAAATACCGTCAGATATTGTAAAACCGTATCGCGTTGTCGAAAGTCCGGTACAGTTGGAATGCAAGGTTAATGAAATTATTCCTTTGGGGAATAATGGTGGCGCAGGGAATTTAATCATTTGTGAAGTGGTGAAAATCCATATCAATGAAAATATTCTTGATGAAAACGGGACTATTGACCCCGAAAAAATAGATTTGGTTTCTCGTTTGGGTGGTGATTGGTATTCGAGAGCCAAAATGGGATTATTCGAAGTCGAAAAACCTTTGCAGACTTTGGGAATAGGAGTAGATGTAATTCCCGATTTCATCAAGAAAAGCGAAGTTTTTGATGGGAATGATTTGGGGAAATTAGGCAACATCAATAGTTTGCCTACTAATGAAGAAATTGATATATTTGTAAAACAAAATTTTGCCGTGAAAGGGGTTTTAAGTTCTGATGATGTCAAAAAAATACATTTGAAGGCCAAAGATTACCTGAATGAAAATGATGCTATTTCCGCTTGGAAACTGCTTCTAGCCAAAGAAATTTAAACATAAATTCAACAATAAAAATAAATAAAAGAAGATGGAAGTTACAGGAAAAATCAAAATGATCGATCAAACCAAAGAGGTTGGATCAGCAGGTTTCAAAAAAAGAGATGTTGTTGTTACAACTGATGAACAATATCCACAAAGTATTTTGGTACAGTTTGTTCAAGATAAATGTGATTTGTTGAATAACTTCCAAGTTGGAGATGCCGTGAAAATCGACATTAATTTAAGAGGTAGAGAATGGATTAACCCACAAGGGGAGACCGTTTATTTCAATACCATCCAAGGTTGGAGAATTGCGAAAGTACAAGCAGAAGCTTCAGGTCAAGTACCGCCAATGCCGGCTGCAGCAGCATTTCCGCCAGCAACTAGCCTGAACGAAGACGAACCGGATGACTTGCCTTTCTAAAAATAAGTCAAAAAAAGCCTTGAAATTTTCAAGGCTTTTTTTTGGATTTTCACGAAATTAATTGAGTTTGACAATTGCTCCCATCCCAATCTGATTCCCAATTTGTGGGTAAACAAAAGCCGTTGTTTTTTTGTTCTTACCAAAAGTCATTGATTTGAATGGATTCCAATACGAAACAATAATTCCCGTTGCCATTCCTATTCCAGCACCGGCAAGAACATCGGAAGTGTAATGTTTGTTATTAGCAATTCGGAGCGCTCCTGTTGCTGTTGCAAACAAAAAACCGCTGCTGGCATACCATAAATTAGAATCTTTGAATTCATAAAATAAAAGGGCTGCATTGGTAAAAGCCGTTGCTGTATGACCAGAAGGAAAACTTAAATTATCCGAATGATCCGGTCTTTCTTCACCAACAGTGTTCTTCAAGGCAAAGACTACGGTTCCCATAATTGCATTGGCAATCACAATATTGATGGTTTGATGTTGAAAATCGTTTTTGGGTTTGAATCCCAAAGATTTTCCCAAATAAATTTGAGCAACGGGAACAAATTGAAGATAGTTATCGGCCGAAGTATGAAAACTATTGCCAAAAAAGTTTCTCGCGTTTACTTGTAAATCTTTATTGAGATTTGTGTTTAAAATCAAGGTTCCTGCGGTTATAAGGGCTACTGGAACTATGAATTTTTTATAGGAGATTTTGTCTTGATTTTTTATCGAAGAAATGCTGTCTTTTGATTGGGCATTTCCCAAGAAAACCAACGAAGAAAATAGAAGCGTTAAGAGTTTGGTTTTCATAGTATTTTTGATTTTTTTAAAATTTATAGGATTGAATTTTAAAATGTAAATTAGCTTCGCCAAATTTACAAGTAAACATTTATACTTTTGTTCGAAAACCATGTATTATTTATCCAAAGAATTATTTTTTCCTCCTGTTTCTCGAGCTAATTCCGAAGGGATTTTGGCTGTTGGCGGCGACTTGTCTCCAGAGCGTTTGCTGCTGGCTTACAAAAGCGGAATATTTCCTTGGTTTGAAGAAGATGATCCCATTTTATGGTGGTCGCCCAATCCCAGAATGGTACTGTTTCTCGACGAATTAGTTGTTTCAAAAAGTATGCGAAACATCATTAATCGAAACATCTTCAAGGTGACTTTTAACCAGAATTTCAGGGAAGTAATTTCGAATTGTCGAAAGATAAAACGCGAAGGTCAAAACGGCACCTGGATTACCAATGACATGATTGAAGCCTATTGTAAATTGCATGAGTCAGGAATTGCAAAATCGGTCGAGGTTTGGCAAAACGATGAATTAGTCGGAGGTTTATATGGCATCGATTTGGGTCACATTTTCTGTGGCGAAAGCATGTTTTCTAAGGTTTCGAATGCTTCAAAAGTAGCCTTTATTGCTTTGGCAAACCAATTAAAGGCAGCCAATTATAAATTACTGGACTGCCAGGTATATAACGAACATCTGGAAAGTTTGGGTTGCCGTGAAATTGACAGAGAGGAATTCATGAAGATTCTGAAAAGCAAATAGTTTTCAAAACTTCAACTTCGTAAAACTCCAATCTAAAGTATTAAAAAGCACTAATTCATTTTCTAGGGTTGGCAAATCCATAATCAGTTTCAAAGTTTCATGCGCCATCATGGTGCCAATAATCCCCGGAAGGGTACCCATAACTCCATTCATATTACAGTTGGGAACATCTTTTGGGTTCGGAGGTTCGGGAAATAAGTCACGGAGATTTTTATTTCCCCTGTGATTGAAAACCGCCATTTGTCCTTCAAATTTCAAGATACTGCCATAAATCAATGATTTTCCTAGTGCCACGCAAGTGTCGTTTACCAAATAACGCGTCTCAAAATTATCGCAACCGTCCACTATTACATCAAAATTTTGTATGATCTGGGCTGCGTTTTTAGCAGTTAATTTTTCTTCAAAAGCAATAAAGTCAACCAAAGGATTTAAAGTTTCCAATACTGATTTTGCCGTAGTGGCTTTGGCTTTGCCAACATGATTCTCGGTATATAAAATTTGGCGGTGCAGGTTGTGCAATTCTACTTTGTCAAAATCGACAATGCCTATGGTTCCTACTCCTGCCGTAGCTATATATTGCAAAACAGGACATCCCAGTCCGCCGGCTCCAACCACCAGAACCTTGGCTTTTTTGAGCTTGTCTTGTCCCGAATTGCCAATTTCTGGCAGCATCATCTGACGGTTATAACGTAAAAAATCTTGAATAATACTCATGTTTCTGCAATTTAAAATCGATAATCTACAACCGTGTAACTCCTGTCCCAATCTTTCCAAACGGGTTCGTAGCCTTTACTCGAAATTATTTTTGCAATCTCGGCAGCCGAACGGTCATCACTGATTTCAAATTGTTCCAATGATTGCGGGTCAACAACATAACCGCCAGGGTTAGTTTTAGAACCGGCACTCATACTCGTGACACCAATTGGAATAATATTATTTCGGAATTTCTCATTCTCCCGTGTCGAAATGGAAATCTCCAGGTCTTCATTCCACAGACGATAGGCGCAAATAAGTTGGGTCAAATCTTTATCGTCCATAATAAAGTTGGGTTCGATGATTCCCTCTGCGGGGCGTAATCGTGGGAAAGAAACGGAATATTTACTTTGCCAATAGGTTTTTTGCAAATAATCTAAATGTAGGGCATTGAAAAAACTATCGGTGCGCCAATCTTCCAATCCCAATAAAACACCCAAACCAATTTTGTGAATGCCTGCCGTTCCTATTCGATCCGGAGTTTCCAAGCGAAAATCAAAATTTGATTTTTTCCCTTTTGGATGATACTGTTTATAAACATCGCGATGATACGTTTCCTGATATACCATAACCGAATAAACGCCGGCCTCGTGCAATTGTTGGTATTCTTCGGTGGAAAGTGGTTGTACTTCTATCGAAATGGTGGCAAAATCTTTTTTTATTTGCTGGACTGCTTTTAAAAAATACTGAATGTTTACGATAAGGTGGGCTTCACCCGTTACCAACAAAACGTGATCAAAACCTGCTTTTTTTAAGACTTCGACTTCTAGCGTAATTTCGCTTTCGGTAAGCGTTTTTCGTTTGATTTTGTTGTCCAAACTAAAACCACAATAGGTGCAAATATTTTGGCATTCGTTACTCAAATACAGAGGAACATACATCTGGATGGTTTTGCCAAATCGTTTTTTGGTCAGTTCATGGCATAGTTGCGCCATGGGTTCCAAATAGGGTTGGGCTGCCGGTGAAATTAAGGCCAGAAAATCATCAAGAGTCCGTTTGCTTTTGGCTAACGCCCGTTCTACTTCGGCTGCGGTGGTTTGGTATATTTTGGTTTGAATGGTTTCCCAATCATAATTTTCAAAAACCGATTTAAATGTTTTCATTTTTTCATTTTTTTTGCCACAAAGACGCAAAACCATAAAGGTTTTTGCCATAAAAGTGTATAAAATTTTGTGAACTTTGTGCTTTTCTTAGTGTCTTCGTGGTTAAATTACTCATATAAAAAAGCCGTCAACGGACTCGATGCAATCGCATGGTTTACCCGATGTGCCAATCGAGCTTCATAGGCTTTTCGTCCTGCGATTACGGCCTCTTTGAAAGCTTCCGCCATCAATTTCGGATTTCCGGCTACGGCGATGGCGGTGTTTACCAAAACAGCATCTGCCCCGAGTTCCATCGCTTTTGCGGCATCAGATGGCGCGCCAATCCCCGCATCGATAATCACCGGAACTTTGCTTTGCTCGATAATAATTTCTAAAAAATCGATAGTTTTCAATCCCTTGTTGCTGCCAATTGGGGAACCCAAAGGCATTACTGCCGATGTTCCTGCATCTTCCAAACGTTTGCATAAAACGGGATCAGCATGAATGTAAGGCAAAACTATAAAACCCAGCTTGGCCAATGCTTCGGTTGCTTTCAAGGTTTCTATGGCATCGGGCATCAAATATTTTGGATCGGGATGAATTTCAAGTTTGAGCCAATTGGTCTCCAATGCTTCTCGAGCCAATTGTGCGGCAAAAATGGCTTCCTTGGCATTTCGTGCGCCAGAAGTATTGGGCAATAAATTAATTGACGGATGTTTTAGATGCGACAAAATCGCATCGGTTTCGGTTTCTAAATCGATGCGTTTTAGAGCTACCGTGACTAATTCGCTTCCCGAAGCTAAAATAGCTTCTTCCATTTGGAAGTTAGAACCAAATTTTCCCGTTCCTAGAAATAGTCGGGAGTGAAACGTTTTGTCTCCTATTTTAAATTCTGACATTTGTATATAATTTTTTGTTGAGTTGAGTGATAAGTTGGGTTGGATTTTTGCTTCGTGTAATCAAACCCGAAACAGCAATGCCGTGAATTCCTGTTTTCATAAGAGAGTCAACATCTTCCAATGTGATGCCTCCAATTGCGTAAACGGGGATTTCGATATTTTGAATTTTCATTTTTTCGATGATAGTTGCATAGCCTTCAATTCCTATAATTGGACTTAAATTTTGCTTGGTTTCCGTAAACTGAAATGGCCCCAGACCAATATAATTACAGTTTTCTGCCACAGCTTGGACAACATCTTCAAAAGTGTTTGCCGTAGCGCCAATGATTTTTGTTTCCCCTAAAATCAGGCGGGCTTCCTCAATTTTCATATCGCTCAAACCTAAATGCACGCCGTCTGCCGCGACTTGTTGTGCCAAAAGGACATTGTCATTAACTATGAAATTGGCGCGGTATTCATCGCATACTATTTTTACGGCTTCCGCCAAGGTGAAAACAGCAAGAGAATTGTTGCTTTTGAAACGCAGTTGTATCCAATTGCAACCATTGTCCAAAGCCTGGCGAATATTGTGCAACTGTTCATCTGCCGTATCTCCCTGAGAAATATATTGCAACTTTTTATACATAGTGATATCCGATTAATGTGGGGTTGGAATTGAAGTAACTTTCAATATAATTTTTGGCATTGGCGCAAGCCGTTTTCAGGTCTTGTCCCAAAGCGATATTGGCGGTAATGGATGATGACAGCACGCAACCCGAGCCGTGTTTTTCGTAACATTTAGTGTTTTTTGGCGCAAGCCTGAAAATTTCTTTCATGGTATATAAATAATCAACACCGATTTCTTCCGGATTATGACCTCCTTTAAGTAAAACGGCACAATATTTTGACAAGTCTTGGGCAATCGCGTCAGGAGTGTTTTTTATCGATGACAGTCGTGAAATTTCATTATAATTGGGCGTAATCAAATCGATGTTTTTCAAAACAGCAATCAAAACAGATTGATTTTCGATGTTCATAAAATCGAATTCGGTGGTCGATTTCAAAACGGTGTCCCAGACGATTTTGGTTTCTGGGGAAAGTTTTTTTATGGCGAAAACAATTTCCTTTAGATAATCTAGCGAAGGAACAATCCCGATTTTTACAACTTTGACAGTATAGTTTTTAAGCAATGTGTCCACTGACCGCAAAACAAAATTCAAATCAGTCCACTGTATTTCGTAAAACGCAGTTTCGGTTTGTATGGTGTTGCCCGTATTGATGGCAAAACCACAGACGCGATGTTGCTCGAATGTTTTCACATCCGCCAGAACACCTGCGCCTCCCGTTGGGTCAAAACCGGCTATTGTTAATACGAAAGGACGATTTGCTGACATTGTTTGAAATTTTCTATTGGTTTGTTGCTGTTCCAAATGGTGCCTAAAAGTGCCACGTCATCAAAACCGAATGTTAAAACTTGATGGATGTTTTCGGAAGAAATTCCTCCCAAGGCCACCAAACGTGTCGTGAAATTGCTTCTCTTTTTTATTTCGACTGGAATATCATATTTTGGCAAATAGTTTTCCTTGGAAATACTTGGAAAAACCGGACTCAAAAAAGCATATTCAAATACATTTTCCAGGGAATTAAAATCCTCCATTTTGTGAATTGAAGTTGATAAATGAAAGCTTTTTTCTTTCCAAAATTTTAATTTTTCTTCTGATGTTTCGTTTCGCATTTTTTCAGTAAAATGAATTCGGTTAATTCCGAAAGCTTCCGCCAACTGATGGTGCTGATGCAAAACCAAACGATTTTTATATTCCGATCCTATTTTCCGTAAAAACGCTTTCATTTCTTCTTCTGAAAAATCAGGTTTTCGAATATGAAGCAACTCCAATCCATTCTCAAAAAGAGAATGAATTGTGTTGGTTTCATAAGCCATCGGAATTGTGATTACTATCATATTAGTTTAGATAAAAGATGAGAGACGAATAGATAATAGACTGATAGATTTAGTTTAGTCTATCATCTCTTCTTCTATTATCTATGTTCTTTCTTCTATATTCTTTTAACTATAAATCTCTTTTCCTTGTTCTACAAATTCTTCCGACTTCTCTTTCATGCCTCTTTCGGCCTCGGCAACGTCGCGAATTTCTTGAGATATTTTCATCGAGCAGAATTTTGGCCCACACATCGAGCAAAAATGCGCGACTTTGGCTCCCTCTGCCGGTAGGGTTTCATCGTGGAATTCACGGGCGGTGTCTGGATCTAACGACAAGTTGAATTGGTCTTCCCAACGGAATTCAAAACGGGCTTTACTCAACGCATTGTCGCGGTATTGTGCACCTGGATGCCCTTTGGCCAAATCAGCGGCATGAGCCGAAATCTTATAAGTGATCACGCCATCTTTTACGTCTTTTTTATTGGGTAAACCTAAATGCTCTTTTGGGGTAACATAACACAGCATCGCACAGCCATACCAGCCAATCATTGCTGCCCCGATGGCAGAAGTAATATGGTCGTAACCGGGCGCGATGTCAGTTGTTAGTGGGCCTAAAGTATAAAAAGGAGCCTCAGAGCAGTGCTCCAATTGTTTGTCCATGTTTTCTTTAATCATGTGCATCGGTACGTGACCTGGTCCTTCAATAAAAACTTGAACATCATGTTTCCAAGCTATTTTTGTCAGTTCCCCTAGGGTTTCCAATTCGGCAAACTGAGCGGCATCATTGGCATCAGCGATAGAACCGGGACGTAATCCGTCTCCTAAAGAAAAGGCTACATCATATTGTTTCATGATTTCACAAATATCCTCGAAATGAGTGTACAGGAAGTTTTCTTTGTGGTGAAACAAACACCATTTTGCCATAATTGAACCGCCACGCGATACAATTCCGGTAACACGATCGGCAGTCAAATGGATGTAACGCAATAAAACGCCTGCGTGAATGGTAAAATAGGAAACGCCTTGTTCGGCTTGCTCGATTAAGGTGTCACGATACACTTCCCAAGTTAAATCTTCGGCAATGCCATTTACTTTTTCTAAAGCTTGGTAAATGGGTACTGTTCCAATAGGCACGGGAGAATTTCTAATAATCCATTCTCTGGTTTCATGGATGTTTTTACCCGTTGACAAATCCATTATGGTGTCAGCGCCCCAACGACACGCCCAAACTGCTTTTTCTACTTCTTCTTCGATAGTGGATGTTATCGCGCTGTTTCCGATGTTGGCATTGATTTTTACCAAGAAATTGCGGCCAACAATCATTGGCTCGCTTTCGGGATGGTTGATGTTATTTGGAATAATCGCGCGTCCGCAGGCGACTTCACTACATACAAATTCAGGCGTAATTTTAGATTTTGGCGTATTGGCTCCAAAACTGTTTCCGGCGTGTTGACATTGCATCGCCTTAGTTTGGTCATTCAGTTGTTCAATGCGCTGGTTTTCGCGAATGGCGATATATTCCATTTCGGGCGTGATGATGCCTTGTTTGGCATAATACAATTGAGATACATTCGCCCCTTTTTTGGCACGCATGGGTTGGTGTAAATATTCAAAACGCAATTCATTTAGGTTCTCGTCGTTCAGTCTTTTTTTTCCATAATCAGAGGAGATTTCTGTTAGAATTTCAACGTCATTTCTGTCTAAAATCCATTGTTCGCGCAGGCGAGGCAATCCTTTTCGGATGTCGATTTCGATATCTGGATCAGTAAAAGGGCCGGAAGTGTCATAGACGGCTATAGCTGGGTTTTTTTCTATTCTACCATTGGATAATTTAGTGTCTGCCAGTGAAATTTCTCGCATGGCTACTTTTATCGGGTAAATTTCTCCTTCCACATATATTTTTTTCGAATTTGGAAAAGGGGTTCTGGATATTTTTTCTTCGTTAGTCATTTTGTGTTGAATTGTTATTAGTTATGTATTTTTAATGTTTGTCGTTTAACGGAATCTTTGAAAACTTCGACTACAGAGCGAATATCATCCGCCTTGGGTGGCAGAGATAATCAAGATTTCGTCATTTTCGTTGAGAAGATGGGTATTCCAGTTAGGTTTTGGAATAACGGTATTGTTAATGGCCACGGCGATGCCGTTTTGTTTGTTGGGAATTTCCAAATCGAGTAGTGCCTGAACCGTTAGGCTTTCAGGAGCAAATTGTTTGGTTTGATTGTTGATTTTAAGTTCCATTCCTTTTTAGATTTAGTATGTAATACTACTTTAGGAATGGCTCAAACGTATGCGGATACAATGAAGTCATCTTACTTTTTCCTACGGCAGTATGAACTGCGTCAGGTTCAGAGGGTAAAATCTCAGCCTACGGTTTGTAGACACCCCTAAAGTGCAGAACAAAAGTAATTTATTATTTTATATGTTGGACCTAAATTTCCAAATTTTTTTTAATGGCAGTTTTTATTCTCCTCTATTTTGAAAACGAACCGCTGTAAACTATTCTTTTCTCCAGCAATCTTCCACGTGGTCATCTACCATTCCAGTGGCTTGCATGTGTGCATAAACTACCGTGGAACCCACAAATTTAAATCCGCGTTTTTTCAAATCCTTGCTAATAGCGTCAGAAAGTGGAGTTGTTGCTGGAACATCTTTTATCGTTTTTGGATTATTAGTGATTGGTTTCCCTTCTGTAAATTGCCAAATGTATTCACTGAAACTGCTAAATTCTTCCTGAACTTTCATAAATGCAATTGCATTCGAAACTGCTGATCGAACTTTCAATTGATTGCGAATAATTCCGGCATTTTGCAGCAATTCCTGAATTTTATCTTCTGAATATTCGGCTATTTTCGAATAGTCAAAGTCATTAAAAGCCAATCTGAAATTTTCTCTTTTTCGCAATATTGTTATCCAACTTAATCCTGCCTGAAAGGTTTCTAGAATTAAAAATTCAAATAACTTTTGGTCATCATAAACCGGAACGCCCCATTCTTCGTCATGGTATTTTTCATAAATATCGATTCCTGAACACCATTTGCATCTTGTTTTGCTTTCCATAAGATTAAGTTTTTATTTTCAAAGATAGAAGAATAGAGCAAATCTCCCTTAAAAACTACAGCCTTCGTTTTCAATAAAATTAAATAATTTAGAACAAAAACTTATTATATTTGAACTTATTAAAATCACATAAAAAAAGCCATATTATATCTCTTCATCCTAGTAATACTTTTGCAAAGCTGTAACAGCTATAAGACATTCGATTTTTAAATATCTCTAAATTCAGTGATGGAAAAATCCCTAATTCTAGGTTTAAACGAATTTTATATGTAGGCATTTATCAATAAAGTTGTTAATAACAAAATTCTTACATCAATTTCTAATTGCGTATTTTTAGAATCTCTAATAAAAGTGTTGCCAATGTCGTTATTCCAAGCTTCCGTGCTCAAAAAATATTTGAGCCAACAAGATTCAGACCAAGTGCTGAAAGCCTATAAAAAGTACAGCAAGTATTTTCACAATTTTACTATTCAGGAAAACATTCGCAACAGCAAAGAAGAACAATTTCAAGAGGGTTTTTTACGAGAACTTTTCGTTGACATATTGGGTTATACCCTAAATCCCGCACCAAAGTTTAACCTAACCACAGAACTCAAAAACCTAAAAGGAGCAAAAAAAACCGATGGTGCAATTCTAAAAGAAGGCAAAGCCATAGCTGTTATAGAACTCAAAGGAACCAATACCAAAGACCTCGAAAGCATTCGCCAACAAGCTTTTGATTACAAAGCAAATCACGAAAGTTGTACCTATATTATTACTTCAAACTTCGAAAAATTACGTTTTTATATCAACAATGCCGTGGATTTTGAAGAATTCAATTTGTTTACTTTGACTCAAAGCGAATTCGAACTCTTTTATCTCTGTTTGTCCAAAGACAATATCCTTGCTAATAAACCTTTGGCGATAAAAGAAGCTTCCGTTGTGGAAGAAGAAAATATAACCAAAAAATTCTATGCCGATTATTCGCTATTCAAACGAGAATTATACCGAGATTTGGTCAAACAAAACCGAAATAATGTAATGTTGTTGGAGTTAACCGAAAAAACTTCAAAACTTATCTTGTTTAAAAAGTCACAGAAACTTATTGACCGTTTTCTGTTCATTCTGTTTGCAGAAGACCGCGGATTGCTGGCTCCAAACTCCATCAATACCATTCTAAAAGAGTGGAAAGCCTTGGAAGATTTGGATATGATTGTACCTCTTTACGACCGCTACAAACAATATTTTAATTTTCTGGATATAGGTCGAAAAGGCACCGACAAAAAAGAGGAAATTTTTGCTTACAATGGTGGTTTGTTTCAACCCGATACCATTCTGGATGCCGTGATTATTGAAGATGAATTGCTGTATCGTCATACCAAAAAATTATCAACTTATGATTTCCAAAGCCAAGTTGATGTCAATATTTTAGGGCACATTTTTGAGCATTCACTAAACGAAATCGAAAGTGTCAATGCCGAAATTGAAGGAACCAATTTCGACAAGCAAAAAACCAAACGCAAGAAAGACGGGGTTTTCTATACACCGAAATACATTACCAAATACATAGTTGATAATACCATTGGTAAACTTTGTACCGAGAAAAAACAGGAACTGGGCATCCTTGACGAAGAATATGCCAAAGGCCGCAAGAACCGTCAAGCCACCACCATTATAAAACTGGACCAGCAACTCAAGGACTACCGCGAATGGCTCTTGGAACTCACCATTTGTGATCCGGCTTGTGGCTCGGGAGCTTTCCTGAACCAAGCCTTGGATTTCCTGATTAGGGAACACGCCTACCTTGACGAACTCAACAAACAGCTTTTTGGAGGTTTCTTTGTCTTTCCCGATATCGAAAACCAAATCCTAGAACACAACATCTATGGTGTTGACCTCAACGAGGAAAGTATCGAGATTGCAAAACTCTCTTTGTGGTTGCGTACTGCCCAACCCAAACGTAAACTCACCAGCCTGAACAACAATATCAAATGCGGCAACTCCCTCATAGAAAGCAAAGTCATTGCCGGCGACAAAGCTTTCGACTGGAAGGAACAATTTCCGGAAGTATTTGAAAAAGGAGGTTTTGATGTAATAATTGGGAATCCTCCTTATGTTTTTGCAAGAGATAATTTCCTTCAAGAGGAAAAAGATTTTTTTGTATCGAAATATGTTTCGGCAAAATATCAAATCAACACTTACTTGTTGTTCATTGAAAAATCAGTTCATCTTATAAAAGACAACGGAATTTATGGTTTGATTATTCCAAATTCTTGGCTAATGATGTATTCTGGCGAAGGATTGAGAAAGTTTTTGTTAGAAACTAATAAAATAAACCAAATAATCAATTTGGCTGGATTTTCTTTTGAAACAGCAAATGTTGAAACGGTAATTTTATTGTCCGAAAAAGAAAGTTCAAAAAAGGAAAATACTGTTGAAATATTGCTAAACAATGGAAATGAATTCTATTTATCTCATTCCAAAAAACAAATAGAATTTTCTAAAAATGAAGGATTCGAATTCAAAGTTTTTTTAGATGATGAAAGTGATGAATTGAATGAAAAAATCATTAAGAATTCAGAAATATTGGATAGTCTTGTGGATATTAAAGCAGGCTTACAAGCCTACGAAAAAGACAAGGGAGAACCTAAACAATCTGCTGAAGACGTTGTAAATAGACCTTATGATTATGATTATAAATTTGATGATAACACACATAAATATTTAGACGGAAAAGATGTCGGAAGGTATTTTACGAGTTGGTCTGGTTTGTATTTAAGATATGGAAAGCACCTTGCAGCACCAAGAACATTCAACTTGTTTGATGGTAAAAAAATTATAGTCAGAGAAATTACAGGGAATTACCCAAAATGTTTAATCGCAACATATAATGAGGGTGTTTATTTATACAATAGGAGTAATATCGCAATTGTTGAAAAAGCAAACTCAAACATTTCTTTAAAATATATTTTAGCGGTTTTGAATTGCAAATTGTTGTCTTATTACTTTGTGAAAAACACGGCAAAATCGGTTAGGAAATTATTTCCAAAAATAATTCTAAATGATTTGAGAAAGTTTCCAATCAAAAAAATAAATCCTGATTCTCAAATTCCATTTATTGAAAACGCCGATAAAATATTAACCTTAAATAAAGATTTGCAATCAGTAAATAGAAAATTCTCAAAGTACTTTTCAGGTCAATACAAACTTGAAAAACTCTCTAAAAAATTAGAAAACTGGAGAGAATTATCATTTGCTGATTTCATTACAGAACTTAATAAAGCCATTAAAACAGCGGGACAAACACCACTCACCAAAAAAGACGAGTTCGAATGGCTGGATCTATTTGAAGAAAACAAAACCAAAGCACAAACCCTAAAATCTCAAATAGAAACCACCGAAAAAGATATTGATACAATGGTGTATGAATTGTATGGTTTGAGTGAGGAAGAAATTAAGATTGTTGAGGAAAAATGATAAAAATTTTAAATTATAAATATATCATTTATCCAATTCTCATAATTCTTATGGGTGGATTTGTCTGTTATTGTTTTCCTCCTTTTGTTACTGATTATTTCAAAATTGAACATTATTCAAAAACATACGAGTTTTTTAATTTGATTATTAGTTCACTTGTTTCACTTATGGGGATTTACATTACAGTTTCTCTTGTTGCTTATGAATTTTTTAAACAAAAATCGGGAGTTGATTTTCATAAATCATTTTTGATAAATTCATTAAGCGCATATTATATCAGTTTTTCGGTACTAACAATAATTGTAGCATTTTTTTCAAGTATAATAATTCCTACCCAAAATCCGTCATCTAATGAAATTTCGATTGTTTATTTTAATATAATCCTTTTTGTTTCGATCATATTGTTTCTTATTCCAGTTGCGTTTAATCTGTTTTCATCTTTGAAACCTGAAAAATTAGCTTCCGAAGAAATTGACAAAATAGATTGCAAATCAATTTTTATAAACAATAATGGAATTACTGACATAGATAAATCGGTAGAAATTTTTGAAAATGACCATCTGATAAAAGTAACTAATATTGCTATTGCATTGATTAGTGTTTCTGAAAGTGTAAAAGCACAGTTAATTATCAGAAAAGTAACAGTTAAATTATCTAATCTCATTATTGATGAAAAAAATCAAAAAAACAAAGAATAAGTAGTAAAAACGATATAAT
>DHXP01000003.1:0-37741 GCA_002413745.1 Flavobacterium sp. UBA5153 | reverse complement strand
TAAGTAGTAAAAACGATATAATGTCGTATTTTACTTTTAAATAAATTTAGATAATTATTTGAAAAACAAATAATTAAGCCCTTTTAATAATGCGACAACAAATCGTTCCAATTACTTATATAATTGAACGATTAATATCTTTTTACATTAAAGTCATTGATTTTTCTTTACTTCAACCAAATAATGCTGGAATATTAAGAGGTATTTGGAATTCAATAGAAAGTATGTATTTTGATTTAATTGAAAAAAAAGAAACTTCATTTCATTATGAAAAATTTAGAGAAAAATTATTTGAAAGATATATTAACAGGCTATTCACTTATAATAAAGAGGAAGAAATAATTGAGGGTATTGAAACTATCAAAAACATTATACAAAATCAGGTATTACTGAATATGCCAGAGGATAATGAAATAATTGATTTATCTCATTTAAGAAAAGACTTAGAAGCAGATTTTAAATATCCTGATAGTTATTCAGACAAAGAATTTAAAGATTCGAAACATTGGAAGGAAATTGTAATTAAAACTCTTGATTTATTTTCAATTATCATAAATAAGTCGATAACGTTAAAAAATTCTGATATATTAAATGCCTGTTTTGAAAAATTAGAAGAGTTAAGTTTTCAAATTTATCTTAAAAAAATCGGAAAATATAAGTCCACTTTTCTTCATATTAAAATTGCAACAAAGATTTCTGATTACACTTACCGTGCTTTTGAAAAGAATGTTTTTGAGGAAGGAAGTGATGCAAGAAACGTATTACCCTCTCATCTTGAAATGCTTATTAAAAACGAAGAAATTTCCTCAAGAACAGTTTTACAGAAATATTGCTATTTGCTAATTTATTTACAAAAGATAAATAAATTGGATAGATGGTTTTTAGGAGGTATTCAAATGAATGAATTTATGGTGTCGGAAGGCGATTTAGGACATATTGCAAGAAGATGTGCTTATACTTATAATGAAAACAAAAACACACAAAATTGCCTAGATGATTGTATTGATACTTATGTTATTCTAAAAGAATATTATGAATCACATAAAAATGATAATTTCGACTTATATATAGTTATAAAAGAAAGGATTAGTGCAATTTTAAAAATTTTGTTGAAATCTAATGTAGAAAATGAAAAACTTATTCAAAGATTAAAAACTCAAATAGAAGGTTTTAAAAATAAAGAAGATTATTGATTAGACCAATTAAGTTAGGCATATAAGGTCTTCGAGTTCTCTCCAAAGTGTGCTCACTTCAAAAAAATTAAATCAAACAAAAAAAGTCCCAAATAAAACTATTCGGGACTTTTTTATAAATCTAAACTCTAAACTCGATATTATCCTAAAGCAGCTCTTTTGAAACCGGTAACGATAAGATCTTTATCTAAAGATTTTACATAAGCGGCTACGCTCATTTTGTTGTCTTTAATATAATCTTGGTTTACCAAAGTATTGTCTTTAAAGAAACGAGCTAATTTACCTTTAGCGATATTGTCTAACATTGCTTCTGGTTTTCCTTCTTGACGCAAAACATCTTTTGCAATTTCGATTTCTTTTGCAATAGTATCGGAATCAACTCCAGCTTCGTTCAAAGCAATTGGCGACATAGCCGCTGCTTGCATAGCTACGTTTCTTGCTACTTCATCAGCACCTGCAATATTCGCAGATAGGGCAACTAAAGTAGCGATTTTGTTTCCAGAGTGGATGTAAGACCCGATGAAAGCACCTTCTAATTTTTCGAAAGTTCTTATTTCTAGTTTTTCACCGATAACTCCAGTTTGTTCGATTAATTTATCAGCAACAGTAATTCCGTTGAAATCAGCTGCTAAAAATGCTTCTTTATTGTCAAAATTCAATGCCAAATTAGCCATTTCAGTGGCCATTTTCACAAAATTTTCATTCATACCTACGAAGTCTGTCTCACAGTTCAATGTGATAACAACACCGGCAGTTTTGTCAGCATTTACAACAGCAATTGCAGCACCTTCAGTAGATTCTCTATCTGAACGGTTTGCGGCTACTTTTTGTCCTTTTTTACGAAGGTTTTCGATTGCTAAATCAAAATCTCCGTCAGATTCAACAAGTGCTTTTTTGCAGTCCATCATTCCGGCACCCGTGATTGTTCTTAATTTATTTACGTCTGCAGCAGTAATTGTTGCCATTTTGTATTATTTTTTAAGGTTATATAAAAAAAATCCAAATCCCAATTTTACTAAATCAGCAACTTTGTAGTTTCTAACTTTTTTTTGGAATTTGGAATCTATATTAAAATTTATATTTCAGTCTCAGAAGCTTCAGCATCAGCAGAAGGAGCGACAACTTCAATTTCTTCAGTAATTGGAGTTGCAACTTCAACATCAGCAGCTGCAACTTCAGCAGCAGGAGCTGCTTTTTCGGCAGTTGTTTCAGCTACAGCTTCGGCATCAGCACCTCTATTAGAAAGTCCGTCAATGATTGCGGCAGTTACTAAAGATAAAATTTTATCGATTGATTTAGAAGCATCATCGTTTGATGGGATTACGTATTCTACCTCTCTTGGGTCAGAATTGGTATCCACCATTGCGAAAACTGGAATGTTTAATTTTTGAGCTTCTTTTATTGCGATGTGTTCAGCTTTAATATCAACTACGAACAATGCAGCAGGAAGTCTAGACATATCTGCGATTGAACCTAAATTTTTCTCTAATTTAGCACGAAGACGATCTACTTGCAAACGCTCTTTTTTAGAAAGAGTCATGAATGTTCCGTCTTTCTTCATTTTATCAATTGTAGCCATTTTTTTAACGGCTTTTCTGATAGTAACGAAGTTAGTTAGCATTCCGCCAGGCCATCTTTCAGTGATGTATGGCATGTTTGCAGCTTTTGCTTTTTCGGCAACGATGTCTTTTGCTTGTTTTTTGGTAGCTACGAATAGTATTTTTCTACCTGATGCAGCGATTTTTTTCAAAGCTTCATTCGCTTCTTCAATTTTAGCTGCAGTTTTATATAGATTGATAATGTGAATTCCATTACGTTCCATATAAATGTAAGGAGCCATATTTGGATCCCATTTTCTAGTCATGTGTCCAAAGTGAACACCTGCTTCTAGTAATTCTTTTACTTCTACTTTGTTTGACATTTTTTGTTTAGTTTACGTTCTGTTGATTAGCAATGTATGGATGGCGATTGCTCGGCTGAACACATTTAGATGCTAAACTAATTTCCCGCCTCAACGGGACAACAACAACATTGTTTTTAAATTTAATTATCAATAGGTCTTGTGCGAATTGCACAAGACAGGCAATATTAACGTTTAGAGAATTGAAATTTCTTACGAGCTTTCTTCTGACCGAATTTCTTACGTTCAACCATTCTTGGATCTCTTGTTAATAAACCTTCTGGTTTCAAGATGGCTCTGTTTTCAGCATTTACTTCACACATTACGCGTGCCAATGCCATTCTTACAGCTTCTGCTTGACCAGTTGAACCACCTCCGTAAACATTTACTTTTACGTCAAAGTTAGTTGCATTTTCTGTCATAGACATTGGTTGCATCACTTTGTACTGTAAAGTAGCTGTTGGGAAGTAAGTTGCGAATTCTTTTTTGTTTACAGTGATTACTCCTGTTCCTTCTGAAACATAAACACGTGCAACAGCGGTTTTTCTTCTACCGATTTTGTGAATTACTCCCATTACTTAAGATCGTTTAGGTTAACTGTTCTAGGTTTTTGAGCGCCTTGTTTGTGCTCTGGTCCTACAACAACATTTAAATTTCTGAAAAGTTCAGCGCCAATTTTATTTTTTGGCAACATTCCTTTTACGGCTTTTTCTACTAGTAATGCAGGATTTTTCGATTGCAATACTTTGGCAGTTAAAGTTCTTTGTCCTCCAGGATAACCAGTGTGACGGATGTATGTTTTTTCATCCATTTTGTTACCTGTAAGGTTGATTTTTTCTGAGTTGATAACGATTACGTTATCTCCACAGTCCACGTGTGGTGTGTAACTTGGCTTGTACTTACCTCTCAAAATCATAGCGACTTTTGAAGCAAGACGACCTAAGTTATGACCGTCAGCATCTACAACAATCCATTCTTTTGTAGAATTGGCTTTTGTTGCTGAAATTGTCTTGTAGCTTAATGCGTTCACAATAATATATTTTAATTAAACATTCCATCCCCAATAAAGGGGTTGCAAAAGTACAATTATTTATTTTAAATACAAATACCTTAAAAGATTATTTTATTCTTGTTTTTGTCCTGATTATCAAATGTATATTTGAATGAATATTCATTGTATCTCTTTTGGAATTATACTAAAATGGAGTCTTTCTATAATTTGTATTATATTTGTTGTAAATTACATTTTTATGTTGAATGTTTCAAACGCAAGTTTTATATTATAAAACAGCTATTTTGATATGGGAGATACTACTTTGAGAGATAGATTAAAACTCTCGTGTCTCTTATTTCTATTAAATTCAATTAACACCTATTTATGAAAACTAAAGCAACTCTAAAACAAATTGCAAAAGAACTTAATGTTTCTGTCTCTACGGTTTCAAAAGCACTTAATGACAGTCCCGAAATTAGTGAACAAACAAAAATAAGAATCAAGGAATACGCAAAACTCAAAAACTATAAACCAAATGTTATTGGTCTGAATCTCAAAAACAGAAAAACAAAAACCATTGGGGTTATTATTCCTAATATTCTGGATTCTTTTTTTGCAAAAGTATTTAGCGGTATAGAAAAAGGGGCTGATGAGAAAGGATATAATGTGATTATGTGTATTTCCAATGAGTCATTAGAAAAAGAAAGTCATACCTTAGAGATGTTGAGCAACGGAACTATAGATGGCTTTATTGTATCTATTTCTGAAGAGGCACAAAAACTACATGAGTATAGTCATTTTAAAGACATTATAAATGAAGGAATTCCAATTGTTATGTTTGATAGAATAGCCGATGATGTAGAATGTGACAAGGTCATCGTGGACGATTTCGATTCGGCGTTAAATGCGACGCAACATTTAATAGATTTAGGATGTAAGAATATCGCTTTATTTTCTTCTGTGGATAATTTAAGTGTCGGAAAATTAAGAGCCGAAGGCTATCTCAAAGCATTAAAAGACAATAATATTGAAATAAATCAAAATATAATTCTTCGAACTGATTCCGAGGATGATTTAAAGGATAAAATCGAGAAAATTTTTGATAACAATACGATTGATGGAATTTTTGCTTTAGAAGAAAGCGATTCTGTGGCTGCTTTGAAAATAGGCCTGAAAAAAGGGTATAAAATCCCGGAAGAGCTTTCTATTATAGGCTTTGCCGACGGAATTCTTGCTTCCAGAAGATTGTCCCCAAGCTTAACCACAGTGAGTCAGCATGGAATAGAGATTGGTGAAGTGGCTGCCAAATTACTTATCGATAGATTAGAATCAAAGGAAGAAAATTTACCTTACCAAACGGTAGTTATCAAAACTAATTTAAAAGAAAGAGAAACGACAAGAAAATTGTAGACCAGTATTTAGATTTCAGGAACTACACCCTAAATCATTAATCTGGAATCATCAATCCTAATGCGCTTCCAGCCAATCTTTTCCCGCTCCTAAATCAACATCCAAAGGAACATCGAGTTTGAAAGCATTCTCCATTTCGTGTTTAATCATCGGTTGAATTTTTTCGAGTTCCGAGTTATGAACGTCAAAAACAAGCTCATCGTGTACTTGCAATAACATCTTCGATTTCCAGTTTCCGGAAACTAATTTTTCGTGAATATTAATCATTGCAATTTTGATAATATCTGCGGCACTTCCCTGAATTGGCGCGTTCACGGCATTGCGCTCGGCACCACCACGAACTACGGCATTTGCCGAATTGATGTCTTTCAAATAACGGCGACGGCCTAAAATCGTTTGCACATAACCATTTTCTCGGGCAAATTCTATTTGTTCCTGAATATAGGTCTTCAGTCTCGGATATGTTTTATAATAGGCTTCGATCAAAGCGGCACTTTCTGAACGAGAAAGTGAAGTTTGGTTGCTCAACCCGAAAGCCGAAACGCCATAAATAATCCCGAAATTCACCGTTTTGGCGTGGCTTCGTTGTTCGCGAGTGACTTCTTCAAGTGGAACATTGAATACTTTTGAAGCAGTCGATTTGTGAATATCTTCGTGGTTTTTAAAGGCGGCAATCATATTTTCTTCGCCACTCAAAGCGGCAATAATCCGCAATTCTATTTGGGAATAATCCGCAGAAACCAAGGTGTAATTTTCATCTCTTGCCACAAATGCTTTCCTGATTTGGCGACCGCGTTCGGTACGAATCGGGATATTCTGCAAATTCGGATTATTGGAACTCAAACGGCCAGTTGCTGCAACGGTTTGCATATAATCGGTATGAATACGATTCGTGATTTTGTCTACTTGATTCGGTAGAGCATCCACATAAGTGTTTTGCAATTTTATCAGTTGACGCCAATCGAGAATATCCTTAACGATTTGGTGTTCGTTGGCTAAATAACTCAAGACTTCTTCGCCTGTGGCATATTGGCCTGTTTTGGTTTTCTTTTGTTTGGCTCCGCCAATTTTGAGTTTGTCGAATAAAACTTCGCCTAATTGTTTGGGAGAAGCTAAATTGAAGGAATGACCCGCAGTTTCGTATATGGTTTTTTCCAATGCTTTGATGTCATTTCCCAAATCTTCCGATAATGATTTCAGAAAATCGACATCCACTCGAATGCCTTCTTTTTCCATATCGGCAAGTACTTTTACCAATGGGATTTCAATGTCCTCAAAAAGTTTTTTGGTTCCCGTTTTGTCCAGTTCCAATGTGAAAATCTCCTTCAATTGCAAGGTTACATCGGCATCTTCAACAGCATATTCCTTGATTTCTTCCAATGCAATGTCTCGCATCGATTTTTGATTTTTGCCTTTTTTCCCAATCAATTCTTCAATGGATTTCGGGGAATATCGTAGGTAGGTTTCCGATAAAATATCCATTCCGTGGCGCATATCCGGGTTGATGAGGTAATGCGCAATCATCGTATCGAATAATTTTCCTTCTACCTTAATATTATAATTGGACAAAATTTTCAAGTCGTATTTTAAATTTTGTCCTATTTTCTCGATTTTTTCGTTTTCGAAAAACGGAATGAATTTGTCTATTAAAACTTGGGCATCCTCCTGATTTTCCGGAAAAGGAACATAGAATCCTTTTCCTTTTTCATAAGAAAATGAAATTCCGACTAATTCGGCGTGCAAAGCATCCAAGCCAGTTGTTTCGGTATCAAAACAAACCGAAGATTGATTTTGAAGATTTTGCAAGAGCAATTTCACGCCTAAATCTCCTTGGATAATTTGATAGGAATGTTCGGTGTTTTCTAACGAATTATAATATTGATGGCGTGTTTCTTCCGAAGTTTCCTCGGGAATTGCACTTCCAAACAGATCGAACTGTTCTTCGTTTTTGGTCCCGAAAGCTTTCGGGAGTGGCTTTTTATAAAGTTTGGCCTCATCTATAAGAGCATTTGCCGTAACCGTTCCGCCTTTTTTGAATATGGCATCAAATTGTTCCGCCATTCTTCGAAATTCGAGTTCGTTGAAAAGAGCATCGGTTTTATCAACATCAGGAGTCGATAATTCATAATCGGTTTCATCGAAAACTACGGGACAATCCAATAGAATGGTCGCCAAAGTCTTGGACAACAAACCTTTTTCCTTGTTGGCTTCGATGTTTTCCTTCATCTTGCCTTTCAGTTTGTCAGTATTGGCCAAAAGGTTTTCCATTGTGCCAAATTCCTTCAGTAATTTCTTGGCGGTAACTTCACCCACGCCAGGAAAACCGGGAATATTATCGGCGGTATCACCCATCATTCCAAGAAAATCGATGATTTGATCTGGACGTTCGATTTCGAATTTTTTCAAAACTTCGGGAATCCCCCAAATTTCTATTCCGTTGCCCATTCGGGCGGGTTTGTACATAAAAATATTTTCGGAAACCAATTGTGCAAAATCTTTGTCGGGCGTTACCATAAAGACTTTGTAATTTTGTTTTTCGGCTTGTTTGGCAATGGTTCCTATTAAATCATCGGCTTCATAACCTTTGACTTCGATAATTGGAATATGCATCGCCTTCAATAATTGCTGGATATAAGGAATGGCAATTTTTATGGCTTCGGGCGTGGCATCGCGATGGGCTTTGTATTCCGGGAATATTTCGTTTCTCAATTGGCTTCCGCCATTGTCAAACGCCACTGCCAAATGATCCGGTTTTTCGCGTTTGATGACATCCATCAAGGAATTCATAAATCCCATTATTGCCGAAGTGTCCATTCCTTTGGAATTGATCCGAGGGTTTTTTATAAAAGCATAATAACCGCGGAAGATTAAAGCGTAAGCATCGAGAAGGAAAAGGCGTTTTTGCGACATGATTGAATAAATTATGAAAGCGTAAAAGTAACGAAAGTTTAAAACTTTTCACGATGTTTTGTTTCGCTCTCGATTGAAATTATTAAAAAACGAAAAAAGGAATCTTTCTGACTGCATTGATATTTGAGGTTTATAATGCATTCTTTATTTTTATAAATTAATGAAATTCAAGACAATGTGTCATTTTTATAGGTAGAAAGGTGCCGGCTGAAACAGTTTTGGTATGGTTTTAGTTAAAGTTCAATTAACATAAATTCGTTTCACTTAAATAATTTGTTATTTTGCACAAAAATTCTATTACAATGATTATACGCATATTAATGCTATGTTTAGTCCTTTTTCTTGTTGAACTTTATGCATTTCAGGCATTAAGAACTTTAATAACGGCAAAATGGATTTTGGTTTCTTATCAAATAATAAGTGTGCTGCTTCTGGTTTTTATTATTTATTCTTTTATGCAATTTGACCGTTCTGTAGGGCAAACTAAGCAGTCTATGCTTACAATGGGATTGGTTCTATTGATATATATACCTAAAGTGGTTCTGACTTTAGTGCTTTTTGGGGAAGATATTTTCAGAATAGGCGCTGGTTCCATAAATCATTTTGCGAAGTATAATGACAGTGTCGGTTTTCTTGCTTCAAGACGAAAGTTTGTTAGTCAAATAGGATTGGGTTTAGCGGCAGTTCCGTTTTTGTCCTTATTATATGGAGTGACGAAAGGTAAATACAACTACAAAGTAATCAAGCAAAGTATATTTTTCCCTGATTTACCAGAAGCTTTTGACGGTTTTACAATTACCCAAATATCGGATGTTCACAGTGGCAGTTTTGATAATCCGGAGAAAATTAATTATGCAATTGATTTGGTTAACGAACAAAATTCGGATATGATTTTGTTTACGGGTGATATTGTAAACACTGACGCAAAAGAAATGCACCCTTGGATAGATACTTTCAATAGAATCAAGAAACACGAGTTTGGTAAATATTCGGTACTTGGGAATCATGATTATGGTGAATATATCACTTGGCCAACAGAGGCTGCCAAAGAAGAAAATTTTCAAGCCATAAAAGATTTGTATGGTCAAATAGGGTTCAAATTATTATTAAACGAAAATACTTTCATTGAAAAAGGAGCTGACAAAATCGCGCTGGTTGGAGTCGAGAATTGGGGGAATAATTTCAAAAAAGTGGGAGATATTAACTTGGCATCTGCCAATTTGACTAAAGAAGATTTTAAAATATTGATGAGTCATGATCCTAGTCACTGGGAATATGAAGTGAAAAATCACGAAAAACATTTTCACTTGACGCTCTCAGGACACACTCATGGATTCCAGTTTGGCATAGAGATTCCGGGAGTGATTCGATGGAGTCCAATACAATATGTTTATAAACAATGGGCTGGATTGTATGAAAATCTGGGAAGATATGTATATGTAAATCGTGGGTTTGGTTTCCACGCTTATTCAGGCAGAGTGGGAATTATGCCTGAGATTACAGTCATTGAACTAAAAAAAGGCAAGAGTGTGGCTTAATTCGTTTAAAATACTACATTTGTAAAATAAATATCTCTTTTCAGTAGATTTAGAAAATTAAATTCGTTGGTTTTATGTCAAAATTTGGAGAACTTATAAGCACACAAGTCCCTGTGTTGATTGATTTTTACACAGATTGGAATGAATCATCCGTTTCGATGCATCCCGTAATAAGGGATGTTGCCGCGGCTCTTGGCGATAAGGCAAAAGTGATAAAAATTGATATCGATAAAAATCAAGAATTAGCCGATGCATTGCGCATCAAAGGGCTTCCCACTTTGATGATTTATAAAGAAGGTCAAATGATTTGGAGACAATCCGGGGAATTGGATGCCAATACTATAATTGGCTTGGTTCAAGAGCATCTTTAAGAAATGTCATTGCACGAGACACAATCTTATTTTATCTTATAACATCAAAAACAAACCCTTTTTCTTTCAAATATTCCAGCGTTTTAGGCAGAGTATATTCTAAATTAGGGAATGCCTTTACGCTGTCGTGAAAAACGATTATGCTTCCGGTTGTTACATTTTGTAACACATTTTCCAAACATTTTTTTGGCGAGATGCTAGCGTCATAGTCTGCACTCAATACATCCCACATGATTATTTTGTATCCCAGTTGTCTCAGTTTTTTTGATTGTGATAATTTTATTTTTCCGTAAGGTGGACGGAAGATTTTAGTTCCGATAGCTATCGGAATTAGATTTGGGATTTTAGATTTAGGATTTGATATTGCGGCTTCACACAATTTTACATTCTGTAAATATTCTTCGGTCGAAGTTTGCCATCCTTTCAAATGGTTGAAAGTATGGTTTCCGACAGAATGACCTTCATCGATTACTTTGGTGAAAATCTCCGGATATTTTTCTATGTTACTTCCAATGCAAAAAAAAGTGGCTTTTGCATTGTATTTTTTTAATTCTTCAAGAACCCATTCGGTGATTTCCGGCGTTGGACCGTCATCAAAAGTGAGGTAGATTTTGTTTTCAATATTGGGGATGTCCCAAACGTAATTTGAGAATATTTTTTTAATTAGAGTATTTGTTTTTATCCAGTAAAAGCTCATAATTTAATTTGAAAATTTGAAAATTTGAAAATTCGGAAAAGCGATAATTTTTTAAATCACTCATTTCCAAATTTTCAAATTTCCGAATTAAAGCTATTCTTTTTCGCGGCCAAAACGCTCAAACATTTTTATATAAGTATTGAATATTGCCCTATTTTTATTGTAAAATGGAACATCTCCACTTTCCTTCATCACTTGCAACAAACTTCTGTAGCGTTCAATATCGGTAATAATATCAACAGCTATATCTGTTTGTTCGGAGGATTTTAGACTACCATAATAATTAAGGTTTTCTTTGTATTTTGTCATTAATTTATCCAGAAGTTGTTGGGCTTTTGCTTTTTCGTCCACTTCATAATATCCTCTGGCAAAAGGTTCTACAACGGAATAATAACCAAATTTATCCAAAGGCATCTTTGTCATGGCCAAATCGATAATATTTCGTGCCTTATCTTTCTTCCCTTCGGCGATTAACTTATCCATTAATCGGGCAAGATTTGTTCTGTAAGTTATGCTGTTTCTTCTTGTTTCGGGGTCGTGGTATATCTTGTCGCTTTCGCTATTGCCCCAATCCCATTTCATGACAACAGAATACATTTTATCCGAATCAATCTGGCCCATATCCATAGGGCTTGCGTCTTTTGATGCAGCAGTTTTTAAGGGGACTAATTTATAGACCATTCCGTCCAATTGGAGATAGTTTTTCATCCACAAATAATCTTCATTATCAAATGCGCCACCACTAAAGTAGATAGGTCTTTTCCAATCGTTGTTGGCCACGATGTCCAGCATCATTAATCTGTTTTTGTATAATGCATTTCCTTTGATGTCTATGTCAATATAAGGGACAATGGAATCATAGAATTTTGCGGCAACCACTTTGTTCTTGATAATGCTGTTCTTGTCAACAGGAATTCTAATTTTATCTGTCGGGTAAAAATGAATGGTTTGCCCATTTTGCATTTCAACGGTAGATTTTGGGTTTTTTATAAAATTGATAAAATCTTTTATTTCCCATCGGCTATCTATTTTTTGAATATGCGCCACATAATCCAGTTTGTCTCCCACATATTGATCGTGTGTGAATGAAATTGGCAAAGGTTCAGAATTGTAAGCTTTGGTTTTCATTTGGTCAATATACCAATCGGTCATAAACAGACTTGTGTTTACAATTTTGACGTCTGTTCTTACATGTTCAATTTCCTGTGCATACCAAAGCGGGAAGGTGTCGTTGTCGCCAATGGTAAATAAAATAGCATTGGGGTCGCAAGAAGTAAGATAGGATTTTGCCATTGCCACTGCGGTATATCTTCCTGAACGATCATGGTCATCCCAGTTTTGGGAAGCCATAAGAACCGGAACAGCCAGTAAACTTGCTGCTACAATTATAGGGCCGGCTATTTTTGGCGCCAGATAGTTTTGAAGACTTTCATAAAGCGCATATACTCCAAAACCTATCCAAATGGCAAATACATAGAAAGAGCCCACCAAGGCATAATCTCTTTCTCGTGGTTCAAATGGTCTTTCGTTGAGGTAAATTTTCAAGGCAATTCCCATGAATAGGAATAGCACCAAAAGCACATAAAAACTTTTTCGATCCTTGCCGAAATGATACATAATGCCAATGAGGCCTAGTAATAATGGCAAAAAGAAATACACATTGCGCCCTTTATTATTCAACACGTCCGAAGGTAAATTTTGTTGGGAGCCCAGATGCAATTCGTCTATAAATGGAATCCCGCTAAGCCAGTTACCGTCTTGAGAGTCATATTTTCCCTGAATGTCGTTCTGGCGTCCAACAAAATTCCACATCAAATACCTAAAATACATATAGCCAAATTGGTATTCAAACATAAAACTTAAATTGTCGGCAGTTGTTGGTTTTTCCACAATTAAATAATCGCCATAACTTTTCAGAAATTTAACGTAACCTTCATTGTCAATTTGTTTTTGTGCATAAGCTTGTCTAAATTCTTTTACGGTTTTTTCAATTTCATTTCTTAATTGTGCCTCCGCTTTGTTTAATTCTTCTTCGCTCAGTTTGCTTGGATCGACTCCGTATTTTGGCAAATCATCTGCGTATTGATAATCAGGATTTATTTTAAATTGCGGTGCGCTTGTAAAGCTGATGTAATTCACCGTATTGTCTCCACTCCACAGCCTTGGTAAAATGGTTTTTTGACTATCATCGCTATTTTGTTCGGCATTTTTGTAGTTGTTTACAATAACATACTTGCCTGTTTTATAATCTCTTTCATAGTTTGGAGCCTTATCTAAATAAGGATTGTTCTTGTCTAAACCAGCAAAGGCTTCGGTATATTGCGGTCCGTAAAATAACGGATTTGAGCCATATTGTTCCCTATTGTAATAAGCCAAAACTTCACGTGCATCCGAAGGTTTGTTCTCGTTGATGACTACATTGGCATTGGCACGAATAGGCAACATCATCCAAGTGGAAAAACCTATAAAGATGAATAAAATGCATAGAATAAGGGTATTGTAGTTTACAAGACCTTTGTCACGGGTGTATTTTAAACTATAATAAAACAATGTAATAAGAAGCAAGGCGACAAATATAGTGCCCGAATCAAACGGCATTCCTAAATTATTGACCATAAAAACCTCGGTTTTGCCAAAAAATGCCATAGTCAAAGGCAACAGTAATTTAAAAATAAGCAGCAAAACGGCCACTACAACAATATTTGCAATGATGAAATTTTTGATGGTAACCTCTTTATAATGTTTGAAAAAATAAAGAAATCCTATGGCAGGAATTGTCAACAATGCCATAAAATGGACACCAAATGAAAGTCCAATCACCAGCGAAATAATTAGTAGCCATCGATTACCTCTTGGTGTATCCATATCCTGCTCCCAGCGTAAACCTAGCCAAAAAAGCAAGGCAATAAGCAAAGAAGCCATGGCATAAACTTCGGCTTCAACGGCATTGAACCAGAAGCTATCGGAAAAAGTATAAGCAAGCGCCCCAACAAGTGAGCTACCAAGAATAACAATGGAGTTGTTTTTGTTTATCTCTGAAAAACGGGATACTATTTTCTTTAAAATCATCGAAGAAGACCAAAATAAAAACAGTATGGTAAAGGCACTCGAAAAAACGGACATCATGTTTACCATCACGGCAATATGCTTGTCATCGAGGGCAAACATGGCGAAAAAAGCACCAATCATCTGGAATAATGGAGCTCCTGGAGGGTGTCCGACTTCAAGTTTTGCCGCAGTGGCAATGTATTCGCCACAATCCCAAAAACTCATTGAAGGTTCAACGGTTAGCGTGTATGTCACTAATGCTATCGCAAATGCGCACCAGCCTGTAATTGTATTCCATTTATTGAAATTGAACTTTGCCATATTATATGCTAAAATTTAGTTTTATTTTAAGATACAAAGAAAATGTTTTTTTATTTAACGGCACGGGCATTAACAAAAATTTCTAAAAAACGGAATATAACTTGCAACAGCCTGTTTTTCGGGACTTTTCAGATTGTTAGATCGTCAATAAATTTTTTTTTGATAAAAAGAGATTAAAAATTTGTAAAAATTAAAATTTATATTAAATTTGCACTCGCTTAACGGCAATGGAATTGGTCTATGGTGTAATGGTAACACAACTGTTTTTGGTGCAGTCTTTCAAGGTTCGAGTCCTTGTAGACCAACACAAAGCCTCTCAATTTTTTGAGAGGCTTTTTTTATTTCATAAAAAATGGGCTTGAAAAACTAAATTGATTTTGATCTGTTAATTAGATGGTTTTCTAAAAACAGGGTTGTTAAAAGCCAATTCGAAATTAAAAACAGGGTTGAAGTTATTTAAAAAGCGAGATGTAAGATAGCTGTACTCAAATCAAGAAAAGTTTTTGTCATAAAACATTGATTTTTTGATTTATAAAAAAAACACTATATTTGCACTGTTATTTATTAAAAAACTAGATAATGAGGCACGCATGGCGTGCCTCTTTTTATAAAATATGACATTTAAAGAAAAAATAAATACCGTATTAGCCGAGAGTCTCTTAGAAAAACCATCTGTTTTTTTGATAGACTTAACCATTACTGATGCGTTTAAAGTAATCATAACTTTAGATGGCGACAAAGGAGTGGCTTTGCAGGACTGCATTGATATCAGTCGTGCAATTGATGCTAATTTAGACAGGGAAGAACAAGATTTTTCTTTAGAAGTGGCTTCGGTAGGAGTTGGATCGCCATTAAAAATGGTTAGACAATACAAAAAAAACGTTGGAAGGACATTAATAGTAAAATTAGCAACCGAAACAATTGAAGCAGAATTAGTTGAAGCTAATGATAATTTTATAATTTTGTCATGGAAAGCCAGAGAGCCAAAAAAACTTGGAAAAGGAAAAGAAACAGTTCAAAAAAGACAAGAAATACCTTATACAGAAATAAAAGAAGCAATTGTTACAGTAACATTTTAATTAATTAGTTGGCATGGAAAATTTAGCATTAATCGATTCATTTTCAGAGTTTAAAGATGATAAACTTATTGATCGTGTAACGCTTATGGCGATATTAGAAGATGTATTCAGAAATGCATTGAAGAAAAAATTTGGATCAGATGATAATTTTGATATTATCATTAATCCTGATAAAGGCGATATGGAAATATGGCAAAGAAGGGTTATTGTTGCCGATGATGATGTAGATTTAGACCATTTGGAAATTTCGCTTACAGATGCTCGAAAAATTGAGCCTGATTTTGAAATCGGAGAAGAAGTTTCTGAAGAAGTGAAGTTAATTGATTTGGGAAGAAGAGCTATTTTGGCTTTGCGCCAAAACTTGATTTCCAAGATTCACGAACACGATAATACCAATCTTTACAAACAATTTAAAGATTTAATTGGCGAAATTTACACTGCCGAAGTACATCATGTTCGTCCAAGAGTCGTAATTTTGATTGATGATGAAGGAAACGAAATCATTCTGCCAAAAGAAAAACAAATACCCTCTGATTTTTTCCGTAAAGGAGATAATGTTCGAGGAATCATTGAAAGCGTTGAACTAAAAGGAAATAAACCTCAGATAATTATGTCCAGAACTTCGGAGAAGTTCTTGGAAAAATTGTTTGAGCAAGAAATTCCGGAAGTTTTCGACGGATTGATTATGGTAAAAAAAGTAGTGAGAATTCCAGGCGAAAAAGCAAAAGTAGCGGTAGATTCTTATGACGATAGAATTGATCCTGTTGGTGCTTGTGTGGGTATGAAAGGTTCCCGTATTCACGGTATTGTTCGTGAATTGGGAAATGAAAACATAGACGTCATTAATTATACCAGCAATATTCAATTGTATATTACAAGAGCATTAAGCCCTGCGAAAGTTTCATCCATCAAGATTAATGAAGAAACAAAAAGAGCCGAAGTTTTCTTGAAATTAGAAGAAGTTTCTAAAGCAATTGGTAGAGGTGGACATAACATTAAATTAGCCGGTCAATTGACAGGTTATGAGCTTGACGTTATTCGTGAAGGAGATGTTGCAGGCGCAGCTGCCGATGAAGATGATGTTGAATTAACAGAGTTTTCAGATGAAATTGAAGGATGGGTTATTGAAGAATTTGCAAAAATTGGGTTGGATACTGCAAAAAGTATTTTGAAACAAGATGTAAATGATTTAGTAAGGAGAACAGACCTGGAAGAGGAAACTATTCTAGATGTAATGAGAATATTAAAAGAAGAATTTGATAGCTAATCAATTCTTCAAACAATACAATAGAAAAGGTAATAATAAAAAGGTTTTATGTCTGAAGAGAGAGTTATTAGAATAAACAAAGTTTTAAGGGAATTAAACATTTCGTTAGAAAGAGCTGTGGATTATCTAAAAGATAAGGGAATTGCTATTGAAGCAAATCCAAACACAAAAATTTCCGACGATGTGTACAATGTTTTGTGTGGTCAGTTTGCAGGCGACAAAGGGAAAAAAGAGGCTTCAAAAGAGGTGGGAGAAGAGAAGAGAAAAGAGAAAGAAGCATTGCGTGTAGAGCGTGAAAAAGAAATTGATGACAAACGCAAACAAGACGAAGAACGGCTAAAAAACCAAGAAGTTATAAGGGCGCGAGCTGTTGTGACTGGCCCCGTTCATGTTGGGAATATTGACCTTAACCCTAAAAAAGCGGCTGTGCCTTCGCCAATTGTAGAAAAAAAGGACATTCCCGTAGCTAAAACTCAACAGGAAAAACCTCTTCAAAAAGAATCTTTACCAAAAGAACCTTTGCATAAAGAACCTTTGCAGAAAGAATCTTTACCAAAAGAACCTCTTCAAAAAGAACCTTTACAAGAAAAAATTGTTTCAGACAAAAAAGAGGTTAAACCTATTGTCGAGTTAAAAGAAACAAAAAGCGAAACGGTTTCAGCACCGAAAGAAGCACCGAAAAAGGAAGAAGCACCCGTTGAAGAATCTATCAAGACTAAATATCAAAAATTAACTGGAGCTACATTGACTGGTCAAACCATCGATTTGTCTCAATTTAATAAGCCTAAAAAGAAAAAAGAAGAGCCTAAAATTACTCCAAACAAACCTGGGACACCTGGTGCTCCTGGAAGTGCGGCCAGTAATGCCAATAAAAATAAACGAAAAAGGATTGCCCCAAAACCTGGTGCTCCAAGACCACCTGCAACTCCTGGAGTTCCGGGCGCGCCAAATCCTAATAAAATTACTCCAAATGTTGGTGGCGGTGGTGGTTTTAACGCCAATAGGGGAGCTAGACCTGGTTTTGTAAAAGGAGCCAGACCTGCAATTGTTGCCAAAGTTGAGCCAACGGAAGAAGAAGTTAAAAATCAAATTAGGGAGACTTTAGAGAAATTGCAAGGAAAAGGCGGTAAATCGAAAGCGGCTAAATACAGAAGAGACAAAAGAGATACGCACCGTCAAAAATCAGATGACGAGCAAAGAGCCATAGACGAAGGAAGTAAAACGATAAAGGTTACTGAATTTGTTACCGTTGGTGAAATTGCCATTATGATGGATGTGCCAATTACAAAAGTTATTGGTACTTGTATGTCACTTGGAATTATGGTAACGCAAAATCAACGCCTCGATGCAGAAACATTGACCATTGTTGCCGATGAATTTGGTTACGAAGTTGAATTCATCACGGTAGATATTGAAGAAGCCATTCAAGTTGTACCAGACAAAGAAGAAGATTTAGTTTTTAGAGCGCCAATTGTTACCGTAATGGGTCACGTCGATCACGGTAAAACATCTTTACTGGATTATATTCGTAAAGAAAATGTTATCGCTGGTGAATCTGGAGGAATTACACAACACATTGGTGCTTATGGAGTGACTTTAGAAGACGGTCAAAAAATAGCTTTCCTTGATACACCGGGTCACGAAGCGTTTACCGCAATGCGTGCTCGTGGTGCTCAGGTTACAGATATTGCAATTATTGTGGTTGCTGCCGATGATGACATCATGCCACAAACCAAAGAAGCAATTTCTCACGCTCAGGCTGCTGGAGTTCCAATTATATTTGCAATCAATAAAATTGATAAGCCAAATGCCAACCCTGAAAAAATCAAAGAAAAATTAGCAGGTATGAATTTACTTGTTGAAGATTGGGGTGGAAAAATTCAATCTCACGATATTTCGGCGAAAGTTGGAACAGGGGTAAAAGAATTATTGGAAAAAGTATTATTGGAAGCTGAATTGCTAGATTTAAAATCGAATCCAAATAAAGCGGCACAAGGAACTGTCGTAGAAGCATTTTTGGATAAAGGAAAAGGATACGTTTCTACCATATTAGTGCAACATGGAACTTTAAGAATTGGGGATTATATGTTGGCTGGAAAACACCATGGTAAAATAAAAGCCATGCACGACGAAAGAGGAAATATTGTGACTGTTGCAGGCCCTTCAACTCCAGTATCTGTATTAGGTTTAGATGGTGCAGCAACAGCGGGTGACAAGTTTAATGTTTTTGAAGACGAAAAAGAAGCCAAACAAATTGCTTCAAAACGTTCTCAATTAATGCGCGAGCAATCTGTTCGTACTCAACGTCATATTACCTTGGATGAAATTGGACGTAGAATTGCATTGGGTCAATTTAAAGAATTGAACATCATTCTAAAAGGTGACGTTGATGGTTCTGTTGAAGCTTTGTCGGATTCGTTCTCTAAATTATCTACCGAAGAAATTCAAATCAATATCATCCATAAAGGTGTTGGAGCTATTACCGAAACTGACGTAATGTTGGCTTCTGCTTCAGATGCAATCATCATCGGATTTAATGTTCGTCCTGCTGGAAATGCAAGACAATTAGCCGACAAAGAAGAAATTGACATCCGTTACTATTCTATCATTTATGCCGCTATCGACGACTTGAAAGACGCAATGGAAGGAATGCTTGCTCCGGAAATGAAAGAAGAAATTCTGGGAACTGCCGAAATCAGGGAGATATTCAAAATATCGAAAGTGGGTTCTATTGCCGGAAGTATGGTTATGGATGGTAAAATTGTTAAAAACGCCAAAATGAGAATCATTAGAGACGGTGTTGTTGTCTTTACTGGAGAATTATTGGCATTGAAACGATTTAAAGATGACGTAAGAGATGTAGCTAAAGGTTATGATTGTGGTATTCAAGTTAAAGGATACAACGACATTGAGGAAAGAGATATTATTGAATCTTACCAAGAAGTAGCAGTCAAAAAGAAATTGAAATAAGATTTCAATAGTTGTAAAATAATTAAATCCCGATTCGTCGGGATTTTTTTTTAGTTTAGCTTGATTATTTGGTAAATTAAAATGGCAAAAATATGAAAGATATAGGAATTGGTGTTTTATTGATGTTGGTTGGATTAGCTGTTATTTGGTATACATCGAAAAGACCAAAGAATACTAATCTTTCTTCTGTTAATAATTTCCAAGGTTATGTTAGCGGTGTGTGTTTTATTATAGGTGGTATAATCTATATTTTTGGCGGATTACACTTTTAGTAAACACCAATTAGTGCTTATGTTTTCACATACATTCAGAACTTTGATTGTTTTCCAGAATAGGTATGACCTCAATTTGTCATTCCGAGGCACGAGAAATCTCAACATGCGAGAGCAACTAAATGAGATTCCTCCTTCGTCGGAATGGCAAGCTTGTTGAGCTCTTTAGTGAACTTAAAAACGGATAGCGCAGAATTGCATTCTGTGCCCATAAACAAGGACAAAAGAATGTCAAGTAACAAAAGAAAGCAACCCAATTCGAGTTGCTTTTTTGTTCGTTTTAAGCCTTAAAATTATAATGGATAAATTTATTTGCTCGGTTTTATCAAAAGCACATTGTTGTACTTCTTTTTAATGTCAATTAGATAACGTTCGGCTTCGATACGAGACTTGAAATTCCCAACCCATACTTTATAATTGGGTGTGTTGAAAACAATCGTGGCATCAATGTCGCTAAAATTTTGTTTGAAGTCGTTTAAAGTTTTTTTGGCGTTTTCGCTGCCGCCATTATAGATCTGAATTTTATAGGAGTCGTTCACGGTAAGTGAAGCGTTGATTTTTCTCTTTTCGCTTAGCAATTGTTCAAATCTGGGATCTTGACTGATGGTAATCTTTTGATTTTGCGCACTTACATAGGAAGTGGAAACATATAATATAAGGAAGGAGAAAATGAATTTCCGTGCTGTTATAATTCTCATAATGTGATAGTTTTTATGCAAAAATAGTGTTTAATGGGGAATTCTAAATTATCAATACTATTTAGAATCGATATAAATTATATTTAAGACTATTTTAAGGTTTTGAGAATAGTTCTTAAAGTGTATTTTTGTCGAATATTTAAAAGAAAAAGTGATTTTTATCATATTTTAAATTTGGAAAAAATCATATTCAACATTGTAGATAATTACTATTATATGAAAAAGGTGGGTAACCATAATTCGATTTCAAGGAAATTATATTTAAGTTTAGCTTTAATGCTAACAATATCCTTAACTTCAATTGCACAAGTTGCAGCTCCGGCAGCAACCGCAACTCCGGCAGCTACAACGACAACTGCAGCTCCTGCTGTTGCGCAGGGTGGCGATCCTGTAAAAGGGAAGGAAGTTTTTAATACCAATTGTGCAGCATGTCATAAGCTGGATGCTAAAGCAACTGGACCAGCCCTTAGAGGAATTGGTGCTAAGTATGAAAAAGCGTGGTTTTACAAATGGGTTCACAATAGTGGCGATTTAATTAAGTCTGGTGATGCTGCGGCCATAAAAGTTTTTGAAGCAAACAACAAGATTCCAATGACTCCTTTCCCGCAACTGTCGGAGGCTGACATTGATAATGTTGTAGCTTATGCTTCAGAGCCAAAAGCAGCGGCTGTTGCTCCAGTTGTTGGGGCAAAACTTCCCGGAACTGAAACAAATGCTGGAGGAGGAATTTCAAATGACGTTATTCTGGGTGCATTGTCATTAGTAATGGCGATTCTTATTGTAATGTTGTTTTTGGTAAACAATGTTTTAAGAAAAGTAGCTGCGGCAAATGGAATCAATGTTGCTCCAAAAGAACCAACTATTTCAATCTGGAAAGCTTTTGCAAAAAATCAATTTTTAGTGTTGGTTACATCAATATTCTTATTGTTGGCGAGTGCCTTTTTTATATACGGTTACTTGATGCAAGTTGGGGTTGATCAAGACTATTCGCCAGTTCAGCCGATTCATTATTCTCACAGAATTCACGCCGGAAGCAACGGTATTAACTGTAATTACTGTCACTCTGCTGCTCGCGTTGGTAAAACTGCCGGAATTCCTTCGTTGAATGTTTGTATGAATTGCCATAAAAACATTTCTGAAGTGTCTGATACAACGGCTACCAAAGATTATTCAAAAGCGTTTTATGATGCTGAAATCAACAAATTATACAAAGCTGTAGGTTGGGACAAAGCCAATCAAAAATACACGGGAATTACACAGCCGGTAAAATGGGTTCGTATTCATAACTTGCAAAGTTTTGTTTATTTCAATCACTCACAACACGTTACTGTTGCTGGAGTTGCTTGTCAAACTTGTCACGGTCCGGTTCAAACTTTTGAAGTCCAAAAGCAATTCTCCAAAATGACGATGGGTTGGTGTATCACTTGCCACAGAACAACCAATGTTAAAATGGAAGGCAATGACTATTATACCAAAATTCACGAACAACTTTCCAAAAAATATGGTGTAGACAAACTGACTGCAGCACAAATGGGCGGGTTGGAATGCGGTAAATGCCACTATTAAAAAATAATAATTAAGAAGCTAATATTTATATAGAATATGTCATCAAACAAAAAATACTGGAAAAGTGTTGAAGAACTAGACGAAAATAGTTCTATTGTTGAGGCGCTTAAAAATAACGAATTTGTTGAAGAAATTCCTACTGATACGTTTTTAGGAAACAGTGATGCTCCATCATTTTCATCAACAACACGTCGCGATTTTTTAAAGTACGTTGGGTTTACCACAGCGGCAGCCACACTTGCAGCCTGCGAAGGCCCCGTACATATGTCGATACCTTACGTAGTACAACCAGAACAAATCATCCCTGGAATTGCTGATTTTTATGCAACTTCCGTTTTTGATGGTTTTGATTTTGCTAATCTTTTAGTGAAAACTCGTGAAGGGCGTCCTATTAAAATAGATAATAATACTATGCCTGGTGCAAAATTCTCGGCAAACGCCAGAATCCACGCATCGATATTGTCATTATATGATAATATGCGTTTGAAAGAGCCAAAAATTGCTGGTAAAAACGCTACTTGGATTGATGTTGATTCAAAAATAAAATCAAGCTTGGCTGAGGCCAAAGCAAAAGGAGGTCAAGTTGTTTTATTGACGAATACATTGGCAAGTCCGTCGACTGAAAAGTTGATAGCCGAATTTATTGTCAATAATCCAAATGCAAAACACGTTATTTATGACGCTGTTTCTTCATCAGAAGCCTTAGATGCATTTGAAACTGTTTACGGCGAAAGAGCTTTGGTTGACTACGATTTTTCAAAAGCTTCGTTGATTGTTTCTGTTGGTGCGGATTTCCTTGGAGATTGGCAAGGTGGAAGTTATGATACAGGATATGCTCAAGGCAGAATTCCTAAAAATGGAAAAATGTCGCGCCATTTCCAATTGGAAGCGAATATGACTTTGTCCGGTGCAGCTGCCGATAAACGTTTGGCAATGTCAACCGCAAATCAAAAGCAAGCATTAGTACATATATATAATGTAGTTGTTGGAGCTTCGGTTCCAGTAACTTTAGACGCAAAATTTAAAACAGAAGTTGCCAAAGCCGCCCAACAATTGAAAGCTGCCGGAAGCAAAGGAGTTTTAGTTTCTGGAATCCAAGATAAAAATGCACAATTGTTAGTTTTGGCCATCAACCAAGCATTGGCAAGTGAAGCTTTTTCAACTATTGGAACGAGACAAATCAGAAAAGGATCTAGCGAAAAAGTGGCTCAATTAGTTAATGATATGAAAGCAGGAAGCGTTCATACCTTGATTATGAGCGGCGTTAATCCAGTTTATACTTTACCAAATTCAAATGATTTTGTTGAAGGATTGAAAAAAGTAAGTCTTTCGGCTTCATTTTCTTTGAGAGAAGACGAAACCGCTTCAATAACGACTATAGCTGCTGCAGTCCCTCACTATTTAGAATCTTGGGGCGATGTAAGCATTACAAAAGGAACTTATGGTTTGACTCAACCTACTATTCGTCCTTTGTTCAACACCAAACAATTTCAAGAGGTATTGTTGTCTTTGAATGGTGCCGTGGGAACCTATTATGATTATTTAAAAGCAAGTTCAGCGTCAATAATTACGGGTTCTACTTGGAATCAAGTATTGCATGACGGTATTTTTGTTGGAACAATACCATCCGTTTCTGCAGGTTCAGCAGATTATGCTGCTGCGGCAAATGCTTTGGCACAATCAAAAGTGACTCCAAGTTTCGAATTGGTTTTATATACAAAAACTGGTTTAGGCGACGGACAACAAGCGAATAATCCTTGGTTGCAAGAATTACCAGATCCAATCACGAGAGTTTCTTGGGATAATTATGTTACCGTTTCGAATGCCGATGCCAAACTTTTGGCAATGTCTAATGAAATTGTTGCTAATGGAGGTTTGAACGGAAGCTATGCTACCATTACAACAGCCGATGGTCTTAAATTAGAAAACATACCGGTAATTGTTCAGCCAGGACAAGCTGTTGGTACTGTTGGTTTAGCTTTGGGTTATGGTAAAAAAGTAGCATTAAAAGAAGAAATGCAAGTAGGTTTAAATGCTTACTCATTATATAAAGGTTTCAATAATGTACAATCAGTTACATTGACAAAAGCTGCCGGAGAACACGAGTTTGCTTGTGTTCAAGGTCAAAAAACGTTGATGGGAAGAGGCGATATTATTAAAGAAACTACTTTAGAAATATTCAATACCAAAGATGCAGAAGTTTGGAACGAGCAACCAATGGTTTCATTGGATCATAAAGAAGTTAAAGCAACAACGGTAGATTTATGGGATTCATTTGATCGTTCAGTAGGGCATCATTTTAATCTTTCAATTGATTTGAATGCTTGTACAGGTTGTGGATCTTGCGTTATTGCCTGCCACGCCGAAAACAACGTTCCTGTAGTTGGAAAATCTGAAATTAGAAGAAGTCGTGATATGCACTGGTTGCGTATTGACAGATATTATTCTTCTGAGGAAACTTTTGCGGGAGATGACGAAAGAAAAGACAATATTGCCGGTTTGTCAAGTTCGCTATCAACATTTAGAGAAATGGAAAGCCCTTCGGATAATCCCCAAGTAGCTTTTCAACCCGTGATGTGTCAGCACTGTAATCACGCACCTTGCGAAACTGTTTGTCCAGTTGCGGCAACCTCACATAGTCGTCAAGGTCAAAATATGATGGCGTATAACCGATGTGTTGGAACTCGTTACTGTGCCAATAACTGTCCGTATAAAGTACGTCGTTTCAACTGGTTCTTATACAGTCAAAATAAAGAATTTGATTTCCACATGAATGATGATTTGGGTCGTATGGTGTTAAATCCAGATGTAGCTGTTCGTTCACGTGGGGTTATGGAAAAATGTTCTATGTGTATTCAAAAAACACAAGCAACTATTTTGGCAGCCAAAAACGAAGGAAGAGAAGTTGTTGACGGAGAATTCCAAACGGCTTGTTCAAGTGCTTGTACTACCGGAGCAATGATTTTTGGGGATGTAAACGACAAAGAAAGTAAAGTTGCCAAGTTGGTAGAAGAGGAAAGAATGTATCATTTGTTAGAGCACGTTGGAACAAAACCAAATGTATTCTATCACGTTAAAGTTAGAAACACTTAATAAATTTAAAATCAATTTAAAGGATTATGTCTCATATATACGACGCACCCATTAGAAAACCTTTAATCATAGGTGATAAATCTTATCACGATGTAACAGTAGAAGTTGCTGCGCCTGTCGAAGGTAAAGCGAACAAACAGTGGTGGATTGTATTCTCAATCGCATTGACAGCATTCCTTTGGGGATTAGGCTGCATTATTTACACTGTTTCTACCGGTATTGGAACTTGGGGATTAAACAAAACAGTTGGTTGGGCTTGGGATATTACTAACTTCGTTTGGTGGGTTGGTATTGGTCATGCTGGAACATTAATTTCGGCGGTACTTTTATTGTTCCGTCAAAGATGGAGAATGGGTATTAACCGTTCTGCGGAAGCTATGACTATTTTCTCGGTAATTCAAGCAGGTTTATTTCCAATTATTCACATGGGTCGTCCATGGTTGGCTTTTTGGGTGGTACCAATCCCGAATCAATTTGGTTCACTTTGGGTAAATTTCAACTCGCCATTACTTTGGGACGTGTTTGCAATTTCAACCTATCTTTCGGTTTCATTGGTATTTTGGTATACTGGTTTATTGCCCGATTTTGCAATGCTTAGAGATAGAGCGATAACTCCTTTCAACAAGAAAATTTATTCTATATTAAGTTTTGGTTGGAGCGGTAGAGCTAAGGATTGGCAACGTTTTGAGGAAGTTTCCTTGGTACTTGCAGGTTTAGCAACGCCACTGGTACTTTCTGTTCACACCATTGTATCTATGGACTTTGCCACTTCGGTAATTCCTGGTTGGCATACCACGATTTTTCCTCCTTACTTTGTTGCAGGAGCCGTTTTTTCTGGATTTGCAATGGTTAATACCTTGCTTATTATTATGAGAAAAGTATCGAATCTAGAAGCTTATATCACTATTCAACACATCGAATTGATGAATATTGTAATTATGATTACAGGTTCTATCGTGGGTGTTGCTTATATCACTGAACTTTTTATCGCATGGTATTCAGGAGTAGAATACGAACAATATGCTTTCTTGAATAGAGCAACCGGACCTTACTGGTGGGCGTATTGGTCAATGATGACTTGCAACGTTTTTTCTCCGCAATTTATGTGGTTCAAAAAATTAAGAACAAGTATAATGTTCTCTTTCATAATCTCCATTGTCGTAAATATTGGAATGTGGTTTGAAAGGTTCGTAATTATCGTAACTTCGTTACACAGAGATTACCTTCCTTCATCATGGACAATGTTCTCACCAACATTTGTTGATATCGGAATCTTCATTGGCACTATTGGGTTCTTCTTTGTATTGTTCTTGTTGTATGCCAGAACGTTCCCTGTAATAGCGCAGGCTGAAGTAAAAACAATATTGAAATCAACAGGAGATAATTTTATAAAAGCAAGAGCAGCAAATAAAGATTCACATCATGAGTAATAAAGTAATATACGCCATTTATAATGACGATGATATATTGATGGATGCCGTTAAGAAAACTCGCGCAGCACATCATCATATTGAAGAAGTCTTTACTCCATTTCCGGTTCACGGATTGGATAAAGCAATGGGACTTGCACCTACAAGATTAGCTATTGCCTCTTTTATTTACGGTTTGTGTGGTTTGGCTTTTGGAACTTGGATGGTGGATTATATAATGATTCAAGATTGGCCACAAGACATCGGTGGTAAACCAAGTTTTAGTTATATTCAAAATATGCCTTCTTTTGTGCCTATTATGTTTGAAGAAACCGTGTTTTTTGCAGCACACTTAATGGTTATTACTTTTTATATGAGAAGTAAGCTATGGCCTTTTAAACAAGCAGAAAATCCAGATGTGCGTACAACGGATGACCATTTCTTGATGGAAGTTGCAGTAAACAATAACGAAAAAGAACTTGTTGCATTTTTCGAAAATACAGGAGCAGTAGAAGTAAAAGTAATTGAAAAGCATTAATAGGGATATGAAAAGCGTATATAAAATAACACTTTTAGTAGGTATTACTATTTTAGTTTCGTCTTGTCACGATAATTCGAAACCAAATTATCAATATATGCCTAATATGTATGAGCCGGTGAGTTATAATACTTACTCTGAATCGAGTGCTTTCAAGAATGGCAAAGAAGGACAACTTCCGGTTGAAGGAACCATAAACAGGGGATTTGAACCTTATGAATATCCTAATACGCCTGAAGCATTAATTGCAGTTAAGGCAGCAAATTTGAAATCACCTCTTGGAGAGCTTTCTCAAAAAGACAAGGATAAAGGAAAAGAACTTTTCGGAATTTATTGTGCCATTTGTCATGGAGTTGCCGGAAACGGACAAGGGAAACTGGTTACCCAAGGAAAATTCTTGGGTGTTCCTAATTACAAGGACAGGGTAATAAACGAAGGCAGTATTTTTCATGTTGAAACGTATGGTCTTAATTTAATGGGTTCACACGCCAATCAATTGAGTAAAAAGGAACGTTGGTTAGTTGCGGCCTATGTGGTGGAACTAAAAAGTAAATTATAATTGTAGAACAAACTCATCGTAATAGATATGTATACATTTTCAAGTAAATTAAAAACATTTTCCCTAATCTTAATGGCCGTTGGTCTTTTAGGAATTGGATATGGTTTTTTATCTGCACCCAAAGATATTCAGGAAGTTGAGGCAATTCTTGCTTCTGATGCCCATGGAAGTCATAATGAAGTTTCAAATTCTTCCAATGAAGCACATGCTGTAGCTAGAGAAAACAAAGTAAATGCAGATTCGGAACACAAAGCGCATTTAGAACATGTTTTGAGTCAATTGCAAAATAAACCATGGGCTGCATTATACGTTGCTTGTATTTTCTTTATGTTAATATCGCTTGGTGTTTTGGTTTTTTATGCCATTCAACAAGTTGCTCAAGCGGGCTGGTCTCCAGTTTTGTTTAGGGTTATGCAGGGAATAACGGCTTATTTGCCTGTAGGTTCAGTAATTTTCTTTGTAATTTTAGTTCTTTGTGGTTTACATTTCAGCAACATCTTTATTTGGTTAGATCCAAATGTTGTGGCACACGATAAAGTTATAGCAAATAAAACGGGATATTTGAACTTTCCTTTTTGGATTGTAAGGGCTTCAATATTTTTGATTGTATGGAATCTTTATAGATATTTTTCCAGAAAAAATTGTTTGGCGCAAGATGAAGCAAATGATGACAGTTTCTACAAAAAGAATTTCAAAATGACAGCTGGATTCTTGGTGTTCTTTATCGTTTCAGAATCTATTATGTCTTGGGACTGGATTATGTCAATCGATCCACATTGGTCTAGTACTTTATTTGGATGGTATGTTTTTGCCAGTTTCTTTGTAAGTGGAATTACAACAATTGCACTGGTTACTTTATACCTAAAATCCAAAGGATATTTAGAACATGTAAACACAAGCCATATCCACGATTTAGCAAAATTCATGTTTGGTTTTAGTGTTTTTTGGGCCTACTTATGGTTTTCACAATTTATGTTGATTTGGTATGCAGATATTCCGGAAGAGGTGACTTATTTCGTAACAAGAATCCAGCTTTATAACCTTCCGTTCTTTGGAGCCGTTGCCTTGAACTTCTTGTTTCCAATTTTGATTTTAATTAATACAGATTTCAAAAGAATTACTTGGATACTAGTAATGGCAGGTGTTGTTATATTATTTGGACATTATATTGATTTCTTTAATATGATTATGCCCGGTACAGTAGGAGACAAATGGTTTATCGGAGTTTCAGAAATTGCATCCATTCTTTTCTTCCTTGGATTATTTATTTATGTTGTTTTCACAGCATTAACAAAGGTTCCATTGTTGCCAAAAAGAAACCCGTTTATTGAAGAAAGTAAACATTTTCATTATTAATATTTAAAGAAAAATTAGATGACAAGTTTGTTGATAATTATAGTTTTAGTTTTATTAGCTATTGCATTATGGCAGTTGACTAAGATATTTGATTTAACTCAAGTAGGAGTAAATAATGATGATACTCAGGTTGCAAATGACGATGATAATAATGTGCAAGGCTATTTAATGTTTGGCTTTTTGGCCTTCATATACATTTTTACAATCTATGGATTGTTTAAATGGGGACCTTTAGTATTGCATACTCCGGCTTCGTTGCATGGAGCCGAGGTTGACAGTTTAATGAATATCACATGGGTTTTAATATTTATCGTTCAAGCTATTACTCAGGCGTTACTTTATTATTTTGCATTCAAATACAAAGGAAAAAAAAATCAGAAAGCATTATATTTTGCAGATAACAATAAATTAGAAGCTGTTTGGAGCGTTATTCCAGCAGTTGTATTGGCGGGATTAATCCTTTATGGACTTTATGCCTGGACAAATATTATGTTTGTCGATGAGGATGAAGATACAGTTGTAATCGAATTATATGCGCAACAATTCAAATGGACTGCTAGATATTCTGGTACAGATAATGTTCTTGGTAAGGCAAATGTCAGATTAATCGAAGGTGTAAATACACTTGGAGTTGATCTAGCTGATCCAAATGCACAGGATGACATTGTAGTCTCCGAATTGCATATTCCAAAAGGGAAAAAAGTTCATTTCAAAATGCGTTCTCAGGATGTTTTGCATTCTGCCTATTTTCCTCATTTTAGAGCCCAAATGAACTGTGTTCCTGGGATGGTTACCGAATTTGCTTTCGAACCTGTTTACACTACAGTAGAATATAGAGAATTGCCCTATATGATTGAAAAGGTAGCTAATATTAATGCAATAAGAGCAAAGAAAAGTATCGAACTTGTTGCAAAGGGGGAAGTTGCTCTTGATCCTTATACCTTTGATTATTTGTTGCTTTGTAATAAAATATGTGGTGCGTCTCATTACAACATGCAAATGAAAGTTATTGTTGATACTCCGGAAGACTATAAAAAATGGTTGAGTGGACAAACTACATTAGTTCAACAAGTGAAAACGGCTAACACGCCTGCACCAGTTGGAGATGGAACGACTACAGATTCTATTAAAGCCAAGGATACTGCAGCTATTGCCAAAATAGCTATGAAATAATTATTAAGAAAATTTAAAGTAAACATATATGTCAGCAGAAGGTCACGATAACGGACACGAAAACGAACACGAGCATCACCATAAAGAGACGTTTATAACTAAATATATCTTTAGTATTGATCACAAAATGATTTCTAAACAATACTTGATTACAGGTATTATAATGGGAGTTATTGGAGTAAGTATGTCAATGCTTTTTAGAATGCAATTGGCTTGGCCAGAGGAATCTTTCAAAATATTTAATGTCTTGTTAGGTGATAAATTTGCTCCTAATGGTGTGATGGCTAATGATATTTATTTAGCATTAGTTACAATCCATGGAACCATAATGGTTTTCTTTGTTTTAACGGCCGGATTAAGTGGGACTTTTAGTAATTTATTGATTCCACTTCAAATTGGAGCCCGAGATATGGCTTCTGGATTCATGAATATGATATCCTATTGGTTGTTCTTCTTGTCAGCAGTTATCATGTTAAGTTCCTTATTTGTTGAGGCAGGACCAGCATCTGCCGGTTGGACAATATATCCGCCATTAAGCGCATTGCCACAGGCAATTCCCGGATCAGGTATGGGTATGACTTTATGGTTGATTTCAATGGCTATATTTATTGCTTCGTCCTTGATGGGTTCATTAAATTATATCGTAACCGTTATAAATTTAAGGACTAAAGGGATGTCAATGACAAGACTTCCATTGACTATCTGGACTTTCTTTGTTACAGCCATTATTGGTGTTGTTTCATTTCCGGTACTGTTATCTGCGGCTTTATTATTGATTTTTGATAGAAGTTTTGGTACTTCTTTCTTCTTGTCTGATATATATATTGCTGGTGAAGTTTTGCATTATCAAGGGGGTTCACCAGTATTGTTCGAACACTTATTCTGGTTCTTAGGTCACCCTGAAGTATATATCGTGATTTTGCCTGCTATGGGAATTGTCTCAGAAGTTATGGCTACTAATTCACGTAAACCTATTTTTGGTTACAGAGCGATGATTATGTCAGTTTTAGCAATTGCATTTTTATCCACTATTGTTTGGGGTCACCATATGTTTGTTTCAGGAATGAATCCATTTTTAGGATCTGTGTTTACCTTTACAACTTTGTTGATTGCAATACCATCAGCTGTAAAAGCATTTAACTGGATTACTACTTTATGGAAAGGGAACTTACAATTTAACCCAGCGATGTTGTTTTCAATTGGAATGGTTTCAACATTTATTACTGGAGGTTTAACCGGAATTATTCTTGGAGACAGTACTTTAGACATAAATGTACACGATACTTACTTCGTAATTGCTCACTTTCACTTAGTGATGGGTATTTCAGCTCTTTACGGAATGTTTGCGGGTGTTTACCATTGGTTTCCTAAGATGTACGGAAGAATGCTTAATAAAAATTTAGGTTATATCCATTTTTGGGTCACAGCGGTTTGTGCTTATGGGGTATTTTTTCCAATGCATTTTATTGGTTTAGCCGGATTACCAAGACGTTATTATACTAATACAAACTTTCCATTATTTGATGATTTGCAAAATGTAAATGTTCTTATAACTACTTTTGCCTTAATTGGTGGTGCTTTCCAATTGGTATTTTTATACAACTTCTTTATTAGTATTTTCTATGGGAAGAGAGCGGTACAAAACCCTTGGAAATCTAACACTTTAGAGTGGACAGCTCCTGTTGAACATATTCACGGAAACTGGCCTGGAGCAATACCGGAAGTTTACAGATGGCCTTACGATTATAGTAAACCAGGATATGAGGTAGATTTTATTCCCCAAAATGTTCCAATGAAAGAAGGAGAAGAAATTTTACATCACTAAAATATTTTAAATTATATAAAAATGCCTTTCCATTTGAAAGGCATTTTTATTTGCTTATAACTTTGTTATATTTGTAGAATGAATGAAAATTTAGACCCAACAGCCAACGGCTATAATCCCGAAGAACTTGATCTTGAAAAAAAATTAAGACCATTATCTTTCGATGATTTTGCTGGACAGGAACAAATACTGGAAAACTTGAAAGTTTTTGTTCAAGCGGCAAACCAAAGAAACGAGGCACTTGATCATACCCTTTTTCACGGACCGCCGGGATTAGGCAAAACTACTTTGGCTAATATTTTGGCTAATGAATTGCAAGTGGGTATTAAAATTACTTCTGGTCCAGTTTTGGATAAACCCGGTGATTTAGCTGGTTTGTTGACGAATCTCGAAGAAAGAGATGTCTTGTTTATTGACGAAATCCATCGTTTGAGCCCGATTGTCGAAGAGTATTTGTATTCGGCAATGGAAGATTTCAAGATTGATATCATGATAGAATCGGGACCAAATGCCAGAACGGTTCAAATCAATTTGAATCCGTTCACATTAATTGGTGCCACTACGCGTTCTGGTTTACTGACTGCTCCAATGAGAGCCCGTTTTGGAATTTCATCCCGATTGCAATATTATACCGCCGAACTTTTGACTACAATTGTCGAACGAAGTGCCACGATATTAAAAATGCCTATTTCCATTGAAGCAGCTATAGAAATTGCAGGCAGAAGCAGAGGAACTCCTCGCATTGCCAATGCTCTATTGCGTCGAGTGCGAGATTTTGCGCAAATCAAAGGCAACGGAACCATCGACATCGAAATTGCACGCTATGCGCTAAAAGCATTGAATGTGGATGCCCATGGTTTAGACGAAATGGACAATAAAATTCTAAACACGATTATCGATAAATTCAAAGGCGGTCCGGTAGGTTTGTCCACATTGGCGACCGCCGTATCCGAAAGCAGCGAAACGATAGAAGAAGTTTATGAGCCGTTTTTAATTCAGGAAGGCTTCATTATGCGAACTCCAAGAGGTCGTGAAGTTACCGAAAAAGCTTATAAACATTTAGGAAAAGTTAAATTGAATGCTCAAGGTGGATTGTTTTAATCAGAAATTTGTCATTCCGACGAAGGAGGAATCTCAACACACGAGAGCAACACACGGAGATTCCACCTTCGTCGGAATGACAAAATGACGAGATATATTGCATTTAAAACAAACCTAAAACGGAATAATTTGAATCTTGATTAATACCAAAGAAAAACATACTAATTTCATCAAATCCGAAGCCAAACGCCTCGGGTTTTTGTCTTGTGGTATATCGAAAGCAGGATTTTTGGAAGATGAAGCACCAAGATTGGAAAACTGGTTAAAAAACCAAATGAACGGTCAAATGTCCTATATGGAAAACAATTTTGACAAAAGGTTAGACCCAACCTTGCTTGTTGATGATGCCAAAAGTGTTGTTTCGCTTTTGTTGAATTATTTTCCTTCGGAAACTCAAAATCAGGATTCTTATAAAATTTCAAAATATGCCTATGGGCAAGATTATCATTTTGTAATCAAGGAAAAGCTCAAGGAATTACTGACTTCAATTCAATCGACTATTGGAGAGGTTTCTGGCAGAGCCTTTGTAGATTCGGCCCCGGTTCTCGATAAAGCTTGGGCTGCCAAAAGCGGTTTGGGTTGGATTGGAAAAAATAGCAATTTGCTTACCCAAAAAGTTGGTTCTTTTTATTTCATCGCCGAACTTATTGTCGATATCGAATTAGAATATGACCACAAAACAACCGACCATTGTGGCTCTTGCACCGCTTGCATTGATGCCTGTCCCACCGAAGCAATTGTAGCCCCATATATCGTTGATGGAAGCAAATGCATTTCTTATTTCACAATTGAACTCAAGGAAAATATTCATCAGGAAATGAAGGGAAAGTTCAATGATTGGGTTTTTGGATGCGATATTTGTCAAGATGTTTGTCCTTGGAACAGATTCTCGAAAGCACATAATGAACCGCTTTTCAATCCCATCCCGACAGCTATCGGGACAGAATTACTTTCAATGTCCAAAAAAGATTGGGAAGAAATCACCGAAGAAACTTTTAAAACTATTTTCAAAAACTCTCCTTTAAAAAGAGCCAAGTTTGAGGGCTTGAAACGGAACGTTGATTTTTTGAAATGACTTTAAAACATTGAATACAGGAAGGTTATCCATTTGTCCAAGTTCGAAATTATAATTTCCGTTGTTTTAGTATTCAAACGAGATAATTACAACAACACCGACTAAGACTTTAGAGGAATATCATATAATCTAATCATGAAGGTGAATTATCAGAAGGAACCTACTAATATATTTTTAGGGATAAAGAAAATATTAACAAAAAAAACTCGATATTTGTATATAAATCGATAAATTTAATCCCTGAAGAGTTGGCAACGCTCTAGATAATAAATAAAAACAGATGAAAACAAAATTAACAGTATTGGTTTTAATGCTTTTATCAGGCGTCAGTTATGCCCAACAAGACGCACAGTATACGCAATATATGTACAACACGATTGTCGTCAATCCAGCGTATGCAGGGTCAAGAGAATCAATGAGCATATTTGCCTTACATCGAGCCCAATGGACAGGACTTGACGGTGCGCCGGTAACGAATACTTTCTCAATTCATACACCAATCAAAGATACCCATCTTGGTTTGGGATTGTCCATTGTAAACGACAGAATAGGGCCATCGACCGAGAACAATATTGCCGCAGATTTCTCTTATACTATTCCAATGTCAGATAATTACAAATTGTCTTTTGGATTAAAAGCAAGTGCTGATTTATTGAATGTTGATTATTCAAGATTGATTACCTACAATCCCGGAGATCCTAGATATCAGAATAACATTGACAATAAATTTTCGCCAAACATAGGGGTTGGAATCTATTTACATTCGGATAATACTTATTTTGGATTATCGGCCCCCAATTTATTGGAAACAAAACATTTTGATGGGACAGCGAATAATAATGCATCAAGTTTTATAGAGACTCAACGTATCCATTATTATTTCATCGCAGGGCATATATTTGATTTGAATGAAGATGTAAAATTTAAGCCGTCGATGCTTGCCAAGATGGTGCAAGGTGCTCCAATGCAGATAGATTTATCAGGAAATTTTTTGATAAACCAAAAATTTACAGCTGGAATTTCTTATAGATGGGATGCGGCAATAAGCGCTTTGGCCGGCTTTCAAGCCAGTGATTCCTGGTTTATAGGATATTCGTACGATTTCGACACCACAAAACTGGCAAATTACAACTCAGGTTCACACGAGATATTCCTGCGCTATGAATTGTTTAAGAAAAATGACAGAATAGTATCTCCTAGATTCTTCTAACACCACTTATCATGAAAATTAAAACTCTCGTTTATAGTACACTTTTGAGCATTATTGCCTTGCAAGGATATTCACAAAAAAACAAAGTGGCTGTTGCTGATAAACAGTATGACCATTATGCTTATGTCGATGCAATCACGACTTACGAACGTGTGGCAGAAAAAGGGTATAAAGATGAAAAAATGTTTCAAAAGCTAGGTAATGCCTATTATTTCAATGCCGGATTTGAAAAAGCGGCAAAATGGTATGGAGAACTTTTTGCAATGAATCAAGAGCAAGAACCAGAGTATTATTATAGATACGCACAATCCTTAAAAGCGACAGGCGATTATGCTAAAGCCGATAAAATGCTGCAACAATTCAACGCGAAATCGGGAAATGACCTAAGAGCCAAATTGTTCGAAAAACATAAAAATTACCTCGAAGAAATCAAGGCCAATTCTGGGCGTTACACCATTGCCGATGCTGGAATCAATTCCGAGTATTCGGATTATGGAGGTTCGTTTTTAGGAAATAAACTAGTATTTGCCTCGGCGCGAGATACAGGAAGCATTTCCAAAAGGGTGTTCGCTTGGACTAATCAATCCTTCACAAATTTTTATGCTTCAGATCTAAAAGAAGATGGCACGTTAAGTAAACCCAAACATTTTGGAAATAAAATAAATTCAAAATTCCACGAATCTACACCGGTTTTCACCAAAGATGGCAAAACGATGTACTTTACCAGAAACAACTTTTTGGATGGAAAAAAAGGAGAAGACGCCCAAAAAATGACCTTGTTAAAACTTTACAAAGCTACTCTGGAAGGGGGTACTTGGGGGAATGTGACCGAATTGCCATTCGATAGCAATCAATATAGCACGGCACATCCAGCCCTTAGCCCAGATGGAAAAACATTGTATTTTGCGTCGGATATGCCAGGAACACTTGGGCAATCGGATTTGTATAAAGTAGCAGTAAACGAGGATGGTAGTTTTGGTACTCCAACAAATCTTGGTCCTACAATCAATACCGAAGGCAGGGAAACCTTCCCATTTATTAGTGAAGACAACGAACTGTATTTTGCCAGTGATGGTCGACCAGGACTCGGAGGGTTGGACATATTTGTAGCCAAAATCGAAAAAGATGGCGTTTTCAAAGAAGTACAAAATATAGGGGCTCCTGTAAATGGACCACAAGATGATTTTGCTTTTATGATAGACAAAAACCGTAAGGGGTTTTTTACTTCAAATAGAACGGGCGGTTTGGGCTATGATGATATTTATAAGTTTACTGAAATACACAAACTTGCTTGCGAACAAGGATTGGCCGGAATTATCACCGATCAAGAAACGACTGCAATACTTTCAAGTGTGAAAGTAAGCCTGTTTGACGAAAAATTCCAATCACTGAAAGAATGCTTATCTGATGAAAACGGAAAATATAATTTTGAAGTAGAATGTGGTAAAACGTATTATGTAAGAGCTGAAAAAGAAGATTACGAAACTAAAGAAGTGAATGTTAACATTGACAATACAAGAGGGAAAACGGATTTGCCACTGACGTTAGAGAAACACATCAAGCCAATTGTAGTTGGAACTGATTTAGCCAAAGCAGTTAATATTCCAACTATTTATTTTGATTTAGACAAGTCTTTAATCCGGGAAGATGCCGCTTTTGAACTCGAAAAAATTGTTGCCATAATGAAACGATATCCAGCAATGAAAGTCGACGTTAGGTCGTATACTGACAGTCGTTCGTCAGCTCAATACAATGAAAATTTGTCTAATCGAAGAGCTAAAGCAACTATGGACTGGTTAGTTAAAAACGGTATAGAACTAAGCCGATTAACAAGCAAAGGCTACGGAGAAACCCAACTGGTAAATCACTGTTCAGATGGCGTAGAGTGTACTGAAGCCGAACATCAAGCTAACAGGCGTAGTGAGTTTATCGTTATTTCGATGCAATAAACATACTTTTGTATTAATGAGCCTTTCCTGATTGGAAAGGCTTTTTTATGGTTATACCGGATATTAAATCCTAGTTTCTATATGTTATACCATTGGTTAGTATATTTTAGTCCAATCGTTATAGTATAATGCCGCTGTATATTTCATTTAGTTCCCTTTTTATTGGACTAATTTGAAATAACTACCGGTATTGTTATCGTTTTCTAGCATAAATTTTGC
>DHXP01000020.1 GCA_002413745.1 Flavobacterium sp. UBA5153 | reverse complement strand
ATGATGAAACAGTTCAAAAGACATCGAGATTACGGATTTTTCGACCAAAACATTCGACTTTCCAAACTAAGAAGGGTTAGAATATTAATATATACAAACCCGTTGGGTGCAATTATTAAAAACGTCAGTTCGAGTGTTTTTTGTGTAGTAAAACGGAACAAAAAATGTATCGAGAACCGTTTTTAATAATAATTTTTTAGTTCTCGATACGATTTTCTATCGAAAATCACTCGAACTGACGAAAATTATCATCAAAAACTAATTACACCCAACGGGTTATATACAATAAAATTAATAACAAAATGAAAACAATAAAAGACGATGATATGATAGAAGTTAGGCAATTTGATTTCTTTGACCAAAAGAAATGGAAATAGCAAATGAAGCAATCGAGCTAGAAATAATAGGCATAAGTAGTAAAAACGATATAATGTCGTATTTTACTTTTAAATAAATTTAGATAATTATTTGAAAAACAAATAATTAAGCCCTTTTAATAATGCGACAACAAATCGTTCCAATTACTTATGTTATCAATTATGTAATAATGACACTAGTCAATGTATTGATTATGATAATTACAGTGGTTTTTTTTGGTGTAGTACATTCAAATATATAACCATCAAATATAATTAGCTCTATCTGAATCTTAACCATAGATTTTACTTTAAATCTAGGTAGCATTAATATCAAATTTAATTTAACACAACCTATTAGAATTCAAACCTTTATTTTGTTATTAATCAGTAGTTTACATATTTTATAAAAAACAAATAAAATTAGTCGAACCATAAAAAAGTCTGTAAAATCAAAGGCTAACAGGTTTTTACAATATACTTGTGAACTCCTTGGTACAAAATTCGAACCTTTTACTTGAAGATTTCCAGATTTTAAGAGAGCTGACAGAGGTTTGAAAAGAAGAGCATTTTATTTCCTTAGTTTAGCAAACAAAATTTAACCTTAATAAAAGTAATTACTACCTGATCAGTATATTCCAATGCAAAAGGTCTATCTTAATTTTTTAAGATTGACCTTAAATCAAAATAGCTTAAATAAACCGAAATCATAAGATCGTTATTTTGTATTTAACTATTAACTTTTACATTCCTTGATTTTAAACGACTCAATGTTTCTTTTGTTTTACCCTAAATAATTTATTAATAACTAAAAGCAGGCTGAATATTTAACCGATTTAATTGAGATACATTTTCAACTATTTACTGATTTCAAATGTATTTAAGGAATGACCATCAAGCATCAAGTCTAAAAAAACCGCACCTGACTTCACTACTAACTTTTGCTCTTTATCTTGAAAATTTCCTGCGATAATAATCGTTTTGCCTTCTGGTGTACTAAAAACCAGGATTGGCTTTTTATCCTCGCCTGATTCTTTGTATGAAAGGAGTCTGGAACCCGGAGATACATAATGTGCGTAATGCTTTACCGCATAATATTCTGGCGTATAAGTGACTGTCTTAGTTTTTGAATCTACACGGATAAGTGCATTTTGTTTCCATCCCCATCCGCTGACACCATCATCCGCTAAAATCGCATTCCAAAAAGTGTATTCGGTACAGCCATTTGCTAAATAATGATTTATCAGCCCAAAAGTATGTTCAGACGATTTCCAGTCAAAAGAACCCCAGCCGCACTCGCTTTCTGTCTGCACATAATTATATTGAGGATATTTTTCCCGAATGCGCGGAAGTATTTTTCCACCTTCCCACTGGAAACCAATCCCTTTTATTGTTTCAGACATTCGCGGGTCAGAAAGAATTTCATCAATCACGTCATATCTATCGGTATTAATTGTTCCAAGATAGAGAGAAACTTCTGGATGCTTCTCTTTTAACGCAGGTGCAAGATATTCGGTATTAAAACGTATAGTTCCTTCTGCTGTCCATGCACAGCCTGGATAAACAGTATAGCTGTAAGCTTCGTTTTGGTACATTACCGTATTGATTGGAATCTTTTGCTCACGGTAAGCATCAATAAACTTACAGAAATAATCAGCATAAGCTTTTAAGTATCTGGGATCTTGTATAAAATAATCATTTACAGTGAACTGATTAGGAAAAACCTTTACGTCTTTTTCCTTATTATCTTCATAAAGTGCAACATCCGAGAGAGGTGACATAGTATTGAATTGCTTATCGCTGCGAACGGAATAGTAATGGTTTATTTTCATCCAAGATGGAGGAGACCATGGTGAAATCCAGAAAGTCATGTTTGGATTATAATTTTGAGCTGCTTTGATATAGGGAATCAGGGTAGTCTTGTCCCGGTCAATATTAAAGTTTTTGAGTTGAAAATCCCCGTCTACCTCATCTGAACTGTACCAGTTTCGTGAATAGTCATTAGCATTCATCGAGAAGCGCCCCAAATTGAATCGAAGATCACCATCTTGTGAAAAAAGCTGTTTTAAAACCGATTCTCTTTGTGATTGTGGAAGCAGATTAAGGGCATCCCAGCCCAACTCATTGAAGCAGGTTCCCCATGCCTTAAAAGTAAGGAGTTCTTTTTCGCTTTCAACCACAATATCTGGTTTACCTTCAGTCTTTTTTTTTAATGCTATTTTTTTCTCCTGCCAATAATTTCCTTCATTACTTTTAATCCATTTCACCGTTTGGGAATATGATGCATTACTTAAGGTAAAAAATAAGCCAATTATTAAATTTTGATATGTTTTCATAGTTCTTTTTTGCTGAAAAGGTTTTTCATAATAATCATAAAACAAATAATAAGTGTCAAATCTACAATTAATTTTCAATTTTCAAATTTAATTCTCCATAAATTGTAACTAATTCTTTAGAAATTGAATTATTCTAATATTTCTTTCACTATTTGTTACATAAATATTTTTTCCTGTTTTTTGAAAATTTATTTCGTTGGTTTCTGTGATGATGTCGAAAAGTTTTTTTTCAATTCCCATTTTTGAAAATTCACTGTTCAGTTTTTTATTTATCCTTTCATATACAAGTTCAGTATAGCAAATTTTATTTAGAATGTCGTTTTTATAGTTCTTCATTAAAGGTTATCCAATATTTTTGTATGATTTCAAAATTGTCAGTTTGAGAGCCAGTCAATTCTGTCACAAGTCCGCAAGTTTGTATTTTTTGTTCTATCGTTGTCATTCAGGTTCGTCTTGTTACAATGACCGCTAACAATATAGTATGGTGAATATAATCTTTAGTTTTTACAATACAAAAGCAAATTTGTGAGATTTTAAGTTTAGACATTCTTTTTTCTTTTTCCGGTTGTCTTTCTTAAAAGATTATCAATAATAAGATACATGCTTGGCACTACAAACAGTGTCAGAATCATAGAACTTGTTAATCCGCCAATAATTACCCATGCCATTTTGGATTGGATTATTCACTCGGCAATCCGCTTTGAACTCAAGGGAGAATCCATGAGAAAAAAAATGAAAAAGCAATAAGAATTTTTGTCTAATTTTAACACAAGAAATCATCATCAAAACTACTGTACACTTTGCTCCGGAATGAGGTGTCCACTTTCATCGGAATAGTCACAAAGCAATTCAAGAGATTAAAGGCAAGAATATAAAGATAATCGATACCACGACAATGAGTGTGTGTGTTTGAGTTTATTTGACTCGGCAAACTTTCGGACAGCTAAAGGGGGGATTAAGGCTCATGTGAGCCTAGATGAAGCTACAATGGTTCCTGATATGATTAATATAACCCAAGCCAAAGTGAGCAACCGAAGAGGATGCGATAATTTTCGATATGAGAAAGATACCATAGTGGTTGACGACAGAGGATATTTTGATTTTAAACTCTTCCAAACAAGAATTGATGACAAAAACCACCAAGTACCCGTATCAATTCGATATTCTTTACGAATCCGTTATTGAAATGGTATTGCCTAAGGATAAAGACGAGCATATTCTAAAAGACGAAATTATAAAATTCAAAAGTGCCTCTGCTCAGGCGGCAGGAATGAAGGATATTTTAATGAGAAGAGTCGCAGTTTTTATACCCCAAGACAATCGGACAGTCGAATTGATAACAAACAATATGGTGTGGTCTGCTGCCACCATTGCATAATTATACCGAAGAAGATGGCTTATTGAAACCTTTTTCAAACTTATAAAACAAAATTTACAGATAAAAACCTTTCTTGGAACAAGTAAGAATGCCTGTAAGTCTCAAATATTCATAGGATTGATTACCTATTTTATACTCGAATTGATTCGTAGAACTATTAGTACAGTAAAGCATAAATTTGGACACTGTGTAACTTTGATTAGAATATGCCTAATTCAATATCAAGGATTAGATTATATTGTAAATGCAATAAACAGACACAGTCAAGAAGGGAAGGCAAAAGAATAAGGATATGCCTAATCCTTGTCAACAAACTATGAAATTTAGAAGCATAAAAAATAATTTAGATCCTGAAATCGCCTTTTCTTAAACTAAAGCAATGATTAATAGTTGGTTATACGCTTATAATTTGGTTTTTTGAAAATGTTCGGACAGCTATGATTTAATGCAATAAAATATAACAAAGAAAATTTGTTGAAAAATTATTTGTTATATTTTATTGCAATTTTTTATAATGAGAATTATCATCACGAACTATATATCACACCTGACCAATTTATAATTAATACAATTATTATTCAGGTTGTGCATCATTTGCTGAAGTAGCATACAATCCTAATAAACAACCTGTAAAACCACCTGCTACATCAGTAGATAAAATATCTCCCGAAACAGTTCCTCCAACACTAATAAAATCAACTCCGTTAAGTGAATAACTAAATACATATTCATCTCCTTTGGCTTTTATTTGTAATTGCACTGGTTTCTTAAGATCAATTTTAGCGCTAGCCACAATTGTAGAGTTTATTGCTGCATCTCTTCTTGTTTTTTGATTCTTTTGCAGTACCACATAATAGTCTTTGTCCTTCATTGTAATTCCAAAAACATAATTAGAACCTTCATTTTGCAATGCTACAACGCCTGCCAAATCTTTATCTGATTTTGGTTTGTAATCAATGGTAGTTGTCAATGAAAAGCTATTGTGTTGCTGACGATAAAACAAAGTTGACGTAGGTTTCATCTCTTTTATATTGGTCGCAAAAGGATTAATAGTCAATCCTTTTTTTGTAGTTGTGATGAATTGTTCACGAGGTCCTCTTAGACCAATCCAACGATAATCCAATTTACTTGAAGTGAAATTATCTTTGAAAGTAAAATTACCATTAGGAAAAAATCCTTCTTTCCCTGTTTTATTTTCTGTAACCCCATTTGGCATTTTTAATTTTGGTTCCAAAGGAATTAAACCTTTTTCAAAAACTGGAAATTCTCCAGACCAATCTACTGGTAAAATAAACGTTTCACGACCTGTATTTACTCTGTTTTTTTCGTTTGGTCTTACTGCTAAGAAAACTCCGTAGTATTTATCTCCAGGTCCTTTTACTAAATCGGCGTGACCAGCCCAATCTACTTTGTTTTTTCTGTCTTTTTCAAAATATCTTTGTGTAAGTATTGGATTGCTTGGTGCTGGGATAAACGGTCCTTTTGGACTATCACTTTTAAAGATAACTTCACTATGCCATCCTCCAGTACCACCTTCGGCACACATTAAAAAGTATTTTCCGTCCTTTTTGTACATATGTGGAGCTTCAATCCAAATTGGTTTTTTGGCAAGATCTGTTCCTCCATCTACTATAATCTTGTCTGTTCCAGGAATTATTTTATCATTTTCAACATCATATTCCCAAATTTTAATCACACGATGACCATTATAAAGTTCTTTACCTTTATCCGGTGCATCGTTGTGAACGATATACCCTTTACCATTATCATCAAAAAAAATACAAGGATCTATACCTCCAAAATCAAGTTTAATTGGATTTCCCCAACCTTTCATAGGGTCTTTTGTTTTTACAATAATATTATTCAACCCTCCTGAAAAGGCTGTTACAATCATATAAAAAGTATCATTATGAGGATTGTAGGTGATACCTGGTGCATAAACACCAGCACTAATACCAGTATCGTGAGGATTGAATTGGGTAACATCATTTAATACTCCTCCCAAATCGGTCCAGTTTACTAAATCTTTAGAGTGAAAAACAGGTACTCCTGGAAACATAGCAAATGAGGAACAAACCATATAATAATCATCTCCTTTTCTAGTAATAGCTGGATCTGGGTAACATCCTTGTAAAATAGGCGTATAAAATTCATCCGCTTTTAATGGATTATCTGTATAGACCTTATCATCCCCTTGATAAGTGAAATTAGAAAATAATGGCGCATTATTTTTTGACTTGCTTTGACTTTTAGCTCCCGAAAACGAGAACAGAGTTATGATTATTAATAGAAGCGTTTTTGTGTTTTTCATTACATTAAATCTTAGTTAGTTATTTTTATTAGTTAATCTTATTATTATTATTTTATTCTATGTATTCTATAGTTTATTAAATCATATGCTAAGCTTTAGCAAGCAACCGACTATTTTTTATTTAAAAACATTCTATTTGGAAAACATCCAATAATCGAAGTACAAAATCTGACTTGCAGCTTTTCCTTTGAAAATAAAATACAAATCGTGAATTCCTGATACTTTTTTAATATCAATTGTCTGTAATGCCCATCTGTCATTTCCTCCAGTCATTGGTACTCTAACAGTTCCAATTAGCTCTCCATCTTTACTATCTAATCTTATTTCCATTGATACATTTCCGTTATGAGTTGTACCGATTCGTGCAGTAAATTTTGAAGCCCCTTCTTTACGGAAATCTACCTCTTTTACTTTGGTATAAGCATTATCGTATTTTGCCGTAATAAAATTACCAACTACATCATTTTTCATTGACTTTACTCCTTCAGACCAAGCAATAGTTTCTGCTTCAGTTTTTGCATAGGGATTTAGCGGACTTATGCTCTGTTTGATTCCTTCGGTCATATTCATCTGAATAATAGTACCATCTTTATTAAATTTAAGTTCTTCTACACATACAGAACGGGTAAAACCAGTACCTCCAGGCAATCCAGCATTATGGTAGAAAAAATAACTTTTCCCTTTAAAATCGATAATTCCAGGATGATTTGTAAAAGAACCACCTTGTGTAGGCATAACAACACCTTGATATTTCCAAGGTCCTGTTATACTTTTACTGGTTGAATAACCAATATGTTCTGATATTGGTCCTGCAGCAAAAAACAAATAATAGAGATTATTGCGTTTATACATCCATGGCCCTTCTTCATAAGTCGTTGGTCTTTGTTCATTCACTTTTCCTTCTCGTTTACCAAATGCTTCTATTGTATTAGGTATTTGCTTAATTTCACCATCATAAGAAATCATATCCTCATTCAACTTTACATAATAGCAAACCGGATTACCCCAAAATAAATAAGCCTGACCATCATCATCAATAAAAACGGTTGGGTCTATATCTGCATTGCTATTAGAAACTAAAGGTTTTCCTAATGGGTCAATAAATGGTCCATAAGGACTATCGGCAACTGCCACTCCTATAGCACCTTTCCCTTCTCTGGTTGTATTGGGTACATACAAATAAAATTTACCTTTTCGCTCAATACATTGAGGAGCCCAAGCATTCATTTTGGCCCAACTAAACTCTTTATAGGACAATGCAGGTCCATGGTCCGTCCAATTGACCATATCTTCTGTGGTATATAATCGCCAGTCATTCATAGTGAACCAAGTGGATTCATCTTCATCGTGGCTTGTGTAGAGATACACTTTACCATTATATACCATCGGAGCCGGATCGGCAGTATAATTGGTTTGTACAATAGGATTTTGAGCTTCTCCTATTGCACATTTTAAAAGAATTATAAGTGTTGCTACTATTTTATAAGTATGTTTCATTTTGTTCTAGTTTGTTAATATAAATCCTCCATTAGGTTGTATCGTTATTGATGATTCTCCCTTTTTAGAAACTTTCACGCTTGTGGTATAGGTTTCTTTATCGACCTTATCATTGTACATAACTACATTTTGACCAGCAAGCATTGGCAATTTGAGTTTTAAAACTTTTGTTGTTTTTTCAGCATTTATTCCTGCAACATACCATTTTTGATCCTTTCTGCGAGCAATTACACTGTATTTACCTGGACAACCATCAATAAAAACGGTCTCATCCCAAGTGGTTGGAATAGTTTTCAAAAAATCCAATTCAAAGGCCGGTACATCTTCAAGATTATCGGGAGTAAGACCAAACATTTGAACAGGGTTTTGAAAAAGTACGCTTGTTGCCAATTGAAAAGAATCAGTAGTTAATCGTTCCTGTCCTTTTTGATTTCCTTTGTTTAAATATTTATTCAATAATACACCCCCAAATTCCATGCTTCCCACTGCATTTCGAATAAAAGGATGTAATGAAGCAAAATAAGCTTCTTTTTCACGAACATCCTGCGAAAAAATAAGCATTTCGGATGCTAATACGGCTTCACTTCCCACATAATTGGGATACATTCTTTCCCAACCACGAGGAAGAGTAGCTCCATGGAAAATAATCATTAAGCCATAATCATTAGCATCTGAAAGAATATCTTCATACAATTTCATTGTTTCTTGTTTGTCACCTCCAAAGAAGTCAACTTTAAGTCCTTTAACGCCTGCCTCTTTGAGCCATTTCATCTCCTTTTTTCGAGCAATAGCAGTATTCATTTTATTGAGAGGCGTCATAAAAGCATCGTTTGCAGATCCATTAGAATTATACCACAAGAGCACCTCAACATTTTTGGATTTGGCATATTGAATCAATTCTTTCATTTTTTCGTAGCCAATTCTTTCATCCCACCACGCATCAATTAGGATGTATTCAAACTTCATAGCTGCAGCCAAGTCAATATATTTAACTTGATCTTGATAATTCATACTATTGTCTTGCCAAACAATCCAACTCCAAGAACCACGACCGAATTTATAGTCTTGTGAAGGCTCGTAAAGTGGTTTGACAACATCAAAAGGAATCGTTGTTTCGACAATTGGTTTTAATGTTTCACCAACAGTAATGGTTCTCCAAGGTGTTACTCCTGGAAGACTAATTTGTGCTCCTGAACTTCCAAAACCATTATTTTGTTTCGGATTTGGATATTCAACCGTATATAATCCCTCTTTGTAAGCACTCAAATGTGAGGCGGTATACAAACTACTAACTCCCGTTTCTGAAAGCAAAACCCACCCTTTATTACCTAGATGAAAAAGCCCCGGAAAAACGTAACCTTCAGATGATGTTGTTTTATCTAATGGAGTATCGGCCTCGTAACCGCTTTCATAACTAGGAGCAGTGCGAGCAAATCCAGTCATTGGTTTCATCATCGGAGAAAGAAATGTTGTCGTAGATATTGGGAATCTATACCCTGTTTTCTCTTCGGTAACCACACAAACTTTGGTATCTCCCCATGAAGGTATTTCATATCTAAAAGCAATATTATTATTACTCAGTTGAAACAAAATAGCGATTTTGTGTTCTTGAGCATTGGTAAATAAACAGTTTAAAGTGTTTGCTTTATAACTTACCTGAGATTGTTTGATTTTTGTTTGATTGTAGGTTTCCTCCACTTTACCAGTAGTTGAATTTACAAAATTCATATTGGTGGTAAAATCTCCTTCATTAGTTATTAATCCTAATGGAGAATCTTCTAGTACAATTCCTCCTTTATAAGTAACGGAATATATAGGTTGACCACTTTTGACCAATACATTTAATGTCAGTTCTCCATTAGGACTGGAAACTGACATTGTGTTTTGCGAATAAACTGCCGAAGCAATTATCAAGCAGTATAAAACAATTAATTTTTTCATTTTTATCTATTTACTGAATTTCCATGCGTCAAAATTGAATAAGTCACCTTGTCCTCCTTTGAAAACAAAAAACAAATCATGAACACCACTTACTTTTTTTACTTTGGTTTTAAATGTTTTCCAGTTTTGCCATCCGCCAGTATTTTCAATTTTACTAATACCAATAATGTCACCATCTTCTTTATCTAAACGTACTTCAACTGTTCCTGCATTTAAAGACGCTGCAATAATCTCCATTTTTTTAGCCCCATCTGCAAAATCCACTCCTCTCACTTGAATAAAATCACCATTATTAATTTGGGTTACATACATTCCTGTTTCTTTGCTTTTATCAGTTTTAACTCCTTTACTCCAAGCCATTGTTTCTGCTTCAATGCGTCTAAAAGGATTTAATGTTTCTATCTGTTCTGGTCCATCATTTGTAAAATAAGGAAGATTTTGAATCGTGCCATCTTCGTTATAATTCATAACATCCACATCTATAGAACGTCTCTCAGAATGCACCGTCGTTTCCTGTTTAAGCAAGTCATAACCAAAACCAAAACAATATGATTTGCCTTTATAATCGATTATTCCAGGATGGTTACCATTCGTTTTTTTACTTGCGTCAATAATCATTCCTTTGTATTCCCATGGTCCTAAAGGAGAATTACTCATCGCATAGCCAATCCCTTCTGGACAACAGGTAGAGGCATAAGCCATATAATAATGTTTATTTTTTTTCCAAGCCCATGGCCCTTCTTGATAATTTTTAGGTTTTGTAGGTTCTTTTACGATTTCTCCTGAGTATGAAATCATATCTTCATTTAGTTTTACGTAATACAAATCTGGATTTCCCCAATATAAATAAGCCTGACCATCATCATCAATAAATAGAGTAGGATCTATATCGTTCCAAACGTGATCATCATTAATCAGTTTCTTCCCTATTGGATCTTTAAATGGCCCATAAGGACTATCTGAAACTAAAACTCCAATACCTCCACCGTGCATAGGACAGTAGAGATAAAATTTGCCATTGCGTTCAATACACTGCACCGCCCAAGCCCCATTATCTTGTTTTGCCCAAGTGAAATTTTTTAGAGAAGCAACTACTCCATGATCCGTCCAATTGACCATATCGGTTGATGTATAAAGTAACCAATCAAGCATTTTAAAACCTGTGGCATCATCTTCATCATGCGAGGTATAAAGAAATATGGTATCATTATGAACCATTGGCGCAGGATCGGCTGTAAATTTTGTTTGAATTATTGGTTTTTGAGCTATTGCTGGTGCAAAATTAAAAAGGAATAATATTCCTAAAGCCAGTATTTTTTTTGTTTTATTTAATTCTAAAAATGTAGTCATCGTTTTTAAATTTGGGTAAATAATTGTATTCGCTTTTTTTTAAATTTGTATATTGTTTAAGCACTTAATACTACTTTGCATTTTGAATATCAGAAGTTGTATCTATAATTGTGTATTTACTTAATGATGAAACAGCAACAGGTTTAAACAAAAATTGAGAAAACATATAAAGTCCATTTTTCCAAACTTTAAAATCATGTCCACCTGGTTCTAAATAATAAACATGAGGCACATTGTTTTGAAGTAAATATTCATGAGTGCGTTTACTAAAATTTAGTAATCCATCAGCATCACCACAAGAAATCCAAAGGAGTTTTAGTTTACGCTTTGTCTCTTCTGGATTTGGCACTAATTCTTGAGGTGTTTTAGTATTTGGTGCAGAAGAAAAACCTCCTACCCAAGCAAATGTATCCAAATTACCCAAACCAAAATTTAACGACTGTCCTCCTCCCATAGAAAGTCCAGCAATGGCACGGTTCTCTCTATCGGTCAAAGTTGGATAGGTTTTTTCGATAAAGGGAATTAAATCATCCAAAAGGTCTCTTTCAAAAGTGGCAAAAGCTTGAACTTTATCCGGAGCCATAATGTTGCCTGTGGCTCGGTCATCTTTCATAGCGCGACCGTTAGGCATCACTACTATCATCGGTTTAATTTTTCCTTCGGCAAATAAGTTGTCCAAAATTATTTGTGGAGAACCCCCTTTTAACCATTCTTTTTCATCGCCACCAATTCCGTGTAAAAGATAAAGTACTGGGTATTTTTCATTCTTTGAAAAACCTGGAGTAGTATAAACCAAAGCTTTTCTAGTAGTACCAACCGTTTTTGAAACATAGACAATAGTATCTATTTTTCCATGAGCAATAGCTGTTCTTTCTTGGTCAAATCCTTTTGGGCCTTCTTTTTCAATTTTTTGTGCAAAAATTATTATGTTGCACATAAAAAACAATACAATGGTTGAAATTATTTTTTTCATGGTTAATTTTGGTTAAAGCTTTTTTAATTGAAGACATTGTTGCTTTTGAAATTTAAACACATCTTATTGATTATTTGGTTGAATTATTTGGTATTTGCCACTAAGGTGCATTAGACTAAACAAATGCATTAGACCGTCATAATAAGGGTCAAAATACCCATCTTCATAAGGTTCTAGTTTGGCATTCCATACAGCATGAACAAAATCTAAACTTGCTTTATCATTATTTATAAGTGATGCGGTTGCAGCAGTTGAAACCAAACCTATAGAATGTCTTAGCTTTTTCACCGATCCTGCTTTAAGAATAAACTCTGGAGTAGAACCATCTAAATTAAACTGGTCATCGTATGTTTCTAATCCTTTGGATCTAAGGAAATTTTGAAATTTCTTAGCATATTCTTCTTGCCATTTTTTGTCTTTTCCGAACCAAGTATAATCCATTGCAATGTTCATTGGCACTCGCCAAGAGTCATAACGAAACCCTGCAGGCATCCAAGGTGTAGGATGTGGTTCTCCACTAAACTCTGTATAATCTGCATTTAAACTCGTTATAGGATTACAAGCTCTGTGCAAAAACTCGCGAGAAACATCGGCACATTCTTTATAAAATTGTTCGTGACCATCTTTGGCATACAATGCCCAAACTTCATAAAAAGCAGGCAAATGATAAGACGGATCTGTCCAATTATAACCTCCTCCTTCTGGTACAAAAGATATTTGTTTGTATTCTGTATTAATTAGATTGTATATGTTACCCGTTCCATCTTTTTTCCACATGGCATCCAATATTCTTCGGGCTTCTTTGTAATAATTAATGCCTGTATCATTGCCCCATTTATTAGAAGCAAAAAGCAAACTAGTTATATAATACAATTCCCCATCTGAGGCAGAACCTGGCGAGTTTTGCCTTTTAGTCTGAGGATTTACACTCCAAGCAAAATAGGCTTCTCTAGGGCCAGTTTGGTGTTGCATGTATTTTACAGACCAACGCCAAAGACGGTCAAAAACATCTTTTTTATCCAATTGAACCGCTACCATCATACCATAAGACATTCCTTCAGTACGAGCATCTTTATTTTTTACATCAGAAACATAGCCTAAAGAGTCCCCTTCTTGAAAATAAACTCGATTTGGTCCTTCGAAAACATCATAATAGGCTTTCGCCAATTTTTTGTCGATTTCTTTTTGACTATATCCAGCTTCTTTAAAAAGATTACGGTATTGAGTTTTTTTAAGTTCTGATTTATCTGTTTTCTTTTTATTTTGACTTATTACCAAAACAGGAATCATCAACACCAAAATCATTAGAAAAATTCCGTTGATTTGAGAACAGCCTCGCTTCTTTATTTTATTAACCATAATCATTTTTTAAGTTTAATTATTGAATAAAAACTTTAGTCATTTTTAAATCTTTGGCATCCGAACTATTCCCATAATACACCTCATATTCTCCTGGAGTTACATTCATTCCTGTGATTTTAGAATCATAAAATTCAAAGGATGAAGCAGGTAAATTGATAGTTACATTTTGTTTTTCTCCTGCTTTTAAATCGATTCGTTTAAAAGCTTTTAATGTTTTTAATGGCCCGTCAGGATCATTTAATTTGTGAACATATACCTGAACAATCTCAGTTCCGTTGCGTTTACTAATATTTTGTATTGGAAAACTTAACTGCGTATTTTCATTTGATTTTATAGTTGACTTGCTCAATTTGCCTGATCCAATATTAAATTGGGAGTAACTTAAACCAAAACCAAAAGGAAATAAAACATCTGTTGTGTATCTATACGTACGTCCTTTCATTGAATAATCTTCAAAGTCCTTCAAACTATCAGAGTTTTTATAGAATGAAATAGGTAATTTTCCTGCTGGGTTATAATCCCCAAAAAGAACATCAGCAACAGCCTGACCTCCAGCTTCTCCTGGATACCAAGCTTGTAAAATAGCATCACAACTTGCTGTCTCAGGTGTTAATGCAATTGCAGACCCAGAACAGTTTACAAAAATTACTTTTTTACCTGCAGCTTTAAGCTCTTTTAAACACATTCTTTGAACAGCAGGAAGCTCGATATTAGTTCGATCTCCACCTTTGAAGCCTGGAAGAGAAACAGGCATTTCTTCACCTTCTAGTAATGTAGAAAGTCCACCAACAAAAACAACGGTATCAATTCCTTTCAATTTTTGAATTAAGGTACTAAAATCTATAGCATATTCTTTTCCGAAATCAAATTCAAGATTGGCTTGCCAGTTGTTTGATTGAGCAAAAAGAATTTCGATTTTGTATTTTTTTCCAGCCTCAACCGCAAAAGAAATTTTCCCCGGAACGGTGCGCCAATTGGTATATTTTGCAATTGATTTTCCATCAACTACTAATTCAAATGATCCTGTAGCACCTGTTTTAAAAACAAGAGTATCATTTGCTTTAGCTGTAAATTCGGATTCATATTTTGCCGAGAAACCTTCTAATTTAACTCCCGAAGCAAACTCGTGCTGACCAGCAGTAGTAATTTTTATAGGATACAAAATTTGCTGAGATATTACACTATTTCCCTCTCTGTTGGGATTATTCCAAAAGGTGACTTTCATTCCTTTTTTTCCTTCAAATGAAAATTGGTCAAAATAAGATTGTGTTACTTTATCCTCTACTAAATCACAGGCTTTATCATAAAAGATTTTATTTACATCTATTTTTGATTCTATTCCGTCTTTAATGGTAATTGTTTTAACAGGTGTTCCATTATAATTTCCCCACAACATAGGTTCATTGTCCGCATTTGGACCTATAACTGCTACTTTATTAATTGCTTTGTTCAAAGGGAGAATGTTATTCTTATTTTGTAATAGCGTCATTGACTTTTGAGCCATTTCAAGTGCTAATTGTTGGTGTTCTTTACTATTAAGAACAGAGGCTGGAATTTGAGCCCAAGGCACAATCGCGTCGTCATCCATCTCACCCAAATCAAAACGCCCAATTAAAACGCGAAGCAAACTTTTATTAATATCTTCTTCTTTTATTAAATCTTTTGCAACAGCTTCTGGCAAATCTTTAAATGGATATTTTTCCCATACACATTCGACATCAGTTCCTGCCAAGACGGCCTTGGATGCGGCGTGTACTGCATCAGAAGAAACTTTATGCGTAGTATAAAAATCGGTAACGGCACCACAATCTGAAACGACTAGGTATTTATATCCCCATTCATCGCGAAGAATTCGTTGCAAAAGTCGCTTATTACTGCAACAAGGTTCATCATCTAAACGTTGATAAGCACACATTACCTCACGCACATCGGCATCCTGCACCAGTGATTTAAATGCCGGCAAATAGGTTTCATACAATTCGCGAGGATTTACATTATTTAAATTCAATTCATGTCTACTCCATTCAGGTCCTGAGTGAACCGCATAATGTTTTGCGCAGGCTAAAAGTTTGCGGTATTTAGCATCTGCCGGTCCCTGTAAACCCTTAACCACTGAAACGCCCATTCGAGAAGTAAGGTAAGGGTCTTCACCATAGGTTTCCTGACCACGCCCCCATCGTGGATCTCTAAAAATATTGACATTAGGTGTCCAAACTGAAAGACTCAAAAAACGTTTGTTCTCATTTCCGCCTTTAATCCATTGATTGTATTTAGCTCTTGCTTCATCAGAAACTGCATCAAATACACGATACAATAATTGATCATCAAATGAGGCTGCCATACCTATAGGTTCTGGAAAAACAGTAACATTATCATTATTAGCATAGCCATGCAAAGCTTCACTCCACCAATTGAATTTTTTGATTCCAAGTCTTGGTATAGCATCACTTTGATCACACATTAATGATGCTTTTTCTACAAGCGTTAATCGTGAAATTAAATCTTTTGCTCGTGCTTCTGAAGTAAGAGACGGATCCCTAAAAGGATACTGTTGTGCATTTAAGTTAAATATTGAAAATAAACCTATGACGCATAAATAACTAATTTTCATAATTTATATATTAGAATTAAATTTAATAATTAATATTTTTTTTAAGAATTGAAGAGATAAACTAATTCATTTTTGAAATTTTATCATCAATATGGAAATAATCAAAATCAGCGCATCCACCAATGTTTTTAGTCGCATAATTAAACAATCCAAATCGGTATCCCATAAAATGAGGAAGTGTATAAGGTAAATTTACCGTGCTTCCAATAGGAATCCATTTGTTCCCGTCTAAACTATAATAAAAATTCCCTTTATCTGCTTTGTCTTTAAAATCACATTCTGCTTTAAAGTACACTTTGTCTTGATTTAAAGGAATACTTGCCATTTCTTTCGGAATTCCTTTTGCAGCATCAATCATTACAATTTTTTTAGATCCATTTTCAATTTTGACAGCTATCAATCCATATTCTTTTTGTAACAAAGAAAGTCCTGCAATGTCTCCTTCTTTCATTTTAGAAACGTCCAAAGAAGTTGAACCTGAACAAACTGGCCCAATAGTACGTTGTGTTAATGTGTTTTTAGCTTGAACAAAACTGCTATCTATTCTAGCTGTTTTTAATCTTAGATAGCCTTTTCGCTCTCTAACGGACCAAATCGAATTATCTGGATTATGATTCCACTGCCAAACTAAAGGCAAATCTTTATCACTTTTTTTACGATTAAATTCATCAGAATTTACGATCCCAGGAATTAATCCTTTGCTAGAAGGCAAATCTAAATATTCAGGAACTTTACCATTTTCTCCTAAAATTGGCCAGCCATTTTCCCATTTAACAGGAACTAAATAAGGAATACGGCCAACGCCTCCATTATCTTTAAATAAATAAGAAAACCATCTGCCATCTGGAGTATCAATAAGTCCTCCTTGTGCAACACCTAAATCTTGTAATCCAACTTTCCCTTCCCAAGGGCCATTGATGTTATCGGCACGATGAATAATTACAGTACGCATTCCTCCTCGTGGCCAACAAATATTAAATAAATAGTATTTTCCTTTTAATTTAAATAGTTGAGAACCTTCTGAATTTAGCATAATATTGTCGCCCGCAGGAGCACTCGCATTTTCAATCAAAACTTTTTTAGTTTCTTCTTTTACACCTGAAAGATCACTATTCAACTCTATAATTTGAAGTTTTCCAGCTCCCCAAACCATATAAATTTTACCATCATCATCAAAAAGAATAGAATGATCGTGGTAAGAGCTATTTAAAACTATTTTTTTCCAAGGTCCATTTTCTATGTTTTTTGTTGAATAAATGTATGTTTTGCCAGTTGTACCTGAAAAAGTACTCACATAATAAATTCCATTATGGTAGCGTAAACAACTAGCCCAAGAACCTCTTCCATAATCGTTTTTTCCATTATCTAAATTGAGTCTATCATTATTATCTTCTAATGTTTCATAAACATAATTAACCAATTTCCAATTTACTAAATCAGTAGATTTCATAATTGGCACCCCTGGATTCATGTGCATTGTAGTGCTGCTCATATAGTAAATATCGCCTACTCTAATTATTGACATATCTGGAACATCAGCATAAATCAATGGATTTTCTGCTTTTTTTTCTTGTGCAAAAGCAACCGTTTGCATAATTATAACAAAGCAAGAAAAAAAGAAAATAATTTTATTTTTCATGGTTTTGGGTTAATTTTTTAATTGTGATTAATAGCGTATTCATTCTTATCTTTTTACTTTCATTTTTTAATTGTATTTATTTTTTTACTACAATTTTTTTTCCAATATATTTTACAGTTTTGGCAATTATATCATTCTGATCTCCTGTTACCCATACCATGTTCATAGTATAAGTATCTATTTCATCCTTATAATTACCAACTTGATTTCCAAAAGTTAGGGTTTGATTCTTTTCGTTCCAAATTATAGGAATTTCGATGTGTTTTCCTTTTTCATAATTGTAATTATCCCCTTCGTCATCATACAATGTAAAGGTTGCATCTTTGCCGGTATAAATTCGAATTTCAAGAACATCTTGCGTGGTTTGGGTATTTTGTACTACACTCCCCATAGGCACAATTGAACCTTCTTTTACAAACACGGGAATTTTATCTAAAGGAGCTGGAGTTAAAATTGTTTGCCCTCCTTCAAATCGTTTGCCAGTCCAGAAATCATACCAAGCGTTTTGCTTTGGTAAATAAACATTCCAATCAGTAACATTAGGTGCTGTAACTGGTGCTATCAAGAATGCTTTTCCAAACATATATTCGTAGGCTTGACTTACAGCAGTTGTATCATCATTAAAATCCATAATTAATGGCCTCATCAAAGTAGAATTATTGCTAGAAATCTGCCAAGCTTCAGAATAAATATATGGCATCAATTGATATCTAAGATTCAGCATCGTTCTCATATTACTTTCAACTTTTTCACCATATTTCCAAGGTTCAGTTTCAGTTTGGTAACCATGTATACGAAATATTGGGTTGAAAGCTCCCCATTGAAACCAACGCGTAAGTATTTCGCGATACTTTTCATCGGTATATTGCCCAGCCCCTGGACGGAAAAAGCCACCTATGTCGGTAGTCCAATAGGGCATTCCAGTAAGATTATAATTTAATCCTGCTACTATTTGACGTTTATAAGTGTCCCAATTCCAACCTATATCCCCGGACCAATTGATTGTACCATAACGCTGCTGACCTAAAAATGCAGAACGCGTAAGAATGGCAACTCTTTTTTCTGGATTTGTATTTCTTTGCCCTTCATAAACGGCTTTACTAACAAATAAAGGATAAGTCAATCTATAAAAATCTCCCAATCCAAAATAGGTTTGTTTTCCTCTTAATCCATCATTTTCAGGTTCAGTAGCATCCATCCACCAAGAATCTACACCCAATGAAAATAAATTAGTATTCAGAGCGTTCCAATGTGTTTTTTGAGCTTCTGGATTATAAATATCGATCCAAGGGCTATTCGGAATAAATAAATTTTTGGATAAATATTCTTTTGCGATTTCAGATTCTTTATTCAAATTTTCCCAAACAGATACAGAAAAATGAGTATTCAAATTGTGTAATTCTTTTATAAATTTCTCTGGTTCAGGATAATGTGTTTCATCAAATTTAGGCACTCCCCATCCGTATTTGCCCCAATATTGCCAATCTTGCACTATTACATCCACAGGTAAATTACGCTTTCTAAATTCTTTGATGGTAGAAACCAAATGCTCTCCAGAAGTATATCGTTCTCGACATTGCCAAAACCCGAAAGCCCACTTTGGTAACATCGGTACATTTCCTGAAAGATTACGATAATTCGCTATAATTTCATCCGTATCTTTTCCTGCAAAAACCACATAATCAAGTGATTTAGCGTTGGGAGAATTAAAAACCGTTTCATTATTAGAAAGTTTTAAACCAAGAGTTGGAGTATTACTTGATTTGCAAACGACTTTTACTGTATGTTCGCCTACTTTTAAGTTCACTAATTTACTCACTGCAGGTGGAAGCCATAAATTGGATTGATTAATTACATCAATACCATCAATCAATACTAAATGGCGGCTGTCCATATCTCCAAGATCAAGCATTACTGAATATTCACCCTCTTTAGCTACTGAAAAACTACCTGAATATATTGATTGTTGTTGTGAAACGCGCTGTGTTCCTGAGGTAGTTGTTACTTCTACTTCACCTTTTTCACCGTCTTTTATATCGTTTTTAACCAACGGAATATTTTGATTACTTGGATTAAAATACGTCAAACCATATTGATGCCATAATAAACCATATCCTTTATTCGAAACCAAAAATGGAATTGCAATTTGTGAATTAACTTGAATTAATTTACGAGTAGCGTTTTTCAAATTATATAATCCATCTTGAAATTGTCCTAAACCAAACAAATATTCATCATCAGGAGATTCAAATCCTTGTTCAGCTACATAACAAGGTTCTCCCATAATTGTACTGGGTTTCATTAACCTCGTATTTGCCTTTTCACTAAGGAATACTTTTCCAGATTTATTGATATACTTAATGACTCCTGTTTTTTTATCAAATGCAACTGTTATTGCTTTTGTGATAAGTTTTAAACTGGTTGCGCTTTCTTTAAATGTAAAACTGGGTACATTTGGTTTATTTATCAAGACAAACTCTTGAGTTTCTGATAAATTTCCTATTTCATATTTTATTCTTACTGATTTGTCTGTAAGAGGTATTATATTCAAGACTCCTTCAGATAAGTCTATAGATAATCTATCTTTAGTTAAAGTGTGTTTTTTATACTGCTGCGCACTAATTGAGGTGGACAGCAATATAAAAAATAAAATATATGCGAATCTTTGCATTTTGATGTTTTTTAAATTTAAAACTATTTTTGTATTGGATTCAAAGAAATAACAAAACCTCCTCTACGGAGTAGTTTTATTTCAATAGTACTCGTTTTATCTACCACCATTACTTGTGAATCAAAAGCTTTATCATGCTTGCCGTCAGCAATGATAACTGCACGATAACTAACCCCTTCCTTCAAAAAATCTAACTTGATTTTTTTTGTTTTTTCTTGGCGTTCAGAGGCACTAATACCTCCAATATACCAAGCATTCCCTTTTTGACGCGCCATAATAACTTCTTGCCCTGGATGACCATCAATAAATTTCGTATTATCCCATGCTGTAGGCACTTCCTTCAAAAAAGTTTTAGCTTCATCTGGAAGTTCATAATAACCTTCTGGTCTGTCTGCCAAATGTTGTAAAGGAGATTCAAAAATTACTGAAAGAGCTAACTCATGCCCATAAGAAGTAAGATGTGGAAATTGTGAATTCGTAAAAGTAACAGGAGTATAATCCATCGCTCCAACTACATTCCGTGTAAACGGTAAAATAGTATTATGTTCTGGTGCTGCAACAGTGAATTCAGGACCGTTATTATACCATTCGGCTCCACGCACAGCTTCAGAAGTCATTAAATTAGGATAGGTTCTTGACCATCCTCTAGGGACAATACATCCATGAAAATAGACCATCATTTCAAATTGAGCAGCATCTTCCAAAATATCAAGATAGTATTTTATCATATTTTGTTTTTCGCTTTCAAAAAAATCAATTTTGACCCCAGCAACACCCAATTTTTTAAGTTTTGCGAATTCCTCGACCCTGTTTTCATGCGTGAGCATACGGTTTTTTGGAGTAGAAGAGACCCAGGTGTGGTCTCCTCCGGAGTTGTACCACATCAATGGTTTTATCCCTTTTGAATGTATGTATTTCAAAGCATCTTCTAGATTACCACCATTAGTCATTCCGTCCCATTCCCAATCTAAAAGTGTGTATGGCCAATTCATTTTTACAGCCAAATCGGTAAAATCGCAAACAATTTTATAATCTTTCGTACCGTGGTTACTAGACCAGTAATTCCAAGATACTTTTCCTGGTTTTATCCAATCAGTGTTTTTAAAACTAGTAGGTGTAGATACATCTTCAACCAAAGTGCTTTCTACAATATCAGCCAAACTACCAATAGTAATAACCCTCCAAGGTGATTTCCAAGGAAGAGAAATACTAGGCTTTGATTCCCCAGTACCTCTACCATCTTTAGGGTCTGGAAAAGTAAGTTTGTAAGTATTTACATCTTGAGTATTACTCAATTTTGTACCACAATAACTTCGGCTTAAATCTGCCTCATGAAGCAAATACCAACATGATTTATCTGCTGAATTGAATAATGCAGGATAGCACCACTCTTCTTGAAGTATTTTATCTTCGCTTGAAGTAGCATATAGCCCTTCATTTGCGGGATTCCACTTTTCTAGCCATCTCATACTTTCTTTTGGTATTTGATAAGCTGTGTATTCATCTTTTATACTATATGAACCTTTTTTTTCTGGAAATTCATATCGAAAAGTAATTCCGTTATTATAAGCTCTAATAATAAGATTTAATTTAGCCTTGCTAGGATTCTCAAACGAAACAACTACTTCATTGGCTTCATTATCACGCACTAGCTTTTTTCCATACGGAAGTTCATAGTGTTCCTTTATCATTTTTGGCTTACTTGCCTTTAAAAAAAGGAGTTCTTTCGAAAAATCTTGATCACTTCGAGATAGTCCAAGATTTACTTTTGGAAGAATCTCAGATGTGTTTTTATCTGAATGATAGGATACTTTTAAAGACCATTCGCCTTTATTAGTTCCATCCATAGCACACAAAACTGCCGCAATTTTTTGATTGGGAGATAGTAGCGTTATTTTCTGAGACCATGTATTAAATGAATAAAGAACAACAACTAGAACTAAAATAATCTTTGACTTCATAATTTTTAAGTAATTCACTTTTTATAACTTTACTATTCTATTTCAAAAACAATAGATGTTGCAAAAGGCATTTTTTTAGGATTAGTTATTAAGAGTCCATCAGCTTCTTGTTTCCATTGCAATTTTCCTTTATACCCAAGTAACTTAACTGAATTAATCTTCTTATCGAAAATTTTTGCGTCAGTTGCAAGCGACTTAATTTTTATTTGGGCATTGGGAGCTGGGACATTCATACAAAAAGCATAAAGAGAACCATTTTTTCCAATCGTAAATCGTATATCCTGAGCATCAAACTTAAATTCAGCATGCTTACGACTCAATCTTCCACCAGGAAGCATTTTCAACTTCCCATTAACAATTTCTCCTTCTCCAGGAATTGCCCATGCATGACTTCCATAAACAGCTTGTCCATTAATTCTCATCCAATTACCAACTTCTTTCAACATTTTTTGACTAGCTTCGTTTATTGAACCATCTGGCAATAAAGAAATACATAGTGCCGCATTACCGTCACGGGCTATAGCTTCGATTACATACCGAATCATCATCCCCGAATCATACGTGAAGTCAGGTGCATAAAACCAATCTCCCACTGGTGCCTCAGCAATCCATGGTTGATCAGTTTTAATGTTAGGCGGAACTCCAAATTCCTCTGTATTTACTGTACCATTTGTTTTATCACGAAATTTCACGATGCTAAAAGTGTTTACCTTTCCACGATTTTGCAAGGTGCGGTTGTAAAAATCGGCAATAACGGTTTGCATAGCATCAGCTTTAAGCCCTGTTCCTGTTCCATTACCGGTAAATGGACCTTGAACAGTGCCATCCGTATAAATAAAATCAGGGTCATAATGCTGTACAACATCCATCATTCGTAAAGCCCAATTGGTAGCATACCACTTAGCATATTCCAAATGATTGGTAAATATTCCTGCTGGTGGTGGAGACCAATCTTCGTGCGCTTTCTGATTAACACCTTTGTATTCGCGCAAATCGATACCATAAAGCATTTTTGGATCATATCCTTCCCACCATTTGCCTTTTCCATCAGCGAGAGTAAGATTGCCATCATAAGGAACTCCTTTTTTACTTCCTTCATTGTCACTACCAAATGCAGTTTGCCACCACCACCATGAGTACTCATGATGGAAAGTAACTCCATAATATAGTCCATTAGCTCTACATGCCTTTGCCCATTCGCCAATTAAATCTCTTTTAGGACCAATATTAACTGAATTCCATGGTTGATATTCTGAATTCCATAAATCATAATTATCATGGTGAACCCCTTGAATCATTAGAAAACGAGCCCCTGCATCCTTATATATTTTAGCTAATTTTGCAGGATCAAGTTTAGTAGGATTCCAATCGCGCAAAACTTCTTTGTATCCTACTTCTGATGGATGTCCATATCTTTTGAGATGATTCTGATATGCTTTTTTATCTGATTTATAGAGATTACGTGCATACCAATCACCACTTTCTCCAGCAGCTTGTGGTCCAAAATGAACCCATATTCCAAATTTTGCCTCACGCAACCATGCTGGTTCTCCTGGGTAATTTTTTTCTATAGATTCCCAAGTTGGTTCGAAAGGACCTTTTGCAATAGGGATATCCAATTTCACTTCTGGAAATGATTTCCAATCCCCCATTGTCTCACTATCTATTGGCTTAGCTTCTGGAATTTCAGGCATCGGATTTTTGCCTTGTGCGTGGAGACCTATCTGGATTGAAAATAAGACGATAAATAAAATTTTGGTTTTCATCTGTTATTTATTTTCATTCCTTTTCGTTAATTCAAGCATTTTTGTAGCATATCTTTTGCCTAAAATTCTATACCCTTCAGCTGTAAAATGAAGATTATCTTTAGCATCTGGACATCCACTTGAAGAAATTACATAAGAATTTGGAATTACCTCTGGCAAAGTAGCAATGATATTATTCATGCTAGCACAAATTCCACCTTGATCCGCATTAACAACTTCGCCTGCTAATAAAGGCGTAGATTCTGCTTTAAGATTTAGATCTTTCAAAAGATTATCATAAACAATTTTTACTTTTTTTGTCCACAAAGTATCGTTTGTATTTGATTCGCCTTGATGCAATAATATCCCTTTTATCACACCTGTTTTTTGAGCTATTTTAGCCAACTCTACTAATCTAGCATACGGATTTCCATTGTATTGAGCTATCATTCCTTTCATCCAATCTGGTGCAGTTTTTATATAAGTTTCACTATTGTCTTTGTCAAAAAGTTCAATTTTACAACCACCAACAGCTACATTTATCACACCAACAGTTACATCTTCAGGAAGATTGGCAATCATTTCTCTTCCAAAATAATCTGCTGGAGTAAGTCCTGTTGTACAACGACTCAAAGGCGGAACTGCAGTATGCCATTCCCCTTTTTTTCTATTCAAATTATCGCAATCTAAAGCTTCTAATACTTGAAACCTTTTATTTACAATGGTATCTTGTGGTTCAAACTTGGCATTCCCTTCCATATTAGACTGCCCAAAACACAGATAAACATAAAATTTAGGATTTTGCGCAAATGTATTTGTCACACAAAATAATACTGTTACAACAAACAGTCCCTTTAATTTATTTTTCATTTTGTTCTGTTATTATATTTTATATAAATTGTTTTACTTGCTTACGAAGGTGTACATTTTCCCTTTTTCTGTAGCTATATCAACTAGAATTGTCGGTTTTAGTTCCAATGGTTTAATAGTAGATTCTTTAGAAATAATTGGCGCTGCTGTTTCATTAACAAAATAAAAAGGGTTAGGGTTTTCTCCTTTTGCATCCATTAAATCAACTCCTGATTTATGTTTCATACTATTTGGCAAACGTAACCTTAGATTTCCTCCTAATGTTGATTTCACCACTAAATTAGTAAGTTTGCCCTCTTTCCATTTCATCTCTGCAATCTCAAAACCACCTCTTGTTCTAATTCCTTTTATACTACCATCTTTCCAGACATCTGGTAATGCTGGTAATAAATGAATCGCACCATCAGAACTTTGAACAAGCATTTCCGTAATTCCAGATGTACAGCCAAAGTTTCCGTCAATTTGAAATGGTGGATGCGCATCAAAAAGGTTATTATAAGTGCCTCCACCCCCTGTATTTACCCCTAAAGGAGTTAGTTGATTTTTAATAAGAGAATAGGCGTGGTTACCGTCTTGCAATTTTGCCCACCAATTTATTTTCCAACCCATACTCCAACCAGTAGATACATCTCCACGTTGCAATAATGTATTTTTAGAAGCCGCAAATAATTCAGGAGTTTTGTAGGCTGATATTTGATTAGATGGAAATAATCCGTATAAATGTGACACATGACGGTGATTATCGTTAGGATTATCAATATCATCAAGCCATTCTTGAAGTTGGTTGTATTTCCCAATATGCATAGGTGCCAATCGGCTACGCATCTGTTTTAAAGTGTCAATTAAAGTAGCGTCTTGTTTTAGGATTTGTGCTGCACGAATGGTTGTACTAAATACATCAAAAACAATTTGAGTATCCATAGTTGTTCCCGCATCTAACGATGAACCATTATGTGCTTGAGGAGCATTTTCAGGAGAATTTCCTGGGTTTATTACGAGCCATTTATATTTAGGATGTTCTACGAGAAAATCAACATAAAACAAAGCTGCACCTTTTATTGCTGGGTAAACAGATGCCAAAAATTCTCTGTCACCTGTATAAAGATAATGATCCCATAAATGTTGACTAGCCCATCCGCCTCCAGCAGTCCACAACCCCCAAAAAGCACCATCTACAGCTCCTGTTGCACGCCAAATATCTGTATTGTGGTGTGCCATCCATCCTCTTGCACCATACATCGTTTTAGCCGTTTCTTGTCCAGTGACGGATAAATCTTTTACCATTTGTAAGAAAGGTTGATGTAATTCTGAAAGATTGGTTTTTTCAGCAGGCCAATAATTCATCTCGGCATTTATATTGATAGTGTATTTGCTATCCCAAGTTGGATTGATATCGTTATTCCAAATACCCTGAAGATTGGCTGGCTGACCGCCAGGTTGGGAAGACGATATGAGTAAATATCGACCATATTGATAATAAAGTGCTACAAATTGTGGGTCGTTTGTATTTCTAAAATTTTTCAAACGTTCATCAGTCGGTAAATCCGTTGCTGGAGTTGTTCCTAAATCAAGTTTAACACGATTGAAATATTTTTGATAAGCAGCAATATGTGCTTTTTTGAGTGTTGCATAAGACTCACCAAAAGCTTTATTCAAATAGTCCGAAGCACGTTGGTTTTCATTTCCACTTACATCATGATAATTATTAAAATTAGTAGCAATCGATATAAATAGTGTGGCAGAATTTGCTCCTTTTACGGTAAGTGAATTTTCCGTTTGCTCTAATTTTCCACTTTCAAGTTTAATCCGGGTTATTCCTTTAAATTTTATCAAACCCATCACACCTTCATGATCACTGGTAGTGCCTGTTATTTCAAGATCTTTTGAATTGCTTACAGCAAAATTATTTATTTTATGAGGTGAGGTATAATTGGCGGTAAATGACACTTTACCTTTTTTATTAGCTGTAATACGGATTACAATAACCCTATCTGAAAATGAGGCAAAAGCTTCGCGAGTATAAGTTACTCCATCCACAACATAACTGGTTTTCGAAATGGCTTTTTCGATGTCAAGTTCACGCCTATAATTGGTGTACTGTTCTTGATCCTCAAAACTCAAATTTAAATTACCAACAGGTTGATATATCTGTCCTTGTGACTTCTTAGAAATAAAAGCTTGGTTTGCTAATTTTTCAGCTTCTTTATGATTTCCATCAAATATCATTTTTCGAATTTCTGGCAAAGCAGCCAAAGCAGCAGGATTATCATTTCTGTTAGGACCTCCACTCCATACAGTACTCTCATTAAGTTGAATAATTTCATTCTTTACATTACCATAAACCATCGCCCCAAGAAAACCATTCCCAATAGGCAAAGCATTTTCCCATATATTACCTGAAGGTTGATTGTACCAGAGTTTAAGAGTTTGACTTTCTTGTGAGTAACTGATAAAAAATCCTAAAAACAAAGCTATTAAAGATATTTTTTTCATTTTAATTAATTGAATATGGTTCTTAATTATATTTTATAATATATTGTATTTACAAATATTTTTTAATATGTGTGAAAAACAAACTTAAAATTTTAACACAAAATAAACGCCATAATATGTATTTACGTCTATAAAAGTTTAAAAATATTGGTTTTAATTATTATTAGCGGTCAATGTACGCGTACTACGACTCCGGATTTACATAAAAGCTCCTGGCTGTGAAGATGTTTGCGTCATTTCAACTCCAGCAACACGTCCTTGTAAAGCTTGAGTTATGTTGGATGCAGGAACTTCATTTAGTTTTCCAGCACTTATTGTAGCAACTGAACCCGTTACAGCTTCTTTTCTTTGAGCAGCATACCCAATTACTAGTACTTCTTTCAAAGCACTTGATTCGTCTTCAGGTTTTACGTTTATTTTAGTTTGACCGTTTACGGCCACTTCTTTAGTTGCATAACTAATGAAGCTATATACTAATAGCCACTCTTTTTTAGGTAATAAAAAATTGCAATAATAAAACAATCGTTGGTTTGTCATAATTGAACGTTTTTTTTGGTTAATAATTGATTAATAAAAAGGCATTTAAAAACAGAATTGTTAAGCATACGAGTTTGGCTAAACAAAGGAGACAAATAAAGTCCCGCTAAAGCTGATGCACTTATTTTTAAAACATTTCTTCTGTTCATCTGTATTTGGTTTAAAATTTAGTTTATCTATTTCCGATTTTATAATTTTATTTTTCACTAAACTCGGAATTAGAAAAAATTAATTATTTATTTATAATAATAATTAATCACATTATTAAATATTATATAAATATTTATGATATAAAATATATTATTTATTATTTTTGCGAAAAATATACATACAAATATAAATGGTATTCCATTTGTATTTATTATTCAAAAACGACTTTTTATTATAAAAAAACGATTTTAAAATTATGTCTAAAAATATCTTTAAATATTTCTTCTCTTTATTACATATAGATTATGTGAAACTTGATCAAAAATGGAATTACAATAATGTAATTAGCCCTTATTATCGTTTGTATTATATTGAAGAAGGAAATGGGTTTGTTTCGGATAGTTCGGGGTGCTTAACTTTAGAACCGGGTTATTTATACCTGATTCCGAGTTTTACAATTTGCAATCTGAATTGTGATGACTATTTGAGACAATATTTCATTCAGTTTTTTGAGGAATCTCCTGATGGAATTTCATTGTTTAATCA
>DHXP01000019.1:12448-12709 GCA_002413745.1 Flavobacterium sp. UBA5153 | reverse complement strand
AACGGGAGCAATTTTACATTTTGTCTCCGAAAACAGTCTTGCTGACAGCAACCCAAACCCAGAGCCGTTTTTCGGTAAATTGTACATTTTTTCCCTACACTGATTTTGTACTTGCAAGCTTTTATCTTAGCTTTACACCGCTAAGAAACTAAAGAATTGTCACTAGAGGCATAATCGATGACGACTCCTAAAAAAGAATAGCATCAGGAAAAAGGTGAAAGTACTTTTGAACTATGAAAACCCGTTGGGTGTAATTAGTTT
>DHXP01000019.1:0-12307 GCA_002413745.1 Flavobacterium sp. UBA5153 | reverse complement strand
TACATTTTTTGTTCCGTTTTACTACACAAAAAACACTCGAACTGACGTTTTTAATAATTGCACCCAACGGGTTATGAAAGTCTTTAAAGCATCGAAAAGCAAAAACAAAAAAAACATTAAAAATGGATACTAATTTGAAATTGGGATGGATTGGCCTTGGAAATATGGGAAATCCAATGGTACGGAATTTACTGAAAGCAGGTTTTGAGGTCGCCGTGTTTAATCGCACCAAAGACAAAGAAACCCCATTAATCGAGGCTGGCGCAACTTCGGCAAATAGCCCGCAGGAACTAATGGAAAATTGTGATGTCGTTTTGACTATGTTATCCAATGATGCTGCGGTAAAGGAAATCTTCGAAGGTAAGTCCGGTTTGTTATCTAAAGAATATCCTGGAAAAATAATCATAAATATGAGTACCGTTTCGCCTGAAACTTCCCGTTATCTGGCAAGCAATTGTAACAAACATCAAATTGGTTTTATAGACGCCCCTGTTTCCGGAAGCGTGAAGCCTGCACAAGAGGGTTCCTTGGTTATTTTGGTTGGCGGAAGTACCGAGAACTATGAACTCGCAAAACCTGTTTTTAATGTCCTTGGCAAAATTTCAATTCATGTGGGTGCTGCCGGCGTAGCCAGTTCTGCTAAATTGGCCATCAATTATCTCCTGGGACTTAATCTTCAGGGCTTGGCCGAAACAATTCTTTTTGCTGAAAATAATGGCGTAAGCAAAGAAGATATGCTTACCATTGTTAACGAAGGAGCCTGCGGCAATGGCATTACAAAAATTAAATCTTCCTCCATTTTAAATGATTCCTATCCTGCCGCTTTTGCGCTTAAACATCTGGTTAAAGATTTAAAACTGGCCAAAGAGGCAGGATTAGATTCTCCTTTGGCCCATCCTCTATATGACAGTTACAACAGGGCACTAAATGAAGGTTTGGGAGATGAAGATGTGATGGCAATTATAAAAAGTTTAAAAAGGTAAATTGAATTGTAGAAGGTGCATCCTTTTCGCCTGAACAATCATAAGAAACTATTTTACATCGGCAAGAATGACTTTTCACATTACAATACGCGATTGATTTGCGCCAAATTTTTCTCATAATAGGATTCTTTGGTAGAAGAAATAATTACGCCACCGTGATTCGAAGAGTGAATGAATTTAATTTCCCCACCAATAACCTCGACCACCATTCCTACATGATTGATATGTCGCCGTCCGTTAGTTTTGAAGAAAATCAAATCCCCTTTTTGGGCATTTTCGGAATTGATTTTCGAACCATAAGATGACATTTCTATTGACGACCTAGGCAACTTAATATCGAAAGTGCCAAAAGTGGAGTACATCAATCCTGAACAATCAAAGCCATTTTTGGTAGTTCCGCCAGTACGGTACCGCGTCCCAATATTTTCGGATGCTGTCAAAATCAATTGATCCACAAAAGTGGAATCATGCACAGTACCACTAATTTTATTTGAATCCTCGCTCGCAACTTCCTCTTTTACCGCAACTTCCTCTACCGGAACCGTTGTTTCTACAATTTTAGAACTTCTAATTTTTAGCAAATAGCCAACAGGAAGTTCTTTTACAATCTTGGGATTTTGTTTTTCTAATTCTTTTACAGAAATTCCGTATTCTTTTGCAATCCCGTATTTGGTTTCTTTAGGTAAAACTTTGCGTGTGGTTTCAGTTTCCACTGTCTTATTTTCAATTAGTGGTTGAGGCAAAACGGCAATTTGCTTCGCCTGTTCGTCCCGATAATTATCGGGACTCGAGTCTTTTTCAGTTTTTGATACTTCTTCTTTAACTGCCAAATTAGAATTATTTTCTGCTTTTACCGGGATAGCAATCTTTTGACCAATTTTTAAGGCTTTACTTCCTAATGTTGGATTAATATTTCGCAAATCGGCTACCGTGATTCCGTTTTCCTTGGCAATTGAATATAGCGTTTCTTTTGGTAAAACTTCATGGACTATTTCCTCTTTCGAAATTTCAACTTTCTCCGTCAGTTTTTGTAGAACAACAACTTCTCCCTTCGGAATAGTTTTTTCTGAAATGTTGGTTTTTTGAATTTCATTTTCAGAAGTTGCAACGGATGCCAAATTATCTAAATCAGTTTGGGGGATTTTAATTTTTTGACCTTTTACCAAACCTGATTTTTTTAATTTCGGATTGATTTTGTATAAATCTTCAACACTGATATTGTATTGTTTTGCAATGCCATAAAGTGTTTCTTTAGTCAGCACTTCGTGCGTTTTTTCGGGATAATTGGTTGCAATCTCAGGAGTTGAAACTGTATTTTTTTTAGATTTAACGGGAATTAACAATACGGTATGAAATTTTATTCCCTTCTTGGCTTTTGGATTTAGTTCATAAATCACTTTGGGCTTTACATTATATTGCTGTGCAATTTCGCTAATTGTTTCACCCTTTGAAACCGTATGTCGTGTGTAGCTTTCTTGCGAAAAAACACTCATACTGCTAAAAAAAACAAACAAAAATACACAACTAAAATACCTCATAAACTCTATTTAAATTTCATTTTATTCAGACTATTTACCTGAATACAAATAACACAATACAATTAAATTTATTCAAATAATCGAACAATTGTTTAACTTAAACGGCAAAACATACTAAAAAAGTATTGCCTAAAGCGAATTTAAACTTTAAATACAAATATCGCACTTTTTTAACAACTCTTTATATTCAATTTAACAAATCTGCGAATAAAAAATGCCCTGTTTTCACAGAGCATTTTAAAGAATTTAAAACTTAGAATTAGACTATTCCGTAGCAAATTCAATGCTGAACCGTCAACTAACCAGCCTTGTCCTTCGGTTCTAAGTAATTGGAACGATTTGTTGTCGCATTATTAAAAGGGCTTAATTATTTGTTTTTCAAATAATTATCTAAATTTATTTAAAAGTAAAATACGACATTATATCGTTTTTACTACTTAAGTAAGGTTTCGGTTTAAAACGCAAACCAGAGTTGAAGGTATAACATATTATTATCTGATGCGTTTCTGCCTGAGCCGTCATAATTAGTGGAAGCTCCATTAAATTTACTATACGCAAAATACTGTGCTGATAACTGTACATTCGCCCAGGGCAAATAATCAAATTGAGTTCTTATACCGCTACTGTTTGGTGTTCCAGCATTACTTCCGGAAATTGCTGCAGGAGCATACAATCCAGTATCAGTTGACCCGGTTGTGTTAAAATATCCCAAAGTGCAGTTTATACCGGGTTTAAGAAAAATACTGCCATCTATATTAAATTTATTTAGATTGCTATCAAGATATTGACTGGTGTTACTGGCAAATGATGCATTTAGCTTTCGCTTTTCATTTATATAAGAAGAATGAAGTGTAAATTGTCCTTTATCGTATGCATATTCGTATTGCATATCAAGTGCAACATCGGTGTAATTATCTGTATCCCCTGTAACTCCAGTTGGATATAATTTAGTTGCAATTCCGAATGTTCCAACTTCAAGATACGATTTCCCAAATTGATGTTGCAGTGCGGCTCTCCAATAAGGGGAAGTCCCTTTTACTGCACCAAAAACTGAAGCGTCTGGCGGCAATGTTGCACCAATTTGAGCGGTTCGGTACCCCGAAACTTCAAGATAAAGCAGATTGTTGATCATTGAATATGCGCCAAGTCCTGCAACGGTGCCTCCTAAGTTTTCAACAATGGTACTTGCACTGGGTGTCGGTGCTACTCCTGATGTCGTATATGGGAATCCCCAAGCAGGGGTGCTGTTCCATAAATCCTGAACTGTTGGATTGTTATTTAAGGTAAGCCCATAGGTAATGGGTGTTTTTCCCGTAGTCTGGTTCGCATAACGAATATCTACGTTATCCAAACCTACTGTTCCAGAACCATTGTCTAAAGTAAGTTGAATAAATGAACCTATATTAGGCGAAATTTGCCCACCATAAAACAAACTAAATTGTTGCGGAAATTCGACATTATTGTTTTGAGTTCCTGGAATATCTTTCTTTAAACTTGTAGCCCCTGTTTGAAACATTGCTGAAAGGGGAGAAATACCTAGAATGCGCAAGAATATTTTCATATCATCCTCGTCTTTTCCTGTTAAGTCTTCGCTAATAGTTTTTATGGTAGTTAATGTATAACCATTTAATTTAAAAGCCCTTCCAAATGCATTAAGACGAGGGAACACAGTATGACAGGCAGTACAAGACAAACCCGTTTGGCGTGCATAACTTGGAATTGCATGTGCCATTTTTGGCATCAATATCATTGCAAAAAAGAGGTTAATTCCAAGAAAAAGTTTTCTTTTTTGATTAAAATAATTTTTCGAAATTGTATTGTTCCTAGTGGTTATGGTTATTTTCATAAGAGTAAAATTTAAGTTATACAAAATATCTATTATCTGGATTAACTGAATAAAGCAGGATTCGTGGCTTAATCCTAATTATTATTGTTGTAATTTCCTAATATAATTAACCAATTCCCAACGCTGTTTTTCAGAATACACTTCTTTATAGGAGGCCATAGGCCCTCTTCCTTCTGTCATTTTCCAAAAAAGATTTCCATCTGTTTCCGCTTTAATTGTTGATCCAAGAAAATTAGCCGGTTTTGGATTAAGACTCATCCCTCCGGCGCCATCCCCTTTCCCTTGCAGTCCGTGGCAAATGAAACACATTTGGTTGAATATTTTTTGTCCTCCCGCTGTTGCCTTCGCATCACCTTTAAAGGGATTTACCGTGCTGTTTGAAGATGCTGGTGCTACCCAAGGTTTTGCTGCTTTTTGTGCAAAGATTTCATTACTTCCCAAAATTAGCAATGCTAATACCACCAAAAATGAACATTTTTTTTTCATAACATTTAAGTTTTAATTATTTATAAAATTCAGTACAGTTAACTTTTAAAGACAGTAAGGTTATTTATTGGCTGATTTTATTTAAAAACAGCTGCTGCAAATTTGAATCTGTTCCTTCCAAGATTGTTAAGAATACATAAATCTATAAAGTAATTTCGGGATAATGGGAAAATTAACTTTTCATTATACAAGTTCTATTCCCTATCGGACTTGTATACAAACACTCAAATGTTTACAATACCTATCACAATTGACAAAATATGGTATCCTATTATTTTGTCATAAAGAGAAGAGATTTCTGAAAAAGTATTAGTATTTAGAACCAATTTTTTTAATGTTGGAAAAAATAAATAAAAAAAATGCCCTGTTTTCACAGGGCATTTTTATGGCATTTAAAAGTTTAAATTATGCTTTTCCGGCAGCAATCAAATTCAATGCTGAGCCGGCAACGAACCAACCAATTTGACCCTCGTTGTAAGTATGGTTTGCCAAGATGGTATCTTTGGTTCCATCAGCGTGAACGAATTCCAATGTTAACGGTTTTGCCGGAGCAAAATCTACCAAATCAATGAAGTTGATAACATCATCTTCTTGAATTTTATCATAATCGGCTTCATTGGCAAAAGTAAGACCCAACATACCTTGTTTTTTCAAATTGGTTTCGTGAATACGAGCAAATGATTTTACCAAAACCGCTTTTACTCCAAGGAAACGAGGTTCCATTGCAGCATGTTCACGAGAAGAACCTTCACCATAATTGTGGTCACCCACAACAACTGAAGGAATTCCGGCTGCCTTATAAGCACGTGCCACAGCAGGAACGGCATCATATTCTCCCGTCAATTGATTTTTTACGGAATTCGCTTTTTGATTGAAAGCATTAACTGCTCCAATCAACATATTGTTTGAAATATTATCCAAATGCCCACGGAAACGTAACCAAGGTCCAGCCATTGAAATATGGTCGGTGGTGCATTTTCCGAAAGCTTTGATTAATAATTTGGCTCCCATAATATTTTTTCCGTCCCAAGCATCGAAAGGCGCCAATAATTGCAATCTATCCGAAGTTTCGCTTACTGTAATTTTAACTCCTGAACCATCTTCAGCCGGAGCTTGAAAACCTGCATCTTCAACAGCAAAACCTTTAGATGGCAATTCCTCTCCCGTTGGAGGGTTAAATTTAACTGCTTCCCCTTTATCATTTAACAAAGTGTCGGTAAGCGGGTTAAAAGATAAATCTCCTGCAATTGCCAACGCAGCAACCATTTCTGGTGAAGTTACGAAAGCGTGTGTATTTGGATTTCCGTCCGCTCTTTTAGAAAAGTTTCTGTTGAATGAATGAACGATGGTGTTTTTTTCTCCTTTATCAGCTCCTTCTCTATCCCATTGACCGATGCACGGTCCGCAGGCGTTAGTAAAGACTTTAGTTCCCATTTTTTCGAAAGTGGCAATAATTCCGTCTCTTTCGATTGTATATCTTACTTGTTCAGAACCTGGATTGATTCCGAATTCAGCTTTTGGTTTAATTCCGTGAGCCACGGCTTGCTCTACAATAGATGCAGCGCGTGCCATATCTTCGTAAGAGGAGTTGGTACAAGAACCAATTAATCCCCATTCTACTTTTAACGGCCATCCGTTTGCGGCAGCTTCTTCTTTCATTTTAGAAACTGGAGTTCCTCTGTCTGGAGTGAAAGGACCGTTGATGTATGGCTCTAATTCTGATAAATTAATTTCAATCAATTGGTCAAAATACTTTTCTGGATTAGCATACACTTCCGCATCTCCCGTTAAGTAACTTGCCACTGTATCGGCAGCATCTACAACATCTTGACGACCTGTGGCAGCCAAGTATCTTCGCATTGAATCATCATACCCAAATGTAGAAGTTGTAGCACCAATTTCGGCACCCATATTACAAATAGTTCCTTTACCGGTACAAGACATATTCAACGCCCCTTCGCCAAAGTATTCAACAATAGCACCAGTTCCACCTTTCACGGTAAGAATATCTGCCACTTTAAGAATTACATCTTTTGGAGCTGCCCAACCCGAAAGTTTTCCAGTCAATTTTACACCGATTAATTTTGGAAATTTCAATTCCCAAGCCATTCCAGACATTACATCCACGGCATCGGCACCACCAACTCCAATAGCCAACATTCCTAATCCACCAGCATTTACGGTATGTGAATCTGTCCCAATCATCATTCCGCCCGGGAATGCATAATTCTCCAATACGACTTGGTGAATAATTCCAGCCCCTGGTTTCCAGAAACCAATTCCATATTTATTAGAAACTGAAGAAAGAAAATCAAAAACCTCGCTTGATTGTGTTTTGGCTATAGCCAAATCTGTTTTTGCTCCTACTTTGGCTTGAATCAAGTGATCACAATGAACCGTTGTTGGAACTGCAACCGTTTTTTTGCCTGCATGCATAAATTGCAATAAAGCCATTTGAGCCGTAGCATCTTGACAAGCTACTCTATCTGGGGCAAAATCTACATAATCAGCACCTCTTGTAAAAGTGTGGGTAGGATTTCCTTCCCAAAGATGATTGTATAAAATTTTCTCTGTCAATGTAAGTGGACGACCAACTAATTCGCGTGCTTTGTCTACACGGGTTGTCATATTTGCATACACTTTTTTAATCATTTCAATATCAAAAGCCATAGTGTTTTGGGTTTATTTGGTAATTTATTTTTTTGTAATCGATTCTTTTTTTGATACAATTGATGTCATTTAACTAAAAAAATTAAATGAATATTTTCTTGCGTCGCAAATTTAATAATTTATGACGAGAATTAAAAAAAATTAGCAGAAGTTGCCATTTGAAAAATTATTATTACCGGATAAGAAGTTTATGCGATTATTATTGCAATATATTTAAAAATTAATACTTTTATTGCACTATCAACAACACACCGTCTAATTATTGATAAAGTCGGAATTTAGGTAAATAGAAAAAGAACCTTTAAAACCTATTTGAATAAAGAACCTTTCTAAATTGACTTTATTACTATTTAAATCAGCTTGTCGATAATCATTTCTTCTGTAATTCCTTCGGCATCGGCTTTGTAATTTTTAATGATTCTGTGACGCAGAATTCCTGTGGCCACAGCTTTGACATCTTCGATATCCGGAGAAAATTTCCCATTGAAAGCGGCATTGGCTTTGGCTGCCAATATTAAATTTTGTGACGCCCTTGGCCCTGCTCCCCAATCAAGATAATTTTTCACAAATTCGTTGGACAATTCATTATCAGGGCGTGTTTTGCTCACCAAAGTAACGGCATATTCTATAACATTGTCTGCAACTGGAATCCTGCGGATCAAATGTTGGAAATCAATGATTTCTTGCGCCGTAAACAATGGATTTATACTAGGATTCAAATCCGAAGTAGTTCGTTTTACCACCTGAACTTCTTCTTCAAAAGAAGGATAATCCAGTTTAATGGCAAACATGAATCGGTCTAACTGGGCTTCCGGCAAAGGATAAGTTCCTTCTTGCTCAATGGGGTTTTGGGTTGCCAACACAAAATAAGGCAATGCCAATTTATAATTTTCACCCGCAATGGTAACGGAACGTTCCTGCATGGCTTCTAGCAGTGCAGCTTGTGTTTTTGGAGGGGTTCTGTTGATTTCGTCAGCCAGAATAATATTCGAAAAAATGGGACCTTTTATGAATTTGAATTGGCGATTTTCATCGAGTATTTCACTCCCCAAAATATCCGACGGCATCAAATCGGGGGTGAATTGGATTCTTTTAAAATCAAGCCCAAGAGCTTGCGCCAGCGTATTGACCATCAAAGTTTTTGCCAATCCAGGGACTCCCACCAAAAGTGCGTGACCTCTAGAAAAAATGCAAAGCAAAATTTGGTCTACCACCGCATCCTGACCCACAATAATCTTCGCGATTTCGGTTTTTAGTTCGTTCCTTTTTTGAACCAAGTCATGTATTGCTGCTACATCAGACATGTTGATTTTAGATTTAAGAATTGGGATTTTAGATTTCTGAAATCTGCTTTCTGATTACTGCCTTCTAATTACTGGATACTATTTTTTCAGCCAATTATTTGTAAAAACACAATCTCTATATTCTGCAATAATTTTAATATAAGTCTCCTTGATTTTCTCGTCAAACCATTTTCCGATGGCTTTGATTTGTTTGTCTTTTAATGCCAAATCTTTTATTTTGGTATAGTCCTTGGCGTAATCAGCAGTGTGTGCTTCAATTCTATTGGTAACTGTAATTATCTTGAATTTTTTCTTGCCCGATTGATCTTCATCCATTAATGGCAATGAAATTACTCCTGTTTTCAAATTTGAAACTTGGCTATACAAACTAGGATCCATTTTGGTCAATTCGAAACGGGTATCTTGTGTTTTTGGATTTATCAAAGCACCACCATTTGCTTTGGTTTCTTTCTCATCAGACGATGATCTTGCTGCTTCGGCAAAAGTGACTTCCTTGTCTTCGATTCTTTTCCTGATTAATGTAATTTTTTCTTTGGCTTCGTTTAATGACTCTTCAGTTACTGTCGGTGTCAATAAAATATGACGTAGCTCCACCTCTTGCCCTTTTATTTTTTCGACATAAATAATATGAAACCCAAAATCTGTCTCAAAAGGTGCCGAAATTTCTCCTTCGGCAAGGCTAAATGCGACATCTTTAAACTCTTTTACAAAAGGTGTTTTTCGATTCATTTTATAAAAACCACCATTTGCTCTTGAACCAGGATCTTGAGAATACAAAACAGCTTTTGTGGCAAAACTAGATCCCGCCAAAATTTCTTTTTTAAACTCGTTCAATTTATCAATCACTTTTTGTTTCTCGGCATCAGAAACCTTTGGAGTCACTACAATTTGTGCCACTTCGAGTTCCACTCCAAAAACAGGAAGTTCAGCAGTTGGTATTTTTTTGAAAAAATTACGAACTTCCTCCGGTGTAATTTCTACAGCATCAACGATTTTCTTTTGCATTTCTGAAGTAAGTTTCTGTTCTTTCAAAATATCAAAGAAATAAGTTCTAAACTCCTCTTCTGAATTTTTCTTGTAATATTTCACCACTTTATCCATAGAGCCTATTTGCTCTACCATATAATTCAATCTGTCTTGCATCAAGGATTTCACCTCGGCATCTGTCACTTTCAAACTATCTTGAATGGCTTGATGTGCATACAATTTGTCTTCCAATAATTTTCCCAACATTTGACATCTTGTAATATCTTTTATAGAATTTCCTTGGCTAGAAATTTCCAAATACGCTTTATCAATATCCGAATCCAATATAATGTAATCCCCCACTTTTGCTATTACACCATCTATTTTTTGCTTTTGGTTAGGATTAATTTTTTTAATCGTGTCAACCGCTTTTTCCTTGATGATTTCTTGAGCTATAACGATACCGCTTGAAAAAAGTAAAAGAAAAAACGTAAGCGCAATTTTATTATTTATGGATTTCATTTGTATTTTTTTTAAAGGCATTATTTGAAGTTTTATTTTATTGTGTAAAGTGTCTTGATTTTCAGTTATTAATTCCAAAAATATGGATGTTGTAATTTTAGCCAAATATACGCTTTAAGAAGCAAGAAATAGAATTGTTTTAATAACTACAATTACTTTGTGCTCTTTAAACATATAACGAACAAAAATAAGAATTCAATTATATAATACAAGTTTACTTACGAGTATTAACAAAAATTTATATGGGTTTTTATTTTAGTTTTCATTTGTTGGGTAAAACCAATGGCAGTTTTAGTCTATTTAAATTTACGCCTTACAATACTACTAAAAACAACAAACTCATATTCATTTTTTATTCCATCTTACGCTTCTATCATTCGGGATTACCATAGTTTTAGAATATATTTAATTGTCAGTTATTAAAATAAAAGTCTATAAAAATTACAACCATTATTAAAAATGTAAAAAAAGCTAAAAAAACACTTAAAAAAGCAATTTAATGGTTAAAAAGTAATTAATTCTAAAAGTTTTCAACACTACCACGTTTTCGTAGAAAATAATAATATTGCCTTTGTTAAATATGTTAAAAATTACATAAATTTAATCAATAAAGTAAATTTTAATTTACGAAACTTAACCTAATTTACTAACTAACCCCAAATTAATTTATGAGAAATCAAAATTTTAAATTGTATGTACTAGCCTTATTTATTGGCTTTTACTCGTGTAATTCAAACGATGTATTGCAACAAGGGCCACCTACACCAAGTGCGCAGTACAAAGTAATTGATGTCACCCATCACGATGGGCATCCATTTAGTACTGGAACACAAACCCCTTCTGCTACTGGAAAATATGCTGCAAATCCTGGTGGTGGAGTAATGATGCAAGCTTTCTATTGGGATGTTCCTGTTGGCGGAACCTGGTGGAACATTATTGCTACTAAAGTAACGGAATGGTCAAATGCAGGAATTGGCTCCATCTGGTTACCGCCAGTATCAAAAGGACAAAACGGAGCTTTTTCAATGGGTTATGATCCTACAGATTATTTTGATTTTGGAGATTTCAATCAGAATGGTTCTGTCGAAACTCGTTTCGGTTCAAAAATAGAATTGGTAAATTTAATAACCAAAGTCCACTATGAAAATATGCAAGTATATGCTGATATGGTACTTAATCATAACAGTGGCGGTCAATTAGAGAACAATCCATTTACGGGAACCCAAACCTATACTGATTTTACCGGTATAGCTTCGGGGAAATTCCCAAGAACGAGTGCTGATTTTCATGCAAACGCTTACCATATTAACGACGAAGGTTCTTTTGGTGGCTTTCCGGACTTATGCCATTCCACACCAAATGTTCAAAATTGGCTTTGGCTGAGACCAGACGGCGTGGGTAAGTATTATAAAAACACAATGCATTTTGATGGTTGGAGATTTGATTATGTAAAAGGGTTTGGCCCTTGGGTTATCAATCAATGGAATGCTAATGTGGGTGGTTTCTCCGTTGGAGAATATTGGGATTCAAATGTAAATACCCTAGATTGGTGGGCTACGAATGCGAACAGTTCAGTATTTGATTTCGCCTGTTATTATAAAATGAAAGATGCCTTTGATGGAAACAATCTTAACCTTTTGAATGATGATATGATGTGGAAAAGAAATCCATTCAAAGCAGTTACTTTTGTTACGAATCATGACACGGATATTATTTGGAATAAACAATTGGCTTATGCTTATATCCTGACTCACGAGGGATATCCTACAATTTTTTATAGAGATTATGAAGAATGGTTAGACAAGGCAAAACTTAACAATCTTATATGGATTCATAATAACCTGAATTCGATTAATATTATAAGTCACAAATTTGCATAAAAAAAAGAATAGTTGTATATTTAAAGCTCTGAATTTCAAATATTTAAACAGCTGTTCCTCTTATGATTAATTTTGATAAAGCTACCGATATTTTTTGTCTTTTTGATAAGTT
>DHXP01000037.1 GCA_002413745.1 Flavobacterium sp. UBA5153 | reverse complement strand
ATGGCGAAATCTAATAGTTCTTTTATATCTTCCTCAGTCATTACTGAATGCGGAAATATTATTTTTGCTAAACCACCAAATGTTTTTATAATGGCTGTTTTGTCCCTTGTGGTTATGGTGTCTGATAATTCAAAGAATTTTTCAAACTCATGGGTTCTGTCTTCTTTGCGAAGTTCTTTTAGTATTTCTGCGAGATAATCTACAATAAAACCATAATCGGAAGTGAACATGTCGTTTCTTAACTTCTGTACTTCCCATCCTGGCAAGTAGGCATGAATCCTGTCCAGAAATGCGGTGTCATAATAATCTTTTGGCAGTGCATCAAAAAGATCACTGTGTTTTAGCATATAAGGAACGGTGTGGTCTGTATTACCCACAAATGCCATAGAAGCGGAAGCTCCATAAACCTGTGTTCCTCTGGAAAAAGATTTGTTGGCCATGTAGTTTTTCAAGATGTCAACTAAACCACGATCCGTGTTTTTGGTTTTACCTGCAAATTCATCGTAGGCTACTACGTCCCAATATCCGACTAATCCAATTTCACCGGAGCTATTATTTACAAATAGTTTTGCTTTGGATACTTCTCCACCCGAAATCAACATTCCGTGTGGTGACAACTCAGAAAAAATATGTGATTTTCCTGTTCCTTTGGGCCCCAATTCGATTAAATTATAGTTGTTCTCAACAAATGGAACTAATCTCGTTAATTGTAATAATTTGGAACGAAAAGTAAATTCCTCAGGATTTAATCCCATGGTTTGCAATAGCACATCCATCCATTCTTCCTTGGTAAATGCTTTTCTGCCTTCCTTGTATTCATCAAGGTCGCTAACGGAAATTTGTATGGGTTTTATGGATTCTATAATCCATGGTGAACTGTTTTTTTCATCGTTAGAGAGATAAGCCAAAGTAAGAATACACCAAACACCACTTGATAATAGCTTTTGATGTTCTCTTATTATAGCATCACTAATAGGAATGCGACTTAAACCAAGATTAGCAAAATAGGCTTCGTATTGGTCTTGTTTGTCATTTAGTTTTACTGAAATTTTATCAATAATTCTATGAGATCCTTTTTCACGAACAGTCGATTTAATAATCTGCGCCTCATCACGATGTACAAAGTGTTGTGCTATTACTTTTTTAACGGTTTCAACGCCTTGAATGATTGTTTCTTCATCATTTGTGGCACAGTATTGTCCTAACAAATATTCCAATACATATATGGGAACAATCGCATTTCCCTTTACCAATTTGGTAAGGTCTTTACGTACTACTTTACCACCGAAATGCTCGTTTAATTTTATGTCTAATGCCTTCATATATTAAAAATCATCAAAATCGTTTGTAAATGAGATGTTTAGTGTGTAGTAATAGTCTTGATAGTGTTTCCATTTGGTTGTTCCATCAACCGGTTCTTCCAAGATCAGTTTGACACGTTGATTTTTGTATTTACCACTGGCTTTTGAACTTAATTGGAATCGGTGTTTTACTTCTCTTTGTCTTTCACTTCCTTCTTCAATGTCAAAGATGTATTTGAATTGGTCACTCAAATCTTCGCCATCTTCTGCGCGAATAACTGCTCGAATAGTTCTAGGCAGTACTTGTTCGCTTGCTGAATTTGTTTGTATGAATGAAACCGCTAAAATATTTGTTGTGATTCTATCAGTAGATTTAATAATATCAATAGTTACTTGTGATGTTGTATTTTGTCTTGTTTTACTAATTTTTATTAATGGAATAACAATTTCCTGGAGCGAAGCTCCACCATGAATAAATCGGGAACCAGCTCCTTTTACGCGAAGTCTGTTGATGGATTTTGGGATTAAGACATCAATATTTGATTCTATTCCCAAATCTTCCCCTTTAAAAGCTTTGGTTGCATTGTCATTTGTGATATCCGTACCAATAACAAATCTTCGGTTTTCTTTCCAGATCATTCCAGTATGATTGGATACACTGAAATCGCTATCCTCAAGTTCGTTGTGTTGGTAAATAAATCCGTGGTCGGCAGTAACAAACATATTGTTTCCATTCATAGCTGCAATTTTTTTAATCATTTCCATCAAAAATTGTAACTCGTCATCAACTGCTTCAAACACTTTTTCCTCAGTAGTTTTATCATCACCCGTTTTATCAATTCTGTTATGATAAATGTAGATGAGGTCATAACTTTGAACAAAACCATCAGAACCACGTTCTTTTGCTGAATTCATTTTCATGAAATCCTCAGCTTTGATTGCTGTAGCTCTCACTCCGGAATTTACTTCCAATATTTTTGTTCTTCCTTGAGTTCCACTACTGGACATTCCATCAGCAAATACAATATCTGAATTTTCTTGAATGCTTAGTACTTTATGAGGAAGCAAAGAAGCCATTCCAAGTTGTGTGTAGGAAGGCAAACTGCTAATCATGTGATTCATTGTTGCTTCATAACGATTTTCCGATTGAAGTCGTTTCGTTAGTTCTGCTCCACATTCATATCGCAATGCATCAGAAATAATTACGAATAAACGTTGTTTTTTATCTAATACAGGCTTAACATGTGTGTCGAAAAAACTCCTCTGACTTGTTCGGATGTCCTTTGTCCAAGATTTTAGTTTATCGATTGTGCTTTGCCAATTGTTATTGTATATCAGCAACCAGTCATTAGAATATACCTTTTCCACCTTAATGGCAAGATCGGCCAATATTTTGTTCTGGGATGTTTTTCTGTAATTCCAAATGAATTTTCGGTACATCAAATCTACCTCGTACAAGGAAGCTGCATAATGGTCTGTACCTTCTTCAAATGTGGCATACTTGGTTTGGGCTTGTTTGCGAACTAGTGCAATTAAATCGGATGCAAACAGTAAACTTTGATAAAAAGATTCCACTTCTCCAAACCAAAATTTGTTCTCCCTTTGTTTTATGTATTGAATTACTTTTTCATTTGATATGCTTTCGGAAGTAATCAACTGAACCAATTCATGTATTACTTTAACATCGCTTAATTTGAATAAATCATCACCAATTATATCGTCAATTGAAACTTGGTCTAATTTACTTTCAACCCCGATATCCGATGCAATTTTATCTGAAACTTTGCCGAAATAGTCTCTGAATTGAATGGTATCTTTCCACAAGGAAAGTAATAATCTTGTTTCTTTTGCAAGTCCGGATTTTTTACCCAGTATGAAATTGGTATTGAATACTTCTAAAAGAAAATCATAAATCGACGGGCTTTCGTTTTGATAGCTGTACTTTCTTTTAATTTCTCCCCAATA
>DHXP01000008.1:4290-5199 GCA_002413745.1 Flavobacterium sp. UBA5153 | reverse complement strand
AAAGAACTATTAGATTTCGCCATTGAATGCAGAAAACGAGTAAAACAGCAGCTGCAAAAAATGGATGAAACTTTCGAAGAAGTGGATTTCAGCTATACCAATAAAAGCACTAGAAAAGTCACATCAATTGAAACATTAGAAGTACTGGAACACGGCGTGCCACCTACTTTTGATGTATCGAAAGACGACAATCAAACAGCGATAACTTCAAAAGAAACAGCGGTAAAACTTGAATTACTGGATGGTCAAAAAATCATAAGAGACAATCAAACCGGAATTTCTTATGATAATTTATTTGGAGCCTACCTGATTGGAGCCACAGACATAAGAATCATCGACCCTTATGTTAGACTCCCATATCAACTAAGAAACTTCATGGAATTAGCACGTTTGGCTTCCGAGAAAAAAGACCCGGAAGTTGAAGTAAAATTGCATCTTGTTACAAGCAATAACGAAGATTACATAGAAGGCGCCAAAGATGCCTTTGAACAAATGACCTATTCATTGGAATCCATCGGAATACTTTTTACCTATGAATTCGACGAGAACATTCATGATCGTTCCGTCGTTTTAGACAATGGTTGGAAAATCCTTTTGGGAAGAGGTCTTGACATCTGGCAAAAAACGGGAGGCTGGTATGATATAAATGAATACATACAGGAACAAAGGCTTTGCAAGGCTTGTGAAATTACTTTTTTGAAAAAATAAAGCAAGAGATTATGAAATCGCCATGATTCAAAATTATAAATACGAATGAAGAATGGCGATTTATCAATCCGGTAATGAAAATACGAGATTTGCTTAATAATTTGCTAAACTACTTAATAAACGCTGCTTTATTGTGTTTTTAAAAGAATCAGGTTCCACCACTTGCAATCCCTCTCCAAAAGATAAAATCAGTTTTTCCAA
>DHXP01000008.1:0-4147 GCA_002413745.1 Flavobacterium sp. UBA5153 | reverse complement strand
TGATACTTTTTGTCTATTTCCGAAAAAGAAACAATTCTATCCAAAGCTAAATTGGTGAAATTCTCAAATTCCGGATTATTTCCAATCAAAAACCAGCGATTATTATATTGTTTCAGATAATGAGGATGAATTTCTAATGTAGTCATCACATCACTTTTGAAAGATTGATAATCCACACACAATACTTTTTTGTATAAAATAGCATTAAACAAATCACCTAGAAAATGAATGTTTTTCAGGTATTCATTGGCATCAAAACTAATGATTTCCCTTTCGTGTGATTGCAGTTTAAAAGCTTCTTGCAATTTCAAAATCAATTCGTTTACCCATTCAAACTGTGGCATCCCTTTAAAACGGGACAAAACCAATAAAGCCGATTTTAATTTTTCGGCTTCCAATTCGTTCATAGGTTGCTTATTGATAGAAAAATCAGAAGTTTCATAACGGTAATACACTTTCCGGCCTTCTTTAATTCGATCTAATGGAACGGACCACCCTTGATTGCTTTCCATAAACTTAATGTCTTCAAAAAGTTGTCGTTTTTTGATACCATCCCCATCAGGATTGAGTTCAGACAAAGATTCATTACATTTTTCCAGCAAATCGGCTAAATAAAATTTCTTGTTGAAATTACTAAAGCATTTGTCTAAAGCGTGAAAACGGATAAGGGCATTTTTGTTGATGGCCATAGTTGAAAAATTTGATAGGGTAAATTTAAAACTAAACTATGCAAATAGACTGCACTAATGAGAAATAGTTTTGTAATCTAATTTAAAAAGAAAATAGTATGTACAAGAAAATTATGATTATCGCAGGGATTTTGACTTTTATGTTTAATGGAAATGTATTTGGCCAGGAAAAAATTGCCACCTACAATTCGGCTTATTTGTCAAAAAACTTTGAAATTCAAGCAGGTAAACCTAACGAAAAAGGAGATTTTGATTATTATATTGATTGCTCCTCTTCAGACAGTTCGAGTAGTAAAGCATCGTTAATGCTAAAAAACAAACAAGCTCCGGAATTCGTTGAATTCCTTTCAAGTATAAAAGATACTTTTTTAAAATGGAAACAAACTGCGATAGAAAATAAAGTAACTGAACTTGACAAGAAAATTGAATACAAGAATTTGAATTACAGAGGCGCATTCCTTTATGGCAAATGGAATTTTGATTATTCAGTTAATATTTCAGCGCGTTTCAGAATCATAAACGATAAATACTTGTTGATTATTGATAGCGATGCCTTACAATCCAGTTCAAACCAATTTATTAAAAGTGATGGTTTCCGTTTTGTTTTCAATTCAGCGCAAGAAATTGAAGAATTAATAAACGGCTTAGACATAGAAAAAGTAAAAGAGTTTTATGCGGATAAAAATGGCAAGGAAGATTTATTTAAAAATTAATGAAGAGGAAAAAAAAATTGGTTTAGCAATGAATAGTCCTGAATCCTATATTATTTCAGGTATTTATACGGTTCTCGGAGTAACAAAACTCACGGAATTATCACTTGAATATTTGTACCTATGATTTGCTCGTTCAGAACTAGACCATTATGCAATGTTTCATTCTAGGGATAGTACTAGAGAAACCTTTGAATGGGCGGATATACTGTAGAGAATATGAAAATCTATTATTCGAAACGCATTAGTTCTAAATAATAGCAGACAATGTACTAAATATCGTTTTAAAATACCATATTCGGCTCATTTTATATTTTTTTTAAATATAAAAACACATAGTTTTATTGTTTTATTTTTAATTTTTACATAAAAATTGCTTTTTACGTAAATAAAATAGTTTAATGTATTTTATTTTGTATATTTGCATAAAATATGTCGTTTTTAAAAGTAAAACAACATAAAGACCAAGGAAGAGGTCTGAGGTTCTTCCGAATATTAATCAATAAATCTTATATTATGGCTCAAACAGAGGCTGGTAAAAAGAAGATCTATGTACATTCTCATACAAAGGATGATGGTACTAAAGTACCTACTCATTATAGATCTACACCTAACACATCGAAAGGTGTTGGTTCTTCTAACAAGAAGTAATCAAACCGAGTTTTAAAAAAGGTTCTCATTAAAAACCTTAAAAAAACAATTATTAATTTTAAAAAAAAACGCCTATGGCAAATTTAGATCATTTATTTAAACAGTTCGACAATGAACTGAACATTACTACAAGCAAGAAAAAAGCTTTAATGACTTCAAAAGATAATCTTCGAATCAAAATCAAAGATTATTTTTCAGTGAATCATCCAAACTACAAACCAACATTTTACATCCAAGGTTCGTTCAAGTTAAAAACTCTAATCAGAACTAAAGACGACACTTGCGATTTAGATGATGGCGTGTATTTCAAAGAAAATCCAGATAACGTTAATGGGACTACTTTACAACGTTGGGTAAAAGAAGCGGTTGATGGAACAACCGATGCAACTCCTCAACACAGAAAAAAATGTATTACAATTGATTACAAAGCAGGGTACAATATTGATTTGCCTGTTTTGGTTTTTAATGAAGAGAAAGACTCTCATCCAAATTTGGCAGTAAAAGATTCTGGATTTCAAATAGATGATCCTAAAGAATTTGTGACTAAATTCAATGAAGAAAAATCAGACCAAATGGTTCGTATGGTAAAGTTTCTTAAATCATGGTGTGATTATAAGCGACAAGATATGCCGAGCGGATTATCTATGACTGTACTTACAATGAAAAATTTTCAATCCAATTTAAGAGATGACATTGCTCTAAAGTTCCTTTTAATTGAAATTGAAACAGACTTAAAGGCAAAGTTCAGTTGTATAATGCCAACGACTCCTAAAGATGATTTATTCAGGAATTATTCTGAAACAAAGAAAACAAACTTTATGGGTAATTTGTCAAAATTCATAGACGATGCAAAAAAAGCTATTGATGAGAAAAACAAACTAACTGCAAGTCGTTTATGGAAGAAACATTTAGGTGATAGATTCCCTGAAGGAGAAGATGAAGATGAAAAATCGACAAATAGCGAAAGTTTAAAGTCAATTATTGGAACTTCAATGCCTTATTTTAAGTTGTAGATGAATGAGCTTTTCCAAAAAGAGATACCAGAGGTTTTAAAAAAATATCCTAACCTAGTTAAAAAGAGTAAAGAAGGAAATGATATTTTGAAAGGAATTTTAGATATTTCAAATGAAAACGGGGAGATTGTAGGGAATTTTTCTGTCGAGATTCACTCGACAGAAAAATTCCCATACCGGTTCCCTATATTATATGAAGTTGCAGGCGAAATCCCAAACCATCCAGATTGGCATAAATACAGTGACACCTCTTGTTGTCTGACAGTTGAGCAAGATGAGATTATTAAATGTAAATACGGTATTACTATTTTACATTTCATTGAAGATATAGCGATGCCATATCTTGCGAATCAACTTTACAGAAAGAGAGAAGGAATATACCTAAATGAATATCCTCATGGATTAGAAGGATTTAAAGTATTTTATGTAGAACTTTTTAAAAGTGATGACGTTTCATTGTGGTTAAAATGCTGTGAAAGTACTTTTATAAAATGCAAAGCAAGACGCAATGACAAATGCTATTGTAATAGTGAGAGAAAATTTAAAAATTGTCATCTTCCAGTTGAAGAAAAATTACAAATTTTAGGGAGAGACAAAGTATTAACAGATATTAAAACAATTACAACATGAAACGAAAAATATTTATTGGATCATCGTCAGAGGGAATTAAAATTGCAAATCAGGTTAAAGATCAGATTAACTTAGAATTAGGAGATTGGATTGAATGTGAAACTTGGGAAAATGGCGGTGTTTTTTCACTAAACAAAGGTACATTAGAAAGTTTAGTTAAAGCATCTCGAAAATATGATTATGGTATTATGTTAGCATCAAAAGACGATATTCTTATTAAACGTATGAAAATATTCAATGTAATGCGAGACAATGTTTTGTTTGAGATGGGGTTGTTCTTAGGAAGTTTAGGATTACAAAGAGCATTTTTAATAACACATGATAAGACTTCACTACCTTCTGATTTTAATGGTGTAACTATAGTAAAATATAATGATAAAAATATAAGTGACAAAATTGCTAATGTAATCTTGGAAATAAAAAAAACGAAAGAAAGTTTTAATTTAAAACCAGT
>DHXP01000066.1:29981-30355 GCA_002413745.1 Flavobacterium sp. UBA5153 | reverse complement strand
AAAAAAAGGAGGCCGTTTATAGGCCTCCAATTGTTGATTTTGATTTACCATTATTGACTCATACCGTTACTGGCAGAGCCAATTATGAGTTATCATACCCCATTATGAGATAGATATTCTCAAGTAATTAATCAAAACCACACTCAAATTTACAATAAATATCTATTCAACTACTTGAAATTTACAATTTTAACTATTTTTTTAACGCATCAATTTTTAGCCTATAAAAGCCAAGCCATTTTTACTTCAAACAGCATAAGGAAAATGCCCAAAACACGAAAGTTTCTTCCTAAAAGAATCGAAGTTGGACATCGAATCCATTCATTTATATGATTTTAAAATATAAAATTTTAAGAAAAATGAAATCCAAGATT
>DHXP01000066.1:12964-29800 GCA_002413745.1 Flavobacterium sp. UBA5153 | reverse complement strand
ATTAATCAAAACCACACTCAAATTTACAATTTATTTTTACATAAATAGCTGCTCATCAGAATTTTAACTTATTATTAACGGTTTTATTTTCAGGACTTTAAAATGTATATATTTTTAAATTATACTTACTTTCAACAAGAAATTTAAACAGATAATAATATTACACCATCCTGCTTTTAAAACTTTATATCTTTACAGCCTCTCAAAACCTAAATTAAAATTATGAAACTCGTTTTCGCCACCAACAACAAAAATAAAATCCTCGAAGTCCAACAAATGCTTCCTGAAAGTATCGAAATTATTAGTTTGGAAAGCATAGGATGTTTCGAGGAAATTCCAGAAACGGCCGATACTATCGAGGAAAACGCCATTATGAAAGCCAATTATGTGACCCAGAAATACGGCTACGATTGCTTCGCCGACGATACCGGTTTAGAAGTTGAATCGTTAAATGGAGAACCTGGCGTTTTATCGGCGCGATATGCAGGAGAACAGCGCAATGCTGACGACAACATGAATAAATTATTGGAGGCTTTGGCCAACAAAACCAATAGAGACGCCCAATTCAAGACCGTAATTGCGTTAAACTTAAAAGGAAAACAGTGTCTTTTTACGGGAATAGCTCGAGGCGAAATCACCTTGGAAAAAACAGGAAATCAGGGTTTTGGCTACGATCCAATCTTTAAAACCGAAGGCTATAACGCTACTTTTGCCCAGCTTTCGCTCGAAGAAAAAGGTAAAATCAGCCATCGAGGCAAGGCAACTGGGCAACTTATAGCGTTCTTAAAAAACTAACTAATTGATTTCCAAATAACAATAAAATATTAAATATGAATTTTCTATTAGATTATATCGTTTTTTAGACGTACTTTTGCACCAAATTTTAAAAACATATATGAATAAATTTGAACAATTAGGATTGAGTGAATCGCTACAACGTGCGATTATCGATCTAGGATTTGAGAATCCGACCGAAGTACAGGAGAAAGCGATTCCCCTATTATTGGAACAAGACATTGATTTAGTTGCGTTGGCTCAGACAGGGACAGGGAAAACGGCAGCTTTCGGTTTTCCAGTTATCCAAAAAATTGATGCCAACAACAGAAATACACAGGCGTTAATTTTATCACCTACCCGCGAACTATGTTTGCAGATTACTAACGAGATTAAAAACTACTCAAAATACGAAAAAGGTATTAATGTAGTGGCCGTTTACGGTGGTGCAAGTATTACTGACCAAGCTAGGGACATCAAAAGAGGCGCACAAATTATTGTGGCTACTCCAGGTAGAATGCAAGACATGATTAACAGAGGATTGGTAAACATTTCTCAAATTAATTACTGTATTCTTGACGAAGCAGATGAAATGTTGAACATGGGTTTCTACGAAGATATCGTAAACATTCTTTCAACAACACCTGACGAAAAAAACACATGGTTATTCTCGGCTACAATGCCAGCAGAAGTAGCACGAATTGCAAAACAATTTATGCGTGACCCAGTAGAAATTACTGTTGGAGCCAAGAATTCTGGTTCAGCTACCGTTTCGCACGAATTTTACTTAGTAAATGCACGTGACCGTTACGAAGCATTGAAACGATTGGCCGATGCTAATCCAGACATTTTCTCGGTAGTTTTTTGTAGAACGAAACGTGACACACAAGCCGTTGCCGAAAAATTAATCGAAGATGGTTACAGTGCTGCCGCTTTGCACGGAGATTTATCCCAAACGCAACGTGATGGCGTAATGAAATCTTTTAGAGGTCGTCAAATTCAAATGCTTGTAGCTACTGATGTTGCCGCACGTGGAATTGACGTTGACAATATTACTCACGTAGTAAATTACCAATTGCCAGACGAAATAGAAACCTACAATCACCGTTCTGGCCGTACAGGTCGTGCAGGAAAATTAGGAACTTCTATCGTGATTGTAACGAAAAGTGAAATTCGCAAGATTTCATCCATCGAAAGAATCATCAAGCAAAAATTCGAAGAAAAAACGATTCCTTCTGGAATTGAAATCTGCGAAATCCAATTGTTGCACTTAGCAAACAAAATTAAAGATACTGAGGTTGATCACGAGATAGATAATTATCTTCCTGCTATCAACAGCGTTCTTGAAGGCTTGTCGAAAGAAGAACTAATCAAGAAAATGGTTTCGGTAGAATTTAATCGTTTCATCAATTACTACAAGAAAAACAGAGACATATCTTCTCAATCTTCGGGTTCTGAAAGACGTGAACGTGATGATAGAGATGGTGCTCCAAGAGAAAATAATTCAGGCGGTGCAACAAGATACTTTGTAAACATTGGTTCTAGAGACAACTTCGATTGGATGTCATTGAAAGATTATTTGAAAGAAACATTAGACCTAGGTCGTGATGATGTTTTCAAAGTAGATGTAAAAGAAGGTTTCTCTTTCTTTAACACAGATCCGGAACACACTGATAAAGTGATGGAAATATTGAATAACGTACAATTAGAAGGACGTAGAATCAATGTGGAAATTTCTAAAAATGACGGTGGCGGAAGACGGGATCACAACGGAAGAAGTTCTGGTGGTGGTTTTGGCGGAGGTCGTTCAGGCGGTGATAGAAGTTCAGCACCAAGAAGAGAAGGTAGTTTTGCTCCAAGAAGAGAAGGCGGATTTAGAAGTGACCGAGGTTCAGCTCCTAGAGAAGGTGGTTTTGGCGGAAGAAGCGAATCAAGAAGCTCAGCTGCTCCAAGAACAGGCGGTTTCTCTGATAGATCTCCAAGATCATCAGAGGCTCCAAGACGTGATGACGGTTCATCAGAAAGACCAGCAAGACGTTCTGAAAGTTTTGGCGATGCGCCAAGAGAAAAAAGACCAAGAAGAAGCTAACACTTTTTGTTAATTTTCTTATAATTATACTGAAACTACAAAATATTTAATCCCGTTTTATTACTTTTAAAGTTTTAAATCAGTTTATGAAATATTTTGTAGTTTTCTTCTTTTTAATAGTTTCAGCAAATACTTTTGCGCAAGTTACGGAACCGTTTCAAAAAGTGTCCGGTATCATACTAAATGACAATAACCAACTCCCATTGTCGAATGTAAATATTATCAACATCAATAAAGTAAGAGGTACAACCACGAACGAAAAAGGTTTTTTCGAAATTGACGTTACGGCAAACGACACGCTGCATATTTCTATTTTAGGTTTTCAATCGCTAAAGATTAAAGTCACCAACGACTGGATAAAAAACAAAACCACTAAAATTCACCTTACCGAAAAAGCCTATGCCCTCGATGAAATAGTTATTAGACCTTATAACTTAACCGGTTATCTCGAAGTGGATTCCAAATTAATTCCCGTAAAAGAAAATTACCGCTACAGCATTTCGGGATTGACACAAGGTTATGAAGCCGGAGAATATTCGCCAAATGCCTTTGGAAAAGTAATGGGTTCCATCTTCAATCCAGCCGATATGCTCTATAATTTCTTTGGCAAAAAACCCAAAGAACTCAAGAGGCTGAAAGAAATGAACAAGGATGACACCGTGCGCAACCTCCTCGAATCCAAGTTTGACAGAGAAACGATCTCAGTACTTCTAGGAGTCGACAAAAAGGAAATTGCCGAAATCCTGGAGCGTTGCAATTACTCCGAATCCTTTGTGAAAACCGCAAACGACTTGCAAATTCTTGACGCCATTAGCTCTTGTTATGAAGAATATAAAATTTTGAAAAGGAAATAATAAACCGATAAGATACAAGTTTAATCTCTGATTGTTCAAACAGTCAGGGATTTTTTTATTTGTGTCTTATACTGAAAAAGGCATTCAGCAGATTAAAAGTCCTTTTGATGATTTGTAAGAAAAAAAAACTGTATTTGATAGAATAATAAAGCGAAACAAACCTTCGCCTATACATCCAAATTTGGGTGGATTTACGAAGGTTTGTTTCGTGTATATGCAAGTTATGGGCAATTTTAAAGAACATTCAATGAAAATAATACTTTTCTTTTCGATTTTACTTTCAGCCATTACCAGTAATGCTCAAGGAAAATTAAATCAAAACCATCTTGATAGTATATATTCAAAAGCACTACAAAATCGTTTTGACTGGATGTTGTCTAGCGAATATAAATATGTTGATGTCGAAAATCAGACAGAAGCTCCACAAAAAATTGTTCAAAGTCCAATCAAAATTTTACCTAAATCTGAAATCGCAAAAATTTCTCGTAAAGAAAATAAAGAACTTATAGTTTATACCCTAAATTACTTTGTTTTAAGTGAAGATACCGTAGATGTTAATTTTGGAAAATATAAAATAAAAGGGCTGAGAAAAAAGAATAAAAATGGTGCAAATGAAGAGGTAACAAAATATAAATTTAGTTATGAAACTTATGTGCCAGATATGAGATTTGTTCTAGTGAATAATAGGTGGAAAATTATCAAATCATAGTTTAATAAGGAGTAAAAAAACTGCCCATAACACACGCTTTGCAATAGTGGGGTTTAAGGCTGAATTTAAAGATGGTTTTGTGCTTGTAAAATTAATGAATAACCGAAAGATAAGGCATCTCGAATCCCCACCATCGCAAGAGCGCGGGAACGTTGTAACTGCAATTTTTCATCTGATAAAAAAAGAACTTTTTCCTTTTAAAGTTACCAAATTTTGGTAACTTTACAAAAAATATGAAAATTATGGGACGAAATACATCTGTTTCTTTAGGCGACTATTTTGAAAATTTTGTGGATAGTAGAGTTTCGGAAGGTAGATTTAAAAATGCAAGCGAAGTTATTCGTGCTGGATTAAGATTGCTAGAAGAAGAGGAAAGCAAACTAATTGCATTGAAAAAAGCTATTGATGAAGGAATTGAAAGTGGAATTGCTAAAGATTTTAATCTAAAAAAACATCTTGAATCGTTAAAAGCCATAAAAAGAAATGGCTAAATACTTCTTAACCAACAAGGCTGTTGACGATTTATCCAAAATTTGGGATTATACTTACGAAGTTTGGTCTGAAAATCAAGCTGACAAATATTATTATGAACTTCTAGAAGATTGCAAAGAATTGGCAGAAAATCAAAACTTGGGCAAAAATTATTCTGAAATAAATAAAGAAATTTTTGGATATAAATCAGGTCAACATTTAATATTTTACAGGAAATTGTGTGAAAACGAAATTGAAATTACGAGGTTTTTACACTCAAGAATGGATTTAAAAAACAGAATTCAAGAATAAAACTTCGGTTGTCAGCAGTTTATAGCAATTACTGGGCTTGGCCTCCCCCGGAATTTTGCTTTGCCAGTTCGCTTCGCTCTAGTCTCTGAAAATTAAAAAAGAGTTTTGTACTTGTGAGCTTTTGTTTTAAATTTATGCAACTGCCGTCAATTGTGGCAAAAGCAATCATTTCTAAAAGTAAACTTCTTTTTTCTTCGAAAGTGTTCCTCAAATTAGTATTTTTAACTAAAATAGTAGCTTTAAATTGAAATACAAACACCCAACAATGATTCAACGATTCGCACTGCTTTTTGTTCTTTTTATTGCATCAGGAAAAACATTCGCACAGCAAAGCACCGCTTCAAAACAGGTTTCGACTTTCACCATCGAAGCGCCACAATTGCATACCACAAAGAAAATCTGGATTTATTTGCCAAAGAATTACGATGCCACCAAAAAGAAATATCCCGTGATGTATATGCACGATGCACAAAATCTTTTTGATGCCAAAACTTCCTTTGTTGGCGAATGGAACGTGGACGAAAAATTGGACAGTCTCAACGCACAGGTAATTGTCGTAGGCATTGAACACGGAAACGAAAAACGAATGGACGAATTAACACCCTACAAAAACTCCAACTATGGCGGCGGAAATGCCGATAATTACCTCGAATTTATCGTAAAAACGCTGAAGCCAGAAATAGACACGAAATACCGAACAAAAACCAATGCCAGAAACACCGCCATTATGGGAAGTTCGCTTGGTGGTTTGGTTTCCTATTATGCTATTTTGAAATATCCAACTGTTTTCGGGAGAACAGGAGTTTTTTCTCCTGCTTTTTGGTTTAACCCCGAAATATACACACTGATGAAAAATACACACAAATTAAAATCAAAAATATATTTTATGTGTGGCGATAACGAAAGTGCCGATATGGTTTCTGATCTAAATAAAATGGATAATTTGATTGCCGAAAAAAGATGTGATTGTTCAAATTCGACAAAAACAAGAATCGTCAAAGGCGGACAACATAACGAAAAATTATGGCGAGATGGTTTTGTAAAAGCGTATCTTTGGCTTTTTTAAAGCAGTTTTGCATAAACTTATAAACTTATAAACTTCATAACCTTTTTACATTATGAAAATGACAAACAACGATATACTAAAAAAACTGCGCGTCGCCTTGATGCTGCGGGATGATCAAATAGTTGAAATACTGGAATTGGTAGATTTTAGAATTTCAAAATCAGAACTGGGTGCTTTTTTCCGTGCCGAAGATCACGAAAATTATGTGGAATGTGGAGACCAAGTGTTGCGCAATTTCCTAAACGGATTGGTAATTCACTTACGTGGGACAAAAGAAAATCCAAAAAATCCAACAGCAGTTTTGGCCAAACATAAAGCTCAAATTCCGGTAAAAGAAGGAGCTTCGGAAAGAGCAGAATTTAAAGCAAAACCAAAAGACGAAGAAAGAGCAAGAGGCGATCAAAAGCCGGGACAATCAAGTTCAGCTACAAAGAAGAAACCGTTTAAAAAACCGGCTCCAAAAGTTCAAGTAGTAGAGAAAGTAAAATACAATTTCGGAAAGAATAAAAAATCCTAAGTAGAGACGCACTGCAGTGCATCTCTACAGATGATAAATATTCACAAAAAAAATCCTGAACTCTCCGTTCAGGATTTTTTTATCTAAAAAACAAAGTTCCCAAATTGCGAATTTTTATATATCTTTGCTAAAGATTTACAACTAAATATGTCAAGAATATTTGTAAAAGGCACATTGAGAGAGTATTGGGAAATACATCCTGATACGGAGCAATACTTGAAAACTTGGTATGATACTGCAATCAATGCCAATTGGAAAACTCCAAGTGATGTAAAACAAAATTATGCAAGCGCCAGTATTCTTAAAGACAGTAGGATTGTTTTTAACATAAAAGGAAATTCTCACCGGCTAATTGCAAAATTCAATTTTGAAAAACAATGGATTTTCATACGATTTATAGGAACTCATTCTGAATATGACAAAATAGACGCCAATACAATTTAAAAATTTACACAATGAACATTACGCCAATAAAAACAGAATCAGATTATCAAGTGGCTTTAAAAAGATTTGAACTTCTTTTTGATGCTCCAATTGGAACTCTTGAAAGTGACGAAGCTGACATTCTTGCCTTATTGATTGATGAATTTGAAAATAAAAATTATCCAATTGAAGCACCAGATCCAATTGAAGCCATAAAAATCAGAATGGAAGAAATGCAACTGAAACAAATTGATTTAGTTGATGCTATTGGCGGAAAAAGCCGAGTTTCCGAAATTTTGAATAGGAAACGAAAACTTACCGTCGAAATGATTCGGAATTTGACCACGCGTTTAAATCTTTCTCCAAGTGCGTTGATTGGTGATTATTCATTAAAACGGGAAATAAGCTGAAAAATAATTTATTCCACAAAAAAATCCTGAACTCTGTTCAGGATTTTTTGTTTAGGATTGAAACGCACCGCAGTGCGTCTTAACTCCAAAAGTTCCAGTAGTAGAGAAAGTAAAATACAATTTCGGAAAGAACAAGAAATCATAAGTAGAGACGCACTCGTAGAGACGCACTTGTAGAGATGCACTGCAGTGCGTCTCTACAGATGATCCTAAATATTCACAAAAAAATCCTGAACTCACGTTCAGGATTTTTCATTTACGTTAGAGACGCACTGCAGTGCGTCTCAACAATACGTCTTAACAGAATATAATATTAAGAAAGTGCCGCTTTCACTTGATCAGCCGCTTCTTGGAATTCCACCGCAGATAAAATTGGCATACCCGAATTATCGATTAATTCTTTTGCAATTTCGGCATTGGTACCTTGCAAACGAACGATGATAGGCACTTTAATAGCGTCCCCCATATTTTTGTAGGCATCAACAACTCCTTGTGCAACACGGTCGCAACGAACGATTCCACCAAAAATATTGATTAAAATCGCTTTTACATTTGGATCTTTCAAGATGATACGGAAAGCTAATTCCACACGTTTTGCATCGGCAGTTCCACCAACGTCCAAGAAATTTGCTGGTTCAAAACCTGCATATTTTATTAAATCCATCGTTGCCATTGCCAATCCGGCTCCATTTACCATACAACCCACGGTTCCGTCAAGATCCACGTAGTTCAATCCTGCTTCTTTCGCTTCAACCTCGATTGGGTTTTCCTCACGAACGTCACGCATTTCGGCTAATTTTGGATGTCTGTACAATGCATTATCATCCAAGTTTACTTTGGCATCAACCGCAATAATCTTGTTATCCGAAGTTTTTAAAACTGGATTGATTTCAAACATTGAAGCATCAGAACCAATGTAAGCGTTGTATAAAGCACTTACAAACTGAGTCATTTCCTTGAAAGCATTTCCAGAAAGTCCTAAATTAAAGGCAATTCTTCTTGCTTGAAATCCCAGCAATCCAACAGCTGGATCAATCTCTTCGGTAAAAATTAAATGGGGAGTGTGTTCCGCCACGTGTTCAATATCCATTCCACCTTCGGTAGAATACATAATCATATTACGACCTTTACCTCTATTCAATAAAACCGACATATAAAACTCGGAAGTTTCGCTTTCTCCAGGATAATAAACGTCTTCAGCTACCAAAACTTTGTGCACTTTTTTACCTTCTGCAGATGTTTGTGGGGTAACTAAATTCATTCCTATGATTTGTCCTGCAATTTCCTCCACTTGTTGAAGGTTTTTGGCTAGCTTTACTCCGCCGCCTTTTCCACGTCCACCCGCGTGAACTTGAGCTTTTATAACGTGCCAACCCGTTCCTGTTTCGGCTGTTAATTGTTTTGCAGCGGCTACCGCTTCTTGTGCATTGTTTGCAACATAACCACGTTGTACTTTTACACCATAACTGGCGAGTATTTCTTTTCCTTGGTATTCGTGTATATCCATATTAAAGTATTTGACAAGATTCTGAATTTATTTCAGAAATTAAGTGCCACAAAAATAGCGAAATTCAACTTAAAACTAAAATCTTTTTCTATTAATAAAACTGAAATAATATTTGTCACTAATTAACTGGATTTGGTTATTTATGAAATATCGAATTTATGAAGCTAAAAAGTAAGAATTATTAAATTTTAAACTACTATATCGATTGAGAATACTTTATAAAAAATAGGATTTTTTGTAATTTAATACCAATTTAAAAAAAATCAATCTAAACGAATTATGAATTTGACAATTTGAATGTATAAGAATGAATTATTGTTATTAAATAAACGTTTTTCTATTATTACAACAAAAATGCAGCAAACACAACTTTTAAAATTCATTATAATTAATGAAATCTTTATTTTTGCATAAAAATTATCAAGCATGAAAGTTAAAGAACAAGGCCTTTATTTGCCCGAATTTGAACACGACAACTGTGGCGCAGGATTTATTTGCAATTTGAATGGGATTAAGTCGAATGACATTATTCATAAAGCACTCGATATCTTAATAAAATTAGAACATCGAGGTGCCGTAAGTGCTGATGGAAGAACGGGAGATGGAGCAGGAATATTATTCGATATCCCTCATGATTTTTTTAAGAAAGTATGTGATTTTGAAATTCCGGAACCAAAAGAATATGGAGTGGGAATGGTTTTTATGCCAAAAAGCGAAAACCAGACTGTTTTTTGCAAAACCACTTTTGAAGAGTCTATTCGTGATCAAAATCTGAAGATTTTAGGATGGAGAGATGTCCCTGTTGATGTGACTAATTTAGGACAAATTGCTGCTGAAAAAGAACCAACGGTAAAACAAGTTTTTGTTGGAAAAAATGGATTGGATCTTACAGAACAACAATTCAACGCCAAATTATTTGCCGCAAGAAAAATAGCCGAACATACCATCAGAAATTCAAGAATTTCAGAAAGTCATATGTTCTATTTTTCGAGTTTTTCTACCACTACCATAATATATAAAGGGCTGCTAATGCCGGAAGACATTAGCCGCTATTATACTGATTTGCTGGATAACGACTTAGTTACCAGACTGGCTTTGGTACACCAACGATTTTCCACCAATACATTTCCTTCATGGGAATTAGCACAACCCTTCCGTTATATGTGCCATAATGGTGAGATTAATACGCTTCGTGGTAACATTAGCCGTATGCGCGCTCGTGAAGAATTAATGCAAAGTGACGTTTTTGGTGAAGACATCAAAAAATTATTCCCAATAATATTAGAAGGCAAATCCGATTCAGCCTCAATGGATATGGTTATCGAATTGTTATTGATGACAGGACGTTCACTGCCTGAAGCAATGATGATGGTGGTTCCTGAAGCATGGGAAAAACACCAAACTATGTCAGCCGATAAAAAAGCATTTTACGAATACAATGCTTGTATTATGGAACCTTGGGACGGCCCAGCTTCCATTCCGTTTACGGATGGAAACGTAATCGGTGCTTTATTGGATAGAAATGGATTGCGTCCATCACGTTATACACTTACAAAAAGTGGTTTCGTGATTATGTCATCAGAAATTGGTGTTCTTGACATTAAACCCGAAGATGTAGTGCAACATGGCCGTTTGGAACCAGGGAAAATGTTCCTTGTTGATATGAATGAAGGACGAATCATTGAAGATGATGAGATAAAAAATTCAATCGTTAGCAAACATCCTTACAAAGAATGGTTGGATGAAAATATGCTACATTTGGCACAGATTCCATATACTGACAATGTCACCCCTGTTGAAACAATAGATTTTGAAACCCGTCAACGATTGTTTGGCTACACTATCGAGGATTTAAAAACCATAATAAACCCAATGGGGAAAAGTGGTTACGAAGCAATTAGCTCTATGGGTAATGATACTCCGCTAGCTGTATTATCAGATCAACCCCAACTATTATACAACTATTTCAAACAATTATTTGCACAAGTTACCAATCCACCTTTGGATGGTATTCGTGAAGAAATCATTACCGACATCAGCTTGGCCGTTGGCGGTGATTATAACATCTTTGATATTGTGCCAAAGCATTGCAAAAAATTAAAGATCCATAATCCCGTTATTTCAAAGAAAGATTTAGATAAAATAAGCAACATCGATCATCCCGATTTTAAATCAGTGACTATTTCAACCTTATACGAAATAGAAAAAGGAGTTAATGGACTGGAACGAGCATTGGAAAAATGTGTAAATGCCACCTTCAAAGCCGTATCCGAAGGTTGCAATATCGTTATTCTTTCTGATAGAGGCGTGAGTGAAAAAATGGCGCCAATCCCAATGTTATTGGCTTGTTCTTACATTCATCATTCGCTTAATAGTCTAAAAGTTCGTTCGAAATTTGGAATTATCATTGAATCTGCCGAGCCACGCGAACCACACCATTTCGCGCTATTATTTGGTTACGGCGCCAGTGCCATAAATCCTTATATGGTAAACGAAATCATTCGTGACCAAGTAAATCAAGGATTTATTTCAAACGTAAATGTCGATAATGCGATTAAAAATTACAACAAGGCAATTGCTAAAGGAATCCTGAAAATAATGAACAAAATTGGTATCTCTACCCTACATTCGTATAGAGGGGCACAAATTTTCGAAATCTTGGGATTAAATAAAACATTTTCTTCTAAATATTTCCCAAACACTCCTTCTAGAATCGAAGGAATCGGTTTAATGGAAGTGGAGAAAGAAGTTAAAAAAAGATACCAGAAAGCTTTCCCAAATTCAAAAGTGGCCAGTTTATTACCTTTAGAAATCGGAGGAATTTACAGATGGAGAAGAAATGGAGAAAGACACATGTTTAACCCAACCACGATTGCAAAATTACAGCAAGCGGTTCGATTAAACAGCCCGGAAAGTTATAAGGAATATTCCGATATGGTTAACAACCAGAGTGAAAACCTAATGACAATCAGGGGTTTATTTGAATTTAATAACCTCGATCCTATTGCTATTGACGAGGTGGAACCTTGGACAGAAATCGTGAAAAGATTCAAAACTGGCGCTATGTCTTATGGCTCTATCAGTTTAGAAGCGCACGAGAACTTGGCAATTGCCATGAATAGAATTGGTGGAAAAAGTAATTCCGGTGAAGGTGGAGAAGATCCAAAACGTTTTCAAAAAGACCTAAATGGTGATTCTAGAAATAGTGCCATCAAACAAGTGGCTTCGGGAAGATTTGGTGTTTCTATCAACTATTTGACGAATGCCAAAGAAATTCAAATAAAAATGGCTCAAGGTGCAAAACCTGGAGAAGGAGGTCAATTACCTGGTGAAAAAGTATACCCTTGGATTGCTAAAGTGAGAAATTCAACGCCTTATGTTGGACTTATTTCTCCGCCACCACATCACGATATATATTCTATTGAGGATTTATCTCAATTGATTTTCGATTTAAAAAATGCCAATCGTGAAGCTAGAATTAATGTTAAGTTAGTTTCCGAAGTTGGTGTTGGAACGATTGCAGCCGGTGTTGCCAAAGCAAAAGCCGACGTGATTTTGATTTCAGGATACGATGGAGGAACAGGTGCTGCGCCTTTAACTTCCTTACAACACACTGGAATTCCTTGGGAACTTGGATTAGCCGAAGCACAACAAACTTTAATCTTGAACGATTTAAGAAGTCGAGTGGTATTAGAATGTGACGGACAATTGAAAACAGGTCGTGATGTTGCCATCGCAGCCTTACTTGGTGCCGAAGAATTTGGTTTTGCAACAGCTCCATTAGTGGCTTCGGGTTGTATTATGATGAGAGCTTGCCACTTGAATACCTGTCCAGTGGGTATCGCCACCCAAGATCCTGAATTAAGAAAAAATTTCAAGGGAACGCCTGAGCACGTCATCAACTTTATGTATTTTATTGCTGAAGAATTGAGACAAATCATGGCACAATTGGGCTTTAGAACACTGAAAGAAATGGTGGGACAATCTCAAAAACTGAATGTCAACAAAGCCATCAAACATTATAAAGCAAGCGGGTTGGATTTATCTACAATCCTATACAAACCGGAAAAAGCGAATGTTGTACCCAATCATAATACAACAACTCAAGACCATGCTTTAGAACACGTTTTGGATTTTGATATTATAAAAGCAGCGATTCCTTCAATTTACAGAAAAGAAAGAACGAGAGTTACTTTCAAGATTAAAAACACGGATCGCTCTGTTGGCGCAATTTTGAGTAATGAAATTTCAAAAATTTATGGAGCACAAGGTTTACCTGACGACACCATATTAGTAGATTTCGAAGGCTCTGCAGGACAAAGTTTTGGTGCATTTGCAACCAATGGATTGTCATTCAAAATTCACGGAAACTGTAATGATTATTTAGGAAAAGGACTTTCTGGCGGAAAATTGATTATCAAGGTTCCTCCTACTGCCACATTCAAACCGGAAGAAAATATCATCATCGGTAACGTAGCCCTTTATGGAGCGATAACTGGTGAAGCTTATATTAATGGTATCGCCGGTGAACGTTTTTGCGTCAGAAATTCTGGGGCAACTGCTGTTGTCGAAGGAATTGGAGATCACGGATGTGAGTATATGACTGGTGGAACTGTAGTTGTCCTTGGAAAAACAGGTAGAAATTTTGCTGCCGGTATGAGCGGTGGAATTGCTTATGTTTATGATGAGAAAAAACAATTCGAGAATGGTTTATGCAATATGGAAATGGTCGAATTAGAAACATTGGAAGAAGATGACTTGACAAAACTAAGACGTTTGATACGCAATCATTCTATGTACACCAATAGTCCTTTGGCAAAAAGAATCCTTGGAGACTGGGAAAATCAACAAAAGCATTTTATCAAAGTAATGCCGACAGAATACAAAAAGGCATTGATAAGATTAGCTAAAGAAAATCAATTAGAAGAACTAATAGCACAATAATATGGGCAAGATAGGTGGATTTAAAGAATATAACAGAGCTAACGAAAGTAATATAGTTGTCCTGGAACGAGTTGCAAACTATAATGAGTTTACGATTCCGTTGTCAAAAGATAAAATAAAAGAACAAGGTTCAAGATGTATGGATTGTGGTATTCCTTTTTGTCACAGCGCATGTCCGTTGGGGAATTTGATTCCGGATTTCAACGATATGGTACATCAAGAAGAATGGCAAACCGCATTGGACATTTTGCAATCAACGAATAATTTTCCGGAGTTTACAGGTCGCTTATGCCCTGCGCCATGTGAAAAATCATGTGTTTTGGGAATCATAAAAGACCCAGTAGCTATCGAAAACATCGAAAAAAGCATTATCGAAAGAGGTTTTTCCGAAGGATGGATAAAACCACAACCTCCAGAAACAAGAACTGGAAAAACAATAGCGGTTATTGGTTCTGGCCCTGCTGGTTTAGCGGCTGCACAACAATTAAACCGTGCGGGTCACACCGTAACCGTTTTTGAAAGAGATAACGCCATAGGCGGATTATTACGTTACGGAATTCCAAATTTCAAATTAGAAAAAGGGATTATCGATAGACGTGTTGCCATTTTAGAAGCCGAAGGAATTGTTTTCAAAACCAACGTAAATGTTGGCGTGAATTACAGCATCGACCAATTGAATAGTTTTGATTCCATCGTATTATGCGGTGGCTCAACCGAAAGAAGAGGTTTGCCCACAAAAGGTGCCGACAGCAAAGGAGTTGTTCAGGCAATGACCTTTTTGACGCAACAAACCAAAGTTTTGTACGGTGAAGTTATTCCTGACCAAATAAAAGCAACCGGCAAAAACGTAATCGTCATTGGAGGTGGAGATACCGGTTCAGATTGTGTGGGAACGTCTAATAGACACGGTGCACTTTCAGTTACCAATTTTGAAATTATGCCGAAACCACCCGTTGGAAGAAGCGAAACCACGCCTTGGCCATTTTGGCCTTTGCAATTAAAAACTTCCTCTTCCCACGAAGAAGGTTGCGGAAGAAACTGGTTAATCAACACCAAAGAATTTCTTGCCAATGAAAAAGGGGAATTAGTAGGTTTGAAAACCGTTGAAGTGGAATGGAAATTGAAACCGGGTCAAAGACCTGAACTTATCGAAAAAGAAGGTTCAGAGAAAATCTGGCCTTGTGATCTAGCCTTGTTAGCCCTTGGATTTACTGGCCCTGAGAAAACTTTGAGCGACCAATTGGGAATAGAAATTGACGCAAGAAGCAATTATAAAGCGACTAATTACCAAACCAATGTTCCACACATATTTACCGCCGGTGATATGAGAAGAGGACAATCACTAATCGTTTGGGCAATTTCCGAAGGCCGTGAAGCCGCAAGAGAAATCGATAATTATTTGATGGGTTACACCAATTTACCAACAAAAGGTAAAGGTGATTTACCTAGCCTATAATAGTAAATAACGTTTTCAAAAAACCCTTGAGATTTCTTTTCAAGGGTTTTTTTATTTTCAAAAAACGCCGTAAATATTATTTTTAAAACATTTTGTTATAATTTGTTAGTTTTGAATTTTTCCCTTGTGTGTATCAATAAAGAATAATAAATTTGCCAAAAATGTAGCACAATGCAATCAAAAGATTTAGTACAATTAGCAGAACAATTTGGAAGTCCATTATATGTATATGATGCCGAAAAAATCCAATCACAATATAAAAGATTAACGAATGCTTTCTCGAAAGTAGAAAAGTTGCGTATCAATTATGCTATGAAGGCATTGTCTAATATAGCTATACTTCAATTAATAAAAGAAATGGGGGCTGGTCTGGATACTGTATCCATTCAAGAAGTCCTGTTAGGTCTTCATGCCGGATATGCACCTGAAAAAATATTTTACACTCCAAATGGTGTTTCGCTTGAAGAAATCGAGGAAGTTTCAGCAATGGGAGTTCAAATCAATATTGACAACTTGTCAATATTGGAACAATTTGGCACAAAACATCCTAACGTACCCGTTTGTATCCGTATTAATCCACACGTAATGGCAGGTGGAAATGCAAACATTTCCGTGGGTCATATCGACAGTAAATTTGGTATTTCAGTTCATCAATTACCCCATTTAGTGCGTATTGTTGAAAACACCAAAATGAAAATTGTGGGAATCCATATGCACACGGGCTCTGATATTCTTGATATCGAAGTATTCTTGTATGCAGCAGAAATTCTGTTTGATGCAGCAAAAAACTTCAAAGAACTTGAATTTTTAGACTTTGGAAGTGGATTCAAAGTGCCTTACAAAAAAGACGATATTGAGACCAACATTGAAGAATTAGGCAAGAAATTATCCAAAAGATTCAAGTCCTTTTGTTCCGAATACGGAAAAGACTTGACATTGATTTTTGAACCGGGGAAATTTCTGGTAAGCGAAGCAGGATACTTTTTGGCCAAGGTAAATGTGGTAAAGCAAACCACTTCGACTGTTTTTGCAGGAATAGACAGTGGTTTCAATCACTTGATACGACCAATGTTTTACGGTTCATACCATCATATTGAAAACATTTCAAATCCAAAAGGCAAAGAACGTTTTTACTCCGTGGTGGGATACATTTGTGAGACTGATACATTTGCCAACAATCGTAGAATTTCCGAGATTAATGAAGGAGATATTTTATGTTTCAGAAATGCCGGAGCCTATTGTTTCTCGATGGCGTCCAACTACAATTCTCGCTACAAACCAGCAGAGGTATTGTGGCTAAAAGG
>DHXP01000066.1:0-12842 GCA_002413745.1 Flavobacterium sp. UBA5153 | reverse complement strand
TTACAACTGACAAAAATGGAACTGATAGAAATGCTTTTGAACACCAGAAAAATAGCAGTTTTAAAAAAAGTTAAAGCAGTTTTAGAAGAAGATCAAGACCAACTTACGGCAGAAGATTATAAAATAATTGATGACCGTAGAAAAAGACATTTAAGCGGTGAAAGCAAATCATTTTCTTGGGAAGAAGCTAAACAAAGCATCCTGAAATAATAAGAAAATGAAGTATGTATTAGAACTTAAAGAAGAAGCTGTTCTTGACATAAAAGAAGCTTATTTGTACTATGAAGAACAACGAATAGGTTTAGGGAATCGATTTTTAGAAACTTTGGAAACTTATTTAGAACGTGTTCAAAATTATCCTGAGCATTATCAAATCAAGAGAAAGCCCTATAGAGAGGCTTTCATAAAAGACTTTCCTTATATAATTATCTATGAAATTGAAGAAAGCAAGATAATAGTTTATGCTGTTTTCAATACATGGCAAAATCCAAATAAAAAACCAAAAAAACACGTTTAAGACAGGATTGCCAAAAGTATTTGATTTACTACGAAACCAGATTCCGTTGCCGGTAATAGCAACAGTATAATAAATTACGAATCCCATTTCAATGAAAAATGAAATGGGATTTTTTTTTGATAAATTGTGTTAGATTTGTGTTGGATTTTGTCTTAAAAATTGGAATACCTAGCCTAGTTTTGTGGGCACGGATTAAAAATCCGCGCGAGCTGGGGAGCAAAAACTTTGTCTGTTTACTAATGAAGCTTTCGCCATTTAATTAAATTTACGTAATTGCTATTGGAGTTTAGAATCTCAATGTAAGACACAATATTCTTTGCTTTAATATATTTAATGTTAATTCGAAAGTTATAATATACCTCAAACCGAATAGAATTATCATAACCCAACCTGAATTAGATAATATGGTGTTTCTTTTGTTGGCTTATTGGATATAATAACCGCAATATGACCCTTACAATTAGTTAACTTTTTCAAGTATTCCTCCTTGTCTTGAACCTCCTGAAGCCTATATATTTTATCTATTATTGTAACTTCCTGATCACCATAATAAAAATTATGAAAGCCGTTTTTATCGGTTACTTTAAAAGAACATAATCCGGTTATTAATATAACAGAAAGAATTACAAATTGAAGCCTTTTCATACTATTGCAACTGTTTTAATTGTGTTAAATTATTGTTTAATCCCCGATTGCTTGGATATTCACAAATTTATCTCCTACCCGAATAGCTTCCCCGCTCCCGCACGAATCCTTTCGTGTGGTTCCTAATTATTATAGTGATATTTTCTGTATTTACCCAGATTTGCAATCTGCACCTATAACAATGAGCAAAAAAGAAAACTACTTATCTCCCAAAACTTCTTCCAAAACATTGGATTCCGTTCCGTTTGGAAACTGGATTTTAATTTTCTGGGCAATGGTTGGCGCAATCTGGGTTATCATTTTTTTGTTAAACGATTCGCCGTGTTTCACGTGCCATCCATAAAAAATCAAAGGAACGTGGGTATCGTAACTATAAGCCGTTCCGTGCGATGTGCCGGTCGCTCCGTATTCGATAAAACCTGGTTTATCCAGAATAATCAAATCGCCGTCTTGTGTGGCATCGTAGCCTTTTGCAATGAAATTCAAGTAATAATCATTTCCGGTTGAACCAAGAATTTCTTCCTCGGTGTACACTCTTTTCACCTGTTCTTGCGTCATCAAAAAGTCCTTGAAGGATTGTTTTACTTTTGCCAATTCCAATCCTTTGGCTTTTATGATTTCTTTGTTGAAGAAAATATTGGAATTAGAATAATTCAAAACTAAATCTTCACCAAAAGTATCAGTAGAATATTTCTTTAATGCCTTTCTAATTTCCTTTGGCTCCACATTTGTCACATTATATTTATGGTCTTTTAAATAACTGGCATTTTCGGCACCAGCGTGATCTGCGGTCAAGAAAAGCAAATAATTGTCTTTGCCAACTGTTTTATCTAAGTACGTCAAAAAGTCGGCAATGGTTTGATCCAATCGCAAATACGTATCCTGCAATTCCATGGAGCGTGGCCCAAGAATGTGTCCAACGTAATCTGGCGAAGAAAAACTAACCGTCAAGAAATCAGTAATACCGTCTTTTCCCAATCCCTCTTTTTCGATGGCTTTTTTGGCAAATTCCTCCAATAAATCATTTCCAAAAGGCGTTGCACGTAAAACACCGGCATCATTTTTATCATACATTGCCTTTAAATTATAAGGAAAAACAGCTGCTGCACTATCGTATAATTTCCCTTCATAAGGATTATCGTCCGGGAGACTTTCGTTGTATGTCGCTACTGGTTTCAATAAATCCCAACCTTTATTAATATAGGGCATATATCTTTTCTCCTGGTTAAATTCCGTAACCCAATCCGGCAATGTTGGACCATAAAAAGAGCTGGAAATAAAAGCTCCCGTTTTGCTGTACCAAAAAGCCCAATTGGCAAAATGGCCTCCAGGTAAAATGGCGCCACGATCTTTAAGACTCAAGGCAATCACTTTTCCTTTAAAGTTGGTCGCCAAACGCAATTCGTCAGTAATAGTAGTGCTTTGCAAATTTTTTGGAGACATTTCGCCTTCCTTTTCTGTTCCGTCTCCAATAGTTTTTACGGAAGCATCATCGGTACAATACATTTCTTTCCCTAACTTCCTGCTAAACCATTCATTCCCCACAATTCCGTGGGTTGATGGCGTTGTTCCCGTATAAATCGATGCGTGTCCAGGACCCGTATATGTTGGTGTATAATTGAAATGCATATTTTGGAATGTGTACCCATTATTCATTAACCGCTTGAAACCATTGGCCGAAAAATCATCTGAAAAACGATACAAATACTCCATTTTCATTTGATCTACTACTATTCCAACTACCAATTTTGGGCGTTGTTGGGCTTGAGCTCCAGTAATCACGACAAATGCCAAAAACAAAAACAACTTTTTCATAATACACTTTTTATTTGGGCGAAAATACACATTAGATTTCAGAAACTAAACTAACGGAGAACTTGAAGGGAAAAATTAATCTTATCTTAACCTAGTGTCAAAACAACCGTGCAAAAATTAACATTTACACCACTTGACACTTATAATTATGCCAAAAAAGTGAAGATGAAGAAGTCGAATTCTTTGTGTTATACCATTGGTTAGTATATTTTAGTCCAATCGTTCTAGTATAATGCCGCTGTATATTTCATTTAGTTCTCCCGATAGCTATCGGGATTATTGGACTAATTTGAAATATACAGCGGTATTATCAGCTATTTCTATGATTTATAATTGAAAATATTATAGAGGAAAATCCTGTCATCATAGTTGATGTAAAGTTGTTTCCGATTACCTTGTTTTTTTCTCGTAATAATCGAAAGAGTGCAATCTTCTCCATTATTGTCCTTACATGTAAAAGCGTAAACGGCATCGTTTTCATTTTCTTCAAGTGGATAATAATCAACGATTTCAAATAATTGAATAGCTTGGGAATAAACTACAATTCGGTTTTTATCCGTATCCAGAGTCACCAAAATATTGACCAAATCCAGGTCAGACCATTTTCCCCATTTCCCTTTTTCGTTTTTTTCTAAAACACTAAAACCGGAAGTGCTGAATTTATAAGTTTGACCGTAAGATTGATGCAAACCCATTCCAAGAAATACCAGAAGAATTATTGTTTTTATTTTTGTCATTATTGATACAATTAGCAGGAAATCAAAAGTAATAAAATTAGAGGCTAAAAATCAAATTTTGCCACTTCTTTTCTGGCTTTTTCAAAGTCCAAAATCAATTCCAAAATAATTTCCCCTGCCGGTTTTATATCGTGGATTAATCCCGCTATTTGTCCAATTTCCAATTCACCTTCGACTAAATCACCTTCAAACATACCGTGTTTTGCTCTTGCTCTGCCCAACAATGCCGATAATTCTTCTTTCGTCGGACATTTAGCATACAAATCTTGTACGTCTTGGTAAAATTTATTCTTGATTAATCGAACTGGAGCCAATTCTTTCAAGGTAACTTGAGTCTCGCCTTCTTTGGTTTCAATAATCCTATTTTTGAAATTTTCGTGCGCCGATGATTCCACCGAAGCTGCAAACCGACTTCCCATTTGAACTCCATCCGCGCCAAGAACCATTGCGGCAAGCATTCCTTTACCTGTGGCAATTCCTCCGGCGGCAATCAACGGGATTTTAATTTTTTCTTTCACCATCGGAATCAAGGTAAAAGTCGTGGTTTCTTCTCTTCCGTTGTGTCCTCCGGCTTCAAATCCTTCGGCAACGACGGCGTCAACGCCAGCTTCTTGTGCTTTCAATGCAAAAACGGAACTACTCACCACGTGAACCACAGTTATTCCTTTATCCTTCAAAAAAGAAGTCCAGGTTTTTGGGTTTCCTGCCGACGTGAAGACGATTTTCACGCCTTCTTCTACAATAATATTCATTATTTCTTCAATGTTCGGATACAACATCGGGACATTCACCCCAAAAGGTTTGTCAGTGGCTTTTTTGCATTTTTGAATGTGTTCCCGCAAAACTTCGGGATACATCGAACCCGCGCCAATCAATCCCAAACCACCGGCATTGCTGACTGCACTTGCTAATTTATAACCGGAGTTCCAAATCATTCCTCCTTGAATAATTGGGTATTTGATTTTGAAAAGTTGCGTGATTTTGTTCATTGTCAGGTTGAATTTTATTGTTTTATTATTTTTCTACTTTTGGAAAAACCATTCGATTCAATTTTATATAAATAGGTTCCTTTATTTAATAATTTCATTGAAATGATGGGAGATTGCTTTGTGATTTTTTCCTCTCCTACTTTTTGTCCCAAAATAGTATAAATAATTACCGTTCCAGTATCAAAGCCTTTCGGCAAAGTAATTGAAATTGAATCGCTCGTTGGATTTGGATAAACCACAAAATCGTTTTTCGAAAATGCGGAAGCAGATAAACCATTGGCCAAAGCCAAGCTAAAATCGGGAATTCCATAGCCATACTGTGTCGTAGGTACTGTAAATCTATCTGCCGATTGCGTGATTAATTGTTTGATTTCCTGATTGGTTTTTGCGGGTAAGGCTTGCCACAAACAAGCAACCATCCCCGCCATAATAGGGCAAGAAAATGAAGTCCCGTTTGCCGTGCCAATATTCCCGGCTGCATCTGACAAAACCGATGCTTGTCCTTGAGCCATCACATCCGGTTTTACGCGACTGTCGAAACTTGGCCCAATAGAACTGAATGCAGCATACGTTTTATCCGCTTTTACGGCTCCAATTGCCAAGACATTTAATGCTTCGGCAGGAACTCCAATGTGTGGTTCCGAAGTTTGGCCTTCATTTCCAGCACTTGCAACAACGATAATTCCTTTGGAGAACGCAATATTTGCTCCCTTTGAAATAAAAGTTGTATTACCGGTCATATCAGCATAAGTGTGACTATAAGCGGGATTATCATACGCAAAATAGCCCAAAGAAGAAGTAATGATATCAACTCCTAACCTATCGGCTTCCTCTGCGGCTTCAACCCAATTTGATTCTTCAACCGGATGTTCAGAGGCTGTATCTTCCGTGATGAATAAATAATAGTTGGCATCTGGAGCCGTTCCCACTAATTGTCCGTCGGTAAACCCACCCATCGTGGAAAGCACCAGCGTTCCGTGTGAACTTCCTGTGTAAAAATTGACGTTTTTATTGACATAATCATATCCACCCAAAATTTGATTATTGTCTCTTAGTCTTTGAAAAGGTTGGGAAATATCCACATTTGGGAAACCAGCATCCAGCACGGCAATTATTTTTCCGGAACCCGTATAATTTTGTTGGTGCAACAGGGTTCCATTCAGCATTTCGATTTGATTGGAAGAACTGCCGTAGTTAAACGTTGCCAGAGTTTCCAAAATTTTGCTTATTGGATTGAATTTGGGTTTTGCTGATGTTTTTTTGGTTGTATTGAGCGAATGATCGGCAAAATCAATGTGATCTACAAAAGACAATAATTTTAGTGCATTAATATCGGCTTGCAAACCACGAACGTGAATACAGTTCATCCATTTTGATTTGGCTTTTACTGTTATTCCGTTTGATGCAATAACTTGGTCAATATAGGGTTGATAGATTGGAACATCTTCAAGATCCAAGGCGATATCTTGATTGGTCCGCCTATCCAAAGCTCTTTGCGTGAGCATCGTCAACGGCTTGTCAAAATAAGTCTGAGAATAAGGTTTGTCTTTAAAATATACCCAAGCATCTTCTTGTGAAAAACCGGCAAAACTTGAAATTAGAAACAAGAAAAGCAGTATTCGTTTCATATATGTAAAAGTTATTCATTTACGGTCATATATGGTATCGCTTTTATTTATTGGTGTTTGCTTACGCAAACAACTTTCAGTTGCGATTTCATACTTTTTGGGATTAAAAGTCCAAATTACGAAATAACTCCCGAACCAACTAATTCATCTTCTAAATACCAAGCCACGAATTGCCCCTCGGTTATTGCCGATTGGGGTTCTTCGAAAGCAACGTACATTCCGTCTTCAAATTGGTGTAAAGTCGCTTTTTGCAAAGGTTGACGGTAACGAATTCTTGCCATAACTTCCATTTTTTCTCCGTTGGCCAAAGCCAAATCAGTACGAATCCAATGCACTTCAGACTTTTCGATAAATAAAGCTTTTTTGAACAATCCAGGATGTTGGCTTCCTAGACCGGTATAAATGGTATTCGTCACCACATTTGTCGCGATGATAAATAAAGGATCGGTTGTTCCGCCCACGTTGAGTCCTTTTCGTTGTCCAGTGGTAAAATAATGCGCCCCTTGATGTTTGCCAACAACTTTTCCCATTGCTGGAGTATATCTAATTTTACGTGAATCGAATATCAATTCTTCTTCAACAGAAAATCCTTCTGTTTTTTCAGAAAAATATTCAGGATTACCTTTGTCAATTTGGATAATTTGACCTTCTTTAGCTTTTAATTTTTGCTGTAAAAATTCGGGTAATCTCACTTTTCCTATGAAACACAATCCTTGAGAATCTTTCTTTTCGGCGGTAACTAAATCCAGTTGAGTGGCAATTTTACGCACTTCGGGTTTTGTTAATTCGCCTATTGGAAACAGGGATTTCGCCAATTGTTCTTGGGATAGTTGACAAAGAAAATAAGATTGGTCTTTGTTGGTATCGGCTCCAGCCAAAAGTTGATATACTTTTTCTCCGTTGACTTCGATTTCACCTTTTCGACAATAATGACCTGTTGCCACATAATCAGCACCAAGACTTAAAGCGATTTTCATAAAAACATCGAATTTTATTTCACGGTTACAAAGCACATCGGGGTTTGGAGTTCGTCCCTTTTCATATTCGTTGAACATATAATCAACGATTTTCTCTTTGTATTCTTCGCTTAAATCTACGGTTTGGAAGGGAATTCCCAGTTTTTCGGCAACCAATAAGGCATCGTTGCTATCTTCAAGCCACGGACATTCATTAGAAATTGTAACGGAATCATCGTGCCAATTTTTCATAAAAATACCTATGACCTCATAGCCTTGCTGTTGCAATAAATAAGTAGCAACACTCGAATCTACACCACCAGAAAGCCCAACAACTACACGTTTCATCTTAAAATAATTACAATTTTACAAGGCGCAAAGTTACAAAGATTTACGATAGCATTTGGTTAAGGATAAACTTAATTCTACTTGGATTTTGATGCGTTTTTTAAATCGCTCATATTTATTTCCTTGACTAATTTTCCCTTATCGAAAAACTGCCAAATACCTACCTTTTTTCCATTGATGAACTTTCCTTTTGAAACAACGTTTCCGTCAGGATCCTTGAAAGTTGCAATTCCATTGTAGTCATTGTTCTTATAAATGGATTCTTCAATAATAATTCCGGCTTCGGTATATCGTTTATAAACACCATTTTTCAGGTTGTTTTTATAGTTCATTTCTTCGGCAATTTTCCCATTAGGATAAAAAACGCTTCTCAAACCTTCCAACTTTCCATTGCTATAATTCTCGATGGTCATTACCGTTTTTGATGCTTTATGGTAGTATTTCCATTGGCCTTCAAATAATTTATTGACAACCTTGCCTTCACTTACTTTATTCTTGTTTTGATCGTAAAAAATGGTGTAGGCTTCATTTGCTTTCGAACTAAATTCTCTGGTGGCGATAATCTTTTTTATTACTGTATTATCAAAGAAAGTAAAAATCCCAACTTCTTTTCCATGTTCAAAGGTTCCTTCGTATTTAGGATTTTTGGTATCCTCATAATATCCTTTCCAAAGCCCATTTTTGTTGCCTCTATCATCTAATTTATTGAAATCGTTTTGTGCAGAAAGACAAAACACATTCAAAAAAATCAAAATAAATATCCCTCTTTTATAAAACGCTCCCATAATTAACTTTTTATTCTAAACGAATTCCAACCGCATAAATTATTCCAGTATAAAAAAAATCCCGAAATATCGGGATTTTTAATAAACTATTTCTTTTTGTCATTTGCTTTTTGAGCTTCTGCCTGCGCCATAACTTCTTGAAGTTTACGCTGAATTTTGCCTTGTTTTTTAGGCTCTTTCAATTTATTTACTTGAATTTGAGCGTGAATTTTATCGCTGTCAATGATATAATTTTTTATGACAAGCATAATTCCTATGGTAATTGTATTGGAAACAAAATAATACAAACTCAATCCAGAAGCATAACTGTTAAAGAATAACAACATCATAACCGGTGAAATGTATATCATATATTTCATCATTTTTGACATATCCGGCATTCCCTCTTGTTGTGGAGCCGCCATTTGCTGGTCGCCCGTTGTCATTTTCATATAAAAGAAAATTGCAATGGAAGCCAAGATAGGAAACAAACTGATGTGATTACCATAAGCAGGCACATGAAACGGCAACTTATATACAGAATCATAAGAAGACAAATCATCTGCCCAAAGGAATCCTTTTTGCCTTAAACTTATTGCCGAAGGAAAGAATTGAAATAAAGCGTAAAAGACCGGCATTTGCAATAAACCAGGAACACATCCTGCCATTGGGTTCACCCCTGCTTTATTGTACAGCTTCATTGTTTCTTGCTGTTTTTTCATTGCATCTTTTTTGTATTTTTCACCCAATTCAGCAATTTCCGGCTTCAATACTTTCATTTTTGCCTGTGACAAAAATGATTTATAAGTAACTGGAGACATAACCAGTTTTACCAATATTGTAAACAATATAATTGCCCATCCCGGTGCAATAAATAAACTTAAAAAACCATACGTAGGTATAAATATATGACGATTTATCCAACCAAAAATACCCCAACCCAACGGCACAATGTCTTGCAAGTTTTTATCATAAGTCTTTAACAAGTCATAATCTGTTGGTCCATAATACCAATTCATTTTTTGGTCAATTTCCCCATTTTTGAAAGCGATAGGAATAACTGCTTTAAATTGTTTCGTAAAAACGGTATCAATTTTATCATCATTAACCAAATTATTCGAATGCAATACGGCACTTTTAAAAGGTACATCCGACAATAAAATAGAGGTAAAGAAATGTTGTTTGAAAGCAACATAAGATACGTCACTGACATTTTCCGTTTTATCTTTTCCTTGTCCTACATAGTTACTTTTACCTTCTTCATGTTCATAGTAAACTTCAGCATAGCGATTTTCATAAGCAACGCTTTTTTCATTTCGATACGATTTCAAATCCCATTCCATATTCAATGGTTTTGACGCATTTAAAACGCTCTTCAATCCTTGGGAATGAAGGTCGAAACCAACCATATATTCATTTGGTTTCAAAATATATTTGTATTCCAAATATTCGTTTGCTCCCGCTTTCAATCGCATCGAAAGAATTTGATTTGCTCCCTCTTTTGTTAAAGTGGGTTCAAAAAACAAGTCTTTCGTGTTTAAAGTTCTGTTATCGCTTGTTTGTAATTGAACATTCAAATTGGCATTATTGTCTTTTATCAATGTAACTAATTCACCTGAACCTTTTTTGAATCTTTCGAAATTTTTCAAGGTTGCTTCAACAATGTAACCTCCCTTATTGGCAATTTTAAGTTTTACCAAATCATTTTCAATAGTGGTAAAAGCGTTTTTTGCTGATGGAAGTGTTGCAGAATAAGCAAAATTCCCCAAGGATTTTTGTAATTTAGCCAATTGCAATGTGTCCCCGGCAGCAACCATTGTTGGCGCGGCAGCTTCTTGATTTGTAACAATCTTATTGGCTTTATCTTCTTTGGTAACTTGTTCTTTCTTGGCTTTTTCTGCTGCAATAGTTGCCTCAGAAGGCTGGTTTTTGTACATTATCCAAATCAATATTCCGAAAATCAATACGAAGCCTATAATCGAATTGAAGTCTAATTTTTTTTCTTCCATTATATTATTTAAAAAAGTATTAGGGTTTAACGTTTAAAAAACGCTACTATTTTTTCTTTGCTTTTACGGCAGCTGCCACAAAACTCACAAAAAGCGGATGCGGATTTGCCACGGTGCTTTTGTATTCAGGATGGTATTGTACGCCAATGAAAAAAGGATGGTCTTCTAATTCCACTATTTCGACCAAACCAGTTTCAGGATTTACTCCGGAAGCTTTCAATCCAGCTTTTTCCAAAACATCCACGTAACGGCTGTTGTATTCATAGCGATGACGATGACGTTCGGAAATAGTGGCTACACCGTAAATTTTATAGGCCAAAGTATCTGGTTTTATATCGCATTTCCAAGCTCCGAGACGCATTGTTCCACCTTTATCGGTAATCGTTTTTTGGTCTTCCATCAAGTCAATGACAGGATGTTTTGTGTCTGGATTCATTTCAGTCGAATTGGCATCGGCATAACCCAGAACATTTCTTGAATATTCGATTATTGCCATTTGCATTCCCAAACAAATTCCGAGAAACGGTATTTTATTTTCACGAGCATAACGAATGCTCTCTATTTTTCCTTCAATACCTCTTTCACCAAAACCAGGTGCAACAAGAATCCCGTCTAATCCTGCTAATTTCTCGGCTACATTTGTGGCATCGATAAATTCAGAATGAACGGAAATCACGTTTACTTTGGTTTCATTGGCAGCACCGGCGTGAATAAAAGATTCCAAAATAGATTTGTAGGAGTCCTGTAATTCTACATATTTTCCAATCAAACCAATATTTACGGTATGTTTTGGGTGTTTTATTCTATGTAAAAATGTGTTCCAGTTTCTTAAATCCGGAGCGGCTCTTTTTGGCAAAGCCAATTTCTTTAAAGCGACAACATCTAATCCTTCTTCGAGCATTAAAATAGGCACTTCATATATGGTAGAAGCATCGATAGATTGGATTACGGCTTCTCTTTTTACATTGCAAAACAACGCCAATTTATTACGCAATTCTTCCGAAATTTCGCGCTCTGTTCTACAAACTAATATATCGGCTTTTATACCGCTTTCCATCAAAGTTTTAACGGAATGCTGGGTTGGTTTTGTTTTCAATTCTCCGGCTGCAGCCAAATAAGGAACTAATGTCAGGTGAATTACTAAACCATTATGTTCTCCTAACTCCCAAACTAATTGGCGAACAGATTCGATATAAGGCAAGGACTCGATGTCACCAACAGTTCCTCCAATTTCGGTAATTACAATATCATAATCGCCCGTTTTACCAAGCAATTGCATTCTTTCCTTGATTTCATTGGTAATATGAGGAACTACTTGAACCGTTTTTCCAAGGAATTCGCCTCTTCGTTCTTTTTCAATAACCGAAAGATAAATTCTACCGGTAGTAACATTATTCGCTTGAGAGGTTGGAACATTCAAGAAACGTTCGTAATGTCCTAAATCCAAATCAGTTTCGGCACCATCATCGGTCACGTAACATTCCCCGTGTTCATAAGGATTTAATGTTCCTGGATCGACGTTGATGTATGGATCAAACTTCTGGATTGTCGTTCGATATCCTCTTGCCTGCAATAATTTTGCCAAAGAAGCCGCAATAATCCCTTTCCCCAAGGAAGAAGTTACACCGCCGGTAACAAAAATATATTTCGTTTGATTCATTCTATTGTTGTTGTAGTTGTTGATGTTTGGTAAATATTCCAGCAAATAGGTTTGCAAAAACGATGCAAAAATACAATTATAAATTGAGAAAAAACTAATTTGGAATTGAGATAATTTTGATTTTCTTGGTAAGATTGAAATGGATAACTCTTTTTGGCCGCAAACAATAAACAAAAAAAACCTACCCAAGATTTTAAATCCCGAGTAGGCTTTTCAATTCACTAATTCCTCTGCTATTTTAATGCAGTTTTAAAAATAAATAGAACAATCTACAAATCTCTATAAAGTTCCAATCTCTCCCATTTAGAATGAACTTCGTCTTGGGCTTGATTCAGCAATTCAGCTCCCAATGTAGGATTCTGTTTCACAACCCTCGTAAAACGGGCTTCGTTATACATAGTCACTCAACGGAATACTTGGTTCTTTAGAGTCTAATCCGACACATCTGGTTGTGCAAAGAAACCCATACAACACAGGTTTCATTGTTCGTGCTGCACACGCAACGAACCTTATCCTTATCAGTTGGCAGATGTTTTTATAATATTTTTTTGTAATACATTATGTCTTTATCATTTTTATCGTTTTAAGCTTCTCTTTTTTTTAAAAGCTATTTTCTTTTAAAAAGGGTTGACTACACTTTATTGCTGTCGTTGAATAAATTATGCCTTTACGAGATTTCATATTTTTTTAATAAAACTGTTTTTAATTCTCTACTAATTCCTTTTCTCCTATACGATGGATCAATAAATTACTATATAGGGTCTGCTGAGAAAC
>DHXP01000016.1:15702-22031 GCA_002413745.1 Flavobacterium sp. UBA5153 | reverse complement strand
TGGCGGAGCCGTCTACTCGATTATGCATCGTTCTTTCTATATTGTTTATAAATCTACCCATACTTTCACATTACTTGGTGGACGTCTCGTCTTTTTTCGCTCCACATATTCTTTAATTTTTGGTGCGTCTTCTGCATTTGGTTGAAGTCTTAAATATTCTTCGTAACATTCAAACATTCTGTCTGTTTCTGCATAAGTCAAACCATCAGTTTTTAGAAGATTAGAATAACCTTTTCCTATGAACCAATTAGCAGAATAATATTGTGCGCTTTTTGGGTCAAGTAGTGTCAATGCTTTTTCAAATCTATTATTTGCTTGTTTGTATTCAGCATTGTAAAAATATCCTATTCCACTATACCAAATTGCTCCAACGTTCTTATTGTCCACTTTAAGAACTTCGTCAAGCACTTTTTGTCCATCAGAATATTTTTTTGCTTGAATTAAGGTCAGCCCAAGTTGGCATTGATAGATTAGATTGGTTTTGTCGGATTTAATTGCTTCTCTGAATGTCTGCTCTGCTTTGTCAAATTGTTGGTTGTTCAAATAGGAATTCCCTTTGTCCAAAAATTCGTTTTGTGCGAAAGTTGTCAAAATAGTAGTCAAAAATAATAATACTGTGAAGGTGGTTTTTTTCATTTTTTAGTCGTTTTCGTAGAATGATGCATAACGTTATGCCACTTTGAGATGGCTGGAAATTCGTAACCGCGCAATTTCCGGCTTAACGAAAACTTGATGCGAAACGATAATTCCACTAAATTCCAGCTATATCAAAATGGCGGTTGGCAGTAGTTTTTTATCGTTGCCTTGTTGTTTAGTAATTGTTTTAATCATACAAAACACCCATTAGAAAATCTAAATTATAGGTTTTACATTTGGGACAAAAATTTTTACTTCTTTTATAATATTTATCATTCCAATTATAACTTCCAATTTCTGAATCATTTATAAACATACTGGATTCATAATATGGGACATATTTTTCATTGTTTATTTCGATTGTAACACTTTCGTAAGAAAAGAAATCATTTTTAATAATTACTGTTTTTGCATAATCATACAGATTTATTTGTTCAATTTCGTTGGATTCAGTATTTAAAATTGGTGCGCCACATCTAGTAAGATGATCAAATCTTCCTCCTCCAACAGCAATTGAATCTGTACTATATCCACAATTGTTACACTTTGGTATAATTGTAAACCCCATATTATTTATATTTTAAAATTTTCTAATCTTTCTGTAAACAATAGTTCCTTTATACATTTAGCAAGGATTGTCACATCAGATTTTACATTATGAAACTGCTTAAGATGCTTGGCAGTATTTTTTATTTTTTCAAAGTATTTTTGCAAGCCAAGTAGCCAAGTAGTCCAATAAATAGAATCATAATAATCCATAATATTTTAAAAATACTGAAGTCTTTTTCTCCCTTAAATAATTGGATTATATATTCAATATATTTATATATTCCCAAGATTGAAGCTCCGATAAATGACAAACCAAAATATATCCCACAACCAAATTTAGCACCTTTTTTAGTTGTTTTGTATACTTCGGTAATTTTATCGATTATATTTTCTTTGAAATTATTATATTCTGTTTTTGAATATTTCTCTGCTTTTTCTTTTGCTTGTTTTTTCCATTTTTCAAAATCTTGATTTACATTTTCTTGATTTTGATTATTTGATGAAATTAAGTCGTCATATATTTTCCTTTTATTAGTGTCTGATAAAAACTCATAAGCTTCATTAATTTCAATAAATTTTTCATTTGCATCAGTTGCTTTATTTACATCGGGATGATATTTTAAAGCTAACTTTTTATAAGCCTTTTTAATTTCGTTTATTGAAGCGTTTTGACTAATTTCTAATGTTTCATAGTATGTTTTCACGAGTTAAATTTATTAATTTAATTATTTTTCTAACTGGTTTTGTATTTCATTTAATGTTGCAGTTATAAAAATTTTTTGCAAAATCTTTTTCTTGTCAATTACGGCACAAATTGAAACTTCTTCATTAATAAATGGTTGGATTGATGACTTTGCATCATAAGTCTTTAGGTAATTATCTTTAAAATGCAATTTTGATTCTTCGTTATTCGGAAAAATAATCAATTCGTCTATTGTTCCATTATTGATTTTTCTTCCAATCAAATTCGATTTGTTTTTTATTTCCTCAAGAGCTTCTTTATAATTCATTTGTTTTGTTTCTGTGTTTTTGTAATTTACTGAAAATATTTGCTTGTTTGGTATTAGTTTTTTATTATTTAAATAAAATTTAGTTTTATATTTTCGATTTTAATTTTTATAATTATATTGAATAAATTTTCAAAAACATAAACTCTATTATCCATTCTATCTTTATCCTTTAACAAATTATCATTATCATAAAAATTAAACATTAATCTATTTCCGAATACTCTGCAAGGATAATTTATTATAAAATTATTTTGATGATCATCTTTATTCTTTTCTGAAAAAGATTTCATAATTTCAAAAAATCTTTTCTTTATTTTTTCTTCAACGAAAGAAACTGTCAAAAAGCCATATTCACTGGAAAAAGATATGTTTGTATCTAAAATATTTTCCATTTTAAAATTTAAATATTCAGTTTCAGTTTTACTAAATTTTATATCTAATTGGTTAGCAGAAAATTTTTCTAAAAAATTAATCCATTCTAATCTAATTTTCTCATATTTATCATTCATAAAAGTTATAGATTTTTTGTAAATAATATTTTATCAGAAACATTGTGTTCTTTTTCAAAGTCAAGTTTAGTCAATAATTTTATTGATCTAAAATTGTCATCATCAACTATTGCTTTAATTGTAGTTACTCCCATTTCTTTTAGAAAATTCAAACAATTAAAAACAGAAGCAACCATAATATTTTTATTTTGGTAATGTTCTGACAACCAAAAATTTAACGACCAATTATTTAGTCCATTAGGGCTTAAAGGTGATTCTAAATTTATATATCCTATTGGCATCATTGGAATCTGTCCATCTGTAATTCTTATACAATATAAAATGGAAGTCTTAAATGCGATTGTATCCATTATAAATTGATTTATTTTGTTTAATGCCGAATCTTCATCCTCAACATAAGCAAAAGGAATATATTTTTTCACTTTTTCATTTTTAGAATTAAGTAAATAAAATTTTGATTCCATTTTCACTAATTCCTCAAAGATTGGTTTTAATATAATGTTTGGACCAACTTCTATTGAAAATTTTTTTTCAAATATTTCAGGATTACATTTTAATTTAGGGTCTATTGCCATTCTTAAATATTTTAGTTTTTCTACGGTAAAATTACTGCCAACGTTCCGCAGCTACACGCAGGGCGGGAATTTAACTACCGAATTTCCTGCAAAAAGCTGAACTTCAATTTATTACTTTCCTGTCAACGAAGCGCCAAAACCCGACTTGCGGGTAGCTGCTGTTAGTGGCAGTAGTTATTTTGGTTTGATTGTCACCCTTTTTATTATGGTGTCATTGTTAACAGAACCGTTTCTTAATTTAAAAATTGTCAAGGTAATACTGTCTGATTTATTTGCTGTAAATTCCAACACAGAGTCAACTGGGTTTGCGCCGTTCACATCATCACTATTAACTTTATAATAGATTGAAAAGTCGTAAGGCTTAAAATTGTGTTTGATTTTTATCTTATAATTGATATTTCCAGTTTCTTCTGACTTACATATTAGAGAGTTGTGATTCAGCATAATTTCCTTTTCTATCCACCCAGAAATAATGCGAATGCTGTCAATATCATAAATAATTTCGCTTTCTGAAAAATATAGGTCAGAAAGGAATGTCTTGTTTTCTATTGCATTCTCTTTTGTCAGGCTCATAGATTTGGAAAATGATAAACCATAAAGTCCGAAATATTGTAAATACAAAAACATGATGACTGGCATCATTAATGTCAGCATTATTTTAACAATTGCGTTCATGTTTTTAAGGACAACAGTTTTGATTAGAATTATTATTGTCGAAATAATTAAACCAATGATTAAAAAAGCACTTATAAAGCCTTCTCCTTCTAAATCATAAGTTCCACCAGCAAAATCTTTGATACAAATGTCATTAACAATTATTGCCAATGTTATTAACAGAATACGATAACCAAATTTAAAGTCTGTGAATATTAGTAAACCTGTCAAAAGCCCAATAGTCAATGGACTCAACGTTATTGATGTCGGAGGGAAATAATGTCCAAGTATATTTGTCAAAACAATTAATAAAAGGGCAAGAATTATTTTGATACTGTTTGTCATTTTGATGTCTATTTACTATTGCCACTAACTTGCATATAGGCGAAATAAAACTTCGTAAATACACCCAATTTTGGGTAGATTGGCGAAGTTTTGTTTCGCTTTATAATAGATTCAAATATAGCTTTTTTTTCTTACAAATCATCAAAAGGGCTTTTTATTTGTTGAATGCTTTTAGTGCTTACGTGAGTGTATATTTCGGTAGTTTTACTACTATTGTGTCCTAATAATTCTTGTATGTAACGTAAATCGGTCCCACTCTCTAATAAATGGGTCGCGTACCTGCCTGCCGGCAGGCAGGGCTGTGTCTAAGCCAGTGCAAAGTGGCTGGCTTTGTAATTCCCGATTTTTGTAGTGCTTGTTTCAATATGAGTTGCAAACTTCGAGCATCATATGGTAATCCGCTAGTTTGTCCTTCAAATAAATAAGTTTTGGGTTTATAAACTTTATAGTAATCGCGTAGCATTTCTAATATTTTAGAACTCAAGGGGACAATTCTGTCTTTTTTTCCTTTGGAGTTTTTAAGTAAAACAATATTCCTTTTAGAATCGATATGCACAGGTTGTAATGCCAATAATTCGCCACAACGCAATCCACAACTATAGATTAAGCTTAGCATCATTTTGTGTTTGATGTTTGAATGTACATTCAAAATCAATTTGATTTCCTCTTTGCTTAATACATTTGGTAACAATTTGGCACGTTTTGGTCTATGTATTTTGTCAATGTCAATCTTGGTTTCTCGAATAGTTTTAAAATAAAGTTTGATTGCATTAGTTATTTGGTTCTGATACGAAGCTGAAAGATTGTTTTTTAAAATATACTCGTTATTGTAGATAATCACATCTTCATTGGTAATTTCGGCAATGGTTTTTTCGCGATAAAACACCAAAAACGATTTCAAAGCTTCGCTATACGTGGCAATCGTGCTTTCGCTATAGCGTTTGGAGCGCAGCCATTGCTTGAATTTCTCGATTTGTGCTATTCCTTCGACCGAAGGTAGGGAATGGGAGTGAGGTGCTAAGTTGAATCGTTCCCTGTTTTCTTCCGTGTCCGGAAGATGCCAAGCCACTAGAGATTGACTCCATCTAGCGCCGCCAATTTCTTTAATACGAGCAATGAATTCGGCATTTTTTTCAAAATATACCGCGATTCGTTTTTCTTTTTTATGTGTAATCACTTTGGCACTCCAGTTCATTATCAGTAAATTAGAGTACTAAAGTAGCCAATTATTTCTATTTATTCCAAACCTTCCAAGCTTTCTCCGCCTGAAAAACAAGCATATCCAGTCCGTTTTTGGTTTGTGCTCCGTTTGCTGCGGCTTTCTTCAGGAATTGGGTTTCCGCAGGATTGTAAATCAAGTCATAAGCAATGTGCTTCTGTGTGAAATGTTCGTAAGGAATTAACGGGAATGCTTCAACATTTGGGCTTGTCCCCACCGGAGTTGAATTGATTATGATTTGGTAATCATCAAAAGTGGTCGAATTGATTTGGCCGTAATCGATGGCATTTTCTTTGGCTTCCCTGGAAACAAAAGTGTACACGATTCCCAGTTCGTCCAGGGCAAAGGCAACTCCTTTTGAAGCGCCACCAGTTCCCAGAATCAATGCTTTTTTGTGGTGCGGTTGCAACAATGGTTTCAACGATTTCTTGAAACCATAATAGTCCGTGTTGTAGCCTTTCAGCTTTCCTTTTTTGGTGATTTTAATGGTATTTACCGCGCCAATTAACGCCGCTTTTTTCGACAATTTATCCAAAAACGGGATTACCGCTTCCTTGTACGGAATCGTGACATTCAATCCTTTTAAGTCGGGATTGTTTTTTATTATTTCGGGGAAAGCCGTTATTTTCTGAATATCGAAATTCTCGTAGGTGCAGCCTTCGAAGTTTTCATTGGTGAATTTTTCGGTAAAATAGCCTTTCGAAAAGGAATAATTGATGTTGCGTCCCAGTAAACCAAAGCGTTTTCGTATCGTGTTCAACAGTATAATTTTTTATAAAAGAGTCCGCTTTGCGGACTATTTTTTGTTAGCCACGAATTCCACGAATTTTCA
>DHXP01000016.1:0-15524 GCA_002413745.1 Flavobacterium sp. UBA5153 | reverse complement strand
TGAAAATTCGTGGAATTCGTGGCGAAAATAATTTTTAGTATCGTTATGATTTATTGTGTTTTGCAATGTAATTCTGTACCATTTTTCGGGTCCAAACCACCGGAAATAAATCTTCCAAAATAATATAATTGTCAAAATTCAATCGTAAGGCATTGCTCAAATGGAATTTGGCCTTGGTGTTGTCTTGTATCATAAAATACAATCCGGCCAAACGATATTCGATTTCGTTCTCTTCCGGAAAATATTCCGATGCCTGCAGCAAGGTTTGAATCGCGCTTTCGAATTCGCCCAAAAATAGGAGAATGTCAACCCAAAACAACCAGGTGTCCAACTCGTAATCGCCAAATTCGACCGCTTTTCTATAGCCGAATTCAACTTCTTCAAAGAGATTTAATTGCTTGTTTATGGTGGCAAATCGTTTCCAGTACAAACGATTTTGATTGTCGATAGCCAATGCTTTATTGACGTAAAACAACGCTTTCTGATAATTTTTTTGGCGTACGTAAAAGTCGGTAATGGCAATCCAACCTTTGTCCAAAAGTGGATCTTCGTGGACCGTTTTATTGAAATATTTTAAAGCCTGAACTTTGTTGCCCAACTTTTCGTGGCATTTTCCTATTCGAAGCAAAGCATACGAAGTGGCATCGTCTAATTCGATGGTTCTGTTGTAACTTTCGATGGCTTCTTTGTATTTTTTCAATCGTTCCAAAGCTTTGGCCTTTTCCATAAAAGCGCCCAAAAATTCATCATCGATTAGCGTGGCATAATCAAAGGCGCGAATGGCATTTTCATATTCTTTTATGCCATAATATAAGCGACCCAATTGATGCCAGGCAATTTCGCTGTATGGATTTTTGTCTATGTATTTATTCAAATAGGCAATGGCTTCTTGATTTTGATCCAAAAATTCGAAGCAATACACCACGTTGTACAAGGCAGATTGGTCTTCAAGATCTTCTTCCAAGCATTTAATAAAACTTTCTTTGGCCATTTCCAGATTGTCCATAAACAGGTATTCCATCCCGATTAAGTTATACACATCGGCATAATCATCGGTATATTTCAAAGCAATTTTGAGTAATTCGACCGCTTTCTCGTGTTGGTCTCTTTTGGAATAAATATTCGCTTTTTGGATGTAAATTTCTTCGTTTGTAGGCTCGATGGCGTACAACTCGTTAAGGAGTTTTTCGGCTAATTCAAGTTTGTCGTCATAGACCAGCATTTCGACCTGAACCAGTTTCAGTCCAGTTGATTTTGGGTGTTGTTCCAAGGCTAGTTTCAATGCTTTTTTTGCCAAAGCGGCCTTTCCCATATCAAGATAATGCAGGATAATTTCTTCAAATTCCTCGGAGTCAAAAAAGAGCACTTTGTTGGTTTTCAACATCGACTCAAATTTGGAAAGGGATAAGTTATAGTCTTCTTCTTCGTTGCTTAATTGCATACTTTATTTTTTTGAGTTTGCCCAAAATAAATTTAGGCAACCTTATTGGTGTTATGAGAAAAATTAGGAATTGTTGTGAACAATTTAATTAACAAAAACTAGGCTGTTATTAATTGTACTTCGTCCATTACTTGGAGCATTATTGCACAACCTTCGCGAATCTCATCTTCGGAAATGGTGAGTGGTGGTGTAATCCTAATGGCGCATTCTTCGAATAGTAACCAAAATAATATAAGTCCTTTGTCTTGACAGCGAAGAATTACTTCGTTGGTTACCGTTGCGCTTTCGGTCATTGCTGCCAACATTAACCCTTTTCCTCGAACTTCTTTTATCAAAGGGTGTACCAAAAGCGATCTGAAGAGTTTTTCCTTTTCCAAAGCCTCAGCCATCAAATTTGTTTCGGTAATTTCCTGCAAAGTCGCCAAACAGGCTGCCGCAATGACAGGATGTCCGCCAAAAGTCGTGATGTGACCCAACTTCGGATTATGGCTCAATAAATCCATCATTTCCGAGGATGCCGTGAAAGCGCCAACGGGCATTCCGCCGCCCATTCCTTTTCCCATAACAACAATATCGGGAACGACATCGTAATTTTGGAATCCAAAAAGTTTTCCGGTTCTTCCGAAACCCGGTTGGATTTCGTCCAGAATCATAATGGCGCCAACCTCAGTGCAGCGTTCGCGGACTTTTTTCAGGAAATCGTTTTGAGGCTCAATAAATCCGGCGCCACCTTGAATGGTTTCCAGAAGGATTCCGGCAGTTTTGGTGGTTATTTTTTCTAAATCGGCTTCGTTGTTGAAGGTGATAAATTCGACATCGGGAATCAGCGGACGAAAAATTCGTTTGCGTTCTTCAAATCCCATCACGCTCATCGAACCCATCGTGTTGCCGTGATAGGCATTGTGGCAAGAAATCAATTGACTTCTTCCTGTTGTTCTTCTGGCGAGTTTTAAAGCACCTTCAATGGCTTCGGTACCGGAATTGACCAAATACGTTTTTTCCAATGGTTTGGGTAGGAGTGATGCCAATAGTTTGCAATATTCCACGGCTGGGCTTTGCGAATATTCGCCATACACCATCACGTGCGAATATTTGTCCAACTGGTCTTTTATCGCCTGATTGACTCTTGGCGGTTGATGGCCGAGCGTGCAGGCCGAAACTCCAGCCACAAAATCCAGGTATTTTTTATTGTTGGTGTCGAATATATAGGAACCTTTGGCATACGAAACCTCCATTCCTAAAGGGTAGGGTGAGGTTTGGGCTTGGTATTTTATGAAATCGTTGTTCACGTTTTATGTTTTTTAACCGCAAAGCCCACGGTTTCAACCGTGGGAAGCGAATTGTTGATCATTTTTACCATCAATATTCCAACGGTTGAAACCGTTGGTTATGGATAGTGAAAATTTTGTATGTTTTCAATTTACTTTTAGCAATGACACTGCGACTGAAAACTGAACACTGATCACTTCTTTTTCTTCTTATCGTAATTCAATGTTTCCTTCCGAATTTTCATCGGGACATTCTCCTTGGCATTTTCGGCTTTGCCTTGCTTGACCAGTTTATCGTTGAGCTCGTTTTCCTCAGCCGTGAAAATATCGTCCTTTGATTTTATCCTTTCATCGCCGCGCCAGACCAGTCCGCGCAGTTTTCGGGCATTTTCGGGCAAATCTTTTTCGGGATAAATGTCGCCATCAACTTGATTAAAAAAGGTGATGGTTTTTATCGCGTTTTTTTCCAAGATAAGATTGATTTTGCTGCTCACGTTTTTGTTGATTCCGATGAGCTCTTTGGCATCATTTCTCATATAATAAATCACTTCGGTATTTTTTATGATGTCGACATCGTGGAGTTTGCCATCTTTGAATTTTCCGTAGAGGTTTTGCCCTTTTACCTGATTATAGCCCGTGCCCACCGTGTCCTTCGAGACCAGAAAAGTGTTGTTGAGGACTTTGAGCGAATCGAGCTTTTGGGTGTTGTTGTCTCCTATGAGATGCATCACGTCACCGGTAATCTGGTTTTCACCATTCCAAAGTATGGGTTTTCCTATCAGTTTTGTCAAGGCTATTTTTGAACTGGAATAGATTGAATCGCATTTTCCGCTCATGTCGGTTTTAAAAAAACGGACATTATTGAAAGCGCGAATAATTCGGTTTCCTTCCGGCCCGGTAACCATTAGTTTTTTGCCGTGAATATAAACCGAATCATTCTCGACAAAATTCACCGCCACGGCTCTTTTGGTCACAAACATCGAATCCTGGTTCTTGTAAATTTCGGCATAATGACCCTTGACAATCCCTCGGTTTATAGAATCAGTGATTTTTACATTCCGCGTTGCCGAGGCAAATTCCCGATTTCGGTCATAATACAAACTATCGCCTTCAATCAATCGGTCATTGTATTTGATGTAGGACCTTCGAAGAAAATGAGCCACATTTTTCTTGGTATCATAAAAACCTTTTTCGGTGTAGATATAATTGGCTTTACTGGTTATGGTCGAAGGACCAAAAAGATAGGATTGCCCGGAATTGCTGTAATAATCCAGATGATTGGACTTGATGACATATTTAGGATTCGTGATGGTAACCGCCGTCAGGAATTGGAACTTTTTTTCGGCAACATAATATTTTCCTGATTTGCTGCGCAAAGTGTTTTCCTTGTTGGTAATCACACCCTGCGAGTTGTAATACACTTCTTGGGTGTTTCGGTTAAAGTTGATGGTGTCCGTGGCTAAAGTGCTTTCGGGCGAACGCATAATGGCGCCGCCAGTGGCAAAAGCCTGCTTCATATTGCCGTTATACTCGGCATATTTACTGTTTAAATACAAGGTGTCACCTTGGACTAATTGCACATTTCCAAAGGCTTTTATATAGTTTTCTTTTTGGAAATAATAAGCTTTATTGCAAGTCATAATCACGCCATCGTGGTTGATGCGCACATTTCCGGTAAGCAGTGCAGCGTCCGGCGCTTCAACTTGGTTGATGTCAAAATAATCAGAATGTTCAATAATGATTTTTTTTGGTATTTGTGCCAAAGCTGTTTGGAAACTTAGAATTGTCAAACAACAACTTATGAAAAACAATGATTTCTTCAATGGATTTATTTTTTGCCAAATTTAAGAAAAAGGAAACAAACATAATCCATATTATGATTTATTTATAAATGGTTATCAATAATCAGAATCAAGGATTGAAATGTGAGGGGTAGGCGCTTTTAAAATAAAGCCACTGGTTTAAAAACAAAAAAATCAGCCACGAATTTCACGAATTCTCACGAATTATTTCAATTATAACATTTGAAATTAGTGAAAATTAGTGAAATTCGTGGCAACCTTTTTAAAAACGATTTAGATTCTAAAGTTATCAACAAAAAAGGACAGTGTTTCGTTGTAGTTTGAATTATTAGTTGTTGTTTGAGATTAATGCCGAATGATTTTCGCATAGTTTTAAAAATAGTATTAAATTTAAAAATTGATAATCCTAATAGCCTGAATGGTATATAAAGTCAATAAAATCAGTTAATACCGCTAGTTATTTCAAATTAGTCCAATAATCCCGATAGCTATCGGGAGAACTAAATGAAATACAGCGGCATTACACCAGAACGATTGGACTAAAATATAATGAGTAATGGTATAAAATAATTTTGTATGATAAAAAAAATAACTATTGTTGCAGGAATGAGCATACTACTTTTGGCAACAGCCTGTAAAACTTCAGCTATAAAAATGAATGCAGAAAAGAAAGAGATTGTCACTGACAAGAAAATAGTTGTCTACCAGGTTTTTACACGATTATTCGGAAATAAAAACACGACCAACAAACCTTGGGGAACGATTGAGGAAAATGGAGTAGGGAAGTTCAATGATTTCACGGACAAAGCGCTGAACGAAATAAAGGATTTGGGCGTTACCTATATTTGGTACACTGGAGTTCCGCATCACGCTTTGGTGCATGATTACACTTCTATTGGTATTTCAAATGATGATCCTGAAGCTGTAAAAGGTCGTGCGGGTTCTCCTTATGCCGTAAAAGATTATTACAATGTAAACCCGGATTTAGCGGTGAATCCTGCGAATCGTTTGCAAGAATTCGAAGATTTGATTGCCCGAACCCACAAAGCGGGTTTAAAACTGATTATTGATATTGTTCCCAACCATATTGCCCGAAAATATGAAGGAAAAAGCAATCCCGAAGGCGTTCGAGATTTTGGTGCGGATGATGATGTTTCGGTGGAATATAAGCGAGACAACAATTTTTATTATATTCCAAATACCCATTTTGAAGTGCCAGATGGTGATATACCATTAAATGGAGAAAGTAATCCGCTTATTGACGGTAAATTTGACGAATATCCGGCAAAATGGACCGGCAACGGTTCTCGAAAAGTAAAACCAGATCACAACGATTGGTATGAGACCGTGAAAGTAAATTACGGAATTCGTCCCGATGGTTCGAAAGATTTTCCAGAACTTCCAACTGGTTTTGATGCCAAATCATACCAAGAGCATTTCGATTTTTGGAAGGACAAAGATGTTCCCAGTTCTTGGAAAAAATTCCGAGATATCACTTTGTATTGGACAGCCAAAGGCGTGGATGGTTTTCGATACGATATGGCCGAAATGGTGCCGTATGAATTTTGGAGTTATATGAATTCAGCGATAAAAACCAAAAATCCAAGCGCTTTTTTATTGGCGGAAGTCTATAATCCAAATGATTATCGAAATTATATTCGTCTCGGGAAAATGGATTATTTGTATGACAAAGTAGAGACTTACGATAAATTGAAAGAAGTGATTCAAGGAAAATCGTCGCCTGACGGACTTTCGGATATTCAAAACAGAATGGCCGATATTGAGCATCACATGTTGCATTTTTTAGAAAACCACGATGAGCAACGATTGGCTAGTCCTGAATTTGCGGGAACGCCACAAAAAGGAAAACCTTTGATGGTGGTTTCCACGACAATAAGCTCGTCGCCTACAATGATTTATTTTGGACAGGAAGTTGGCGAAGCCGGAAATGAAAACGCCGGTTTTGGAACCCATTCCAGAACTTCAATTTTTGATTATATCGGCGTTCCGAATCATCAACGATGGATGAACGGTGGAAAATTTGATGGAGGTCAACTTTCGCAAGACGAAAAGGATTTGCGTGATTTTTATAAAAGGTTGCTGAATTTCTCTATCAACAGCGTAGCATTAATGGGAAAATTCCAGGAAATTCAAACCATCAATCGTCAAACGACACAAGGTTATGACGCCGGAATTTACGCTTACACGCGTTGGTCTGATTCCCAAAAGTTGATTATCGTGACTAATTTTTCTTGGAATACGATAAGCAACTTCGAACTCAAAATTCATTCTGATATCATCCAGAAATGGAACTTGAAAGATGGAACTTATATAATCACCGATCAATTGTATCACAAAAACAGCGTGCAATTGCAAGTGGTAAACGGGGAAGGAAAAGTACAAATTAGTATTGCTCCTTCGGAATCGTTTATTTATCAATTATAAGCAAGTAAGCTTTAACTGTATTTTTTTTATTTTAATAGAACTAACTTATTGAAATAAAAAATGCTGATGCAATACCAAAGTATTATGCATCAGCATTTTTTTATTTTAGGTTGTATGCTAGTATTTTCTCCTCAAGGCAGCCTCATAATTTTCACCCACTTTTTTCCAATTAATCACATCGAAAAAAGCATCGACATAATTTTTTCTTTTGTATTGGTAGCCCAAATAATAGGCGTGTTCCCAAAGGTCTAAAGCCAGAATTGGCGTTCCGGGAACAACTGCATTTCGCATCAGTGGATTGTCTTGATTTTGAGTGCTGGTAATTTGGAGATTTCCTGATTTATCGACAATCAACCATACCCAAGCGGAGCCAAATTGTTTTGTGGCTTCGTCTTTGAATGCTGTTTTAAAATTATCAAAAGAGCCAAATTTTTCCGTGATAGCCGAAGTTAAACTGTCTTTAACAGCTTCTCCAGCTTTTGGAGCCATACATTTAAAATATAAGGAATGGTTGTAGTAACCGCCGGCATTATTTCTGATTTCGGCATCATTTGGGTCTAATTTCGCCAACACTTCCTCGATGGTCAAGTTTTCCAAATCAGTTCCTGCCAACGCTTTGTTCAGATTATTGGTGTACGTCAAATAATGTTTGGAATAATGCGTTTCCATTGTCAATGCCGAAATGTTTGGTGCCAAAGCATCGTAAGAATAAGGCAGTTTTTCCAACTGAAATGCACCTTCATTTGCCTTCACGTCATCAGGGTGTCCTATGGCTATTTTTTCTTGGGCTATTGGCAACGGCACTTCAACGACTTCGGTGAGTTTTTTGTTGTTACACGAAAGTAGCACGATGACTACTATTAAATTCAATACCAAAAAAGATGTCTTTTTCATAATTTCGACTTATTATTCCAATAAGGAATTTATAATTTCTATGTATTGTTCTTTTGCCTCATCAACTGATAAATGACTTATTTGAATCCAGGCATTGGTTTTAAAAGCATTTCTTAAATCAAAATGCTCGGATTGGTTGTAATTTGCCGTTCCAAAAGTGGCTTGTTTGTAAAAGGCATAAAGACGCAACTGGACATCTTGTGGTAACGAAGCCTGTGTCATATTCGAAGCAATTTCCACAGCTTCTTGAAATCGGGTATCTAAATCTTTTTCGATCATTAAGATTTTGTTGCAATTATTGTTTTTCCGCCAATGGCTTTTTGATTAAGAACGACATTTATAGGTGTTCCCAAGGGTAAAAATACGTCTACTCTTGAACCGAATTTTATGAAACCGGCATCCTCACCTTGAATGACCTGCATCCCTTCTTCGGCATAATTGACGATTCTTCGTGCCAATGCTCCAGCGATTTGGCGATAAAGAATAGCGCCGAATGTCTTGTTTTCGACTACAATTGTTGTTCTTTCATTTTCCTCACTCGCTTTTGGATGCCAAGCCACCAAAAATTTCCCCGGATGGTATTTGCTGAATTTTACCGATCCACTAAGTGGATAGCGGGTTACGTGAACATTTATGGGCGACATAAATATGGAAACCTGAATTCGTTTTTCTTTAAAATATTCACCTTCATATACTTCTTCAATTACGACCACTTTGCCGTCAACAGGAGCCAGAATTTGGTTTTCATTTCGTATTACATTCCGTTTTGGGTTTCTAAAAAATTGTAAAATGATAATCAAAAACAAAAATGTGACTATTTGTATGGACATTTTAATCCAGTTGGTATCAATGAATTTATCGGACAATAAGAGTACAACAGCCGTAAAAACCGTGCCTAATAAAATAGATTGGGCTCCTTCTTTATGAAACATAGTTTAGAATTTGGTAAAATAAAAATATAATTGGTGCCACAAATATAACACTATCTAGTCTGTCTAGAATACCTCCGTGGCCAGGCATTATGATTCCGCTATCTTTTACTCCGGCAATACGTTTGAATTTTGATTCAATTAAATCGCCAATTGTCCCGAATGCCCCAACGATTAAGGCTATAATAATCCAGATAAAAGTTTTTCCTTCTGCGATTTCTATATAATATTTTGAAATTAAATAACTTGCCAAAACTGCAAACAGAACACCGCCTACAAAACCTTCGATGGTTTTTTTGGGAGATATTCGTTCGAATAATTTTCTCTTTCCAATAGATTTTCCAACAATGTAGGCAAAAGTATCATTAGTCCAAATCAATATAAATAATCCGACAATTATTTTAGGGTTGTAATTATTGATTCCAAATGAAATTTTGGTTATAAAAATAAAAGGTAAGGTAATATATCCTAGAAGGTATAAATATTTTGAAGAGGTACTTATTTTTTGAATAGAATCGTAAAATAAGAATAAGATACATTTTACAGAAACGACAATAGTAACAGCTAATAGAATAAGATCCAATTGTTGGATATTTATGTTTAAATTAAATTCTGATTGGAAAGTTTTATTTAAAAAATTAGTAGTTTGTTTGTTATAATGGCTAAGCAAGTTTATTCCTGCATAAAATATAATCCCAAATAGAATGGGAAAAACACTATTGATTTGAACTAAATGAGAAAATTCATAAATGGCAATAATCAAAAAAATACCGAACAAGATAAAAAAACTTTCAGTAGAATATAGTATTGAAGCTAGTAATAAAATTACATAAATAGCACCAGAAATTGATCTCTTGAGTGTTTCATTCATTTTAAAGATCTTCTAAAAGCAATAAATATAGATTTTTTGCCGAACTTCCGTATTGAGTAAAATCTTCCTCTTCAACTTTTTCGAAATATTTTATTGTCGTGATATTTGTAGGATAATCTCTTTCATATTTCTTTTTTATAACACTAAGCCCGTCACTTTTTGTTTCTATAATCTGACTTGTAGTTGTTATAATAATAATATTGGCAGGCAGTTCGTTTGGTTTATTTTGCTTAATTTGTTTGGAAGAAAATAATATGGAACCTTCATCTGCAATCAAGTTTTCGCAACTTGCCAGAATAAATGTGGGGTTTGTTGGTTTTTCAAATGTAATTTTATTTTCTTCAAGCATACTGAAAAGTTCAGGCTCATAACATAAAGCTTCACTTTCAAACCAGTCATTCTCTTCGAGTATATTTTCAAAATGATCTTTGACTTCAATTAAATTTTCACAATATAAAAATTTACCTCCATTTTTCTTGAAATTATAAATGAACTGCTCGTCCAGAGGCGCATTGATATCAGGAGAGTATTTACTATATTCTGTATCTTTTTCTTCCTCCGAAGCCTGGATGTTAGAACCAAAAATTTTTCTAAAAAGACTCATATTTTTCTAAACTGCTTAATATATTATTTGAATAACGTTCAAAGATAAAAAAATCTTAATTCAAAAGAGGTTTTTGAATTAAGATTTTAAAAATTATATAAATTATGTCTTATTAAGAAACTACTTCCTCAAGATTGGAGTCAAAAGTTCTTTTCCCAAAAATGGTTTCCAGATCATCTTTAAAAATCACTTCTTTTTCAATCAAGATGTTGGCTAATTGGTTTAATTTGTCTTTATTTTCTTCCAATATTTTAATAGCTCTTTCGTATTGGCTTTCAATTAATGATGAAATTTCTTTATCAATAATCTTCGCTGTTTCTTCGGAATAGGGTTTAGAAAAACTGTATTCGCTTTGCCCAGTTGAATCATAATAGGTCACGTTTCCTATTTTTTCGTTCAAGCCATAGATGGTTACCATAGCTCGAGCTTGTCTTGTCACTTTTTCTAAATCGCTTAATGCTCCGGTAGAAATCCTGTCGAATGTTACTTTCTCGGCAGCTCTACCTCCCATAGTGGCACACATTTCGTCCAGCATTTGGTCAGTGCGAACAATCAAACGTTCTTCCGGTAAATACCAAGCCGCTCCCAAGCTTTGACCTCTTGGAACAATCGTTACTTTAATTAGTGGTGCTGCATGTTCCAGCATCCAACTTACTGTTGCGTGACCCGCTTCATGAATAGCGATAGCTCTCTTTTCGTCAGGAGTTACAATTTTGTTTTTCTTTTCGAGACCGCCCACAATTCTATCTACAGCATCAAGAAAATCTTGTTTGTCCACTGCTGTTTTGTTATTTCTTGCAGCTATCAAAGCGGCTTCGTTACATACATTGGCAATATCGGCTCCAGAAAATCCAGGAGTTTGCTTGGCCAAAAAGTCGGTATCAAGACCTTCCACTTTTTTTAATGGCGCAAGGTGAACTTTAAAAATTTCGGCGCGTTCGCGAATGTCCGGCAAGTCCACAAAAATTTGTCTGTCAAAACGACCTGCACGCATTAACGCTTTATCAAGCACATCGGCTCTATTTGTTGCGGCTAATACAATTACATTTGAATTGGTTCCAAAACCATCCATTTCGGTAAGCAATTGATTCAAAGTGTTTTCGCGTTCGTCATTTCCGCCAGACATATTGCTTTTCCCTCTTGCTCTACCTACGGCATCAATTTCATCAATAAAGATAATTGCCGGTGCTTTTTCTTTGGCTTGTTTGAATAAATCCCGTACCCTTGAAGCTCCAACTCCTACAAACATTTCAACAAAATCAGAACCTGACAAGGAGAAGAACGGTACTTGAGCTTCACCTGCAACGGCTTTTGCCAATAAAGTTTTTCCTGTTCCCGGCGGACCGACAAGCAAAGCCCCTTTTGGAATTTTCCCTCCCAGATTGGTGTATTTCTCGGGATTTTTCAGGAATTCCACTATTTCCTGTATTTCTTCTTTTGCACCTTCTAAACCGGCTACATCTTTAAAAGAGGTTTTGATGTCCGTTTTTTCGTCAAAAAGTTTAGCTTTCGATTTTCCGATATTAAAAATTTGTCCGCCACCGCCACCAGCGCCGCCTGACATTTTTCTCATTATAAATATCCAAACTCCAATGATGATGATGATTGGCAATAGGCTTACAAAAATGTCTGTCCAATTATTTTTTGGCAAGAAGTTAAAATCTTTTAATTTTCCTTCAGCAACTGCTTTTTCAAGTTTGGTTTGAAATAGTTGGTCATTACCAATAACAAAAGTATAATGTGGGCCTTTATTTGGTCGATCAAAAACGTCTTTGGCCACTTTTTTATTTGCCGGGTCTTTCAAGGCTGAGGCAGTTAGGAATACCTCTGCTTCGGATTTATTGTATACTATTACTTTTTCAATTTGTCCTTTTTCTAAATAAGAATTGAAGTTGGAGGACGTTAATTGGGCTGGTTCTGATAGGTTAGAACCACCGGTTATAAAACTTATGAACAAGAAAATTAATAGTATTGCGGTATATATTAACCAAGGACTTACTTTAAATTTATTCGAATTCGGATTATTATCTTTAGCCATTACAAGTTTGTTTCTTTAGTATTTGTTTTCGATTTTGGTAATTTTTGCATCTCCCCAAAGACTCTCGATGTTATAATATTCTCGTATGTGTTTTTGGAATACATGAACCACTATATTTACATAGTCCATAAGAACCCATTCGGCATTATCAGTACCTTCAACATGCCAAGGCTTGTCTTTTAATTCTTTTGAAACTGTTTTTTGTATTGAGTTAACTATGGCGTTAACTTGAGTGTTTGAATTTCCGCTGCAGATGACAAAATAGTCACAAACGGAGGTGTCTATTTCTCTTAAATCCAGAATATCTATGTCATTTCCTTTTACTTCTTCAATTCCCTTGATGATGCTTGCCAATAGAACATCATTATTTATAGTCTTTTTTGTCATGAATTATTTTTAAATAAGTTTGTAAAGTTACCATTTTTTGTGATTATTTTTGAACCTTAACATAATATTAAATTCTGTTCCACAAATAACTTGCCATGAAACTAATCAAACTCGATGCCATAGATTCCACAAATGAATTCCTAAAAGGATTATCGAGCAATCAGACAGTGGAAAACTTCACCGTGGTAACCGCCGAAAATCAAACAAAAGGCAAGGGGCAAATGGGCTCGGTTTGGGCTTCTGAGCCCAGTAAAAACTTAATAATGAGTGTTTTGATTAAGGGTTTTTTATTGGACAACAGCCAAATTTTTAATATTAATATAGCGGTATCAGCCTCTATACTTCAAGCATTGGAAGAATGTAACATTCCTGAATTAAGTATCAAATGGCCAAACGACATTATGTCATATAATAAAAAGATAGGCGGTATTTTGATTGAAAACAGCATAAAAAGTAATGGAACCATTATTTCTATTGTGGGTTTGGGTTTGAACGTCAATCAAACAAATTTCGAACATTTGCCAAAAGCATCTTCCTTGGCCGTGATTTGCAAGACTAATTTTGATAAAGAAGAATTGCTTTTGAAGATTATCGAAAAATTGGAGCAAAATATAAAGCTATGGAATCAGAATTCGGATATATTGTGGTCAGATTATACCGATAAACTTTTCAAAAAAGGAATACCGATGCCTTTTGCAGACCAAAATCAACAAAACTTTATGGGAATTATTCAAGGCGTTAGCCCAAATGGGAAACTCCAAATTCTTCTTGAAGATGACTCCATTTCCGAGTTTGATATTAAGAAAATCCAAATGTTGTATTAATTCATTTACGATTCCTTTAAAACTAAAAAAACCTTTCAGTTTGCGCTGAAAGGTTTTCGTTTTTATACTAAAAAAGTAAAATTTATAGTTTTCCCATATTTACCGCCAAAGTCTCGATGAATTTTGAAATGGGTCCTTTTATCATCATCGCCATCATTGCGTTAAATTCGCCTTCAAAATCCAGTTTCACTTCACTTGATTTATCTGAAATCGCATTAATATTGGCAACTAACGTAAAAGACAGTTTATCGCTTGCAGAACCGAATACCAATTTGTTCGGTGCTACTTTTTCCTTCATTTTCAGTGTTATTTCAGGCATTCCTTTTAATCCAAAAAGAAAGGTGTCGTCGCCAAGAACTTCAAATTTGGCAATATTTTCGGGCATTAATTTCTCGAAATTTCGAACATCGGTCAATAAATTGAATAATTCCTGTGCCGATTTTTCGATAGTAATTTTGGGACTTTCTAGGTTCATTTTTATTTCTTAATTCAATATTCTTAATTGGATATTCTTTTTATTTTCAAATTTTATACTTCGGCACCCCAAGTCGATGGATTCAGGTTCCATTCTCTCAAGGTTTGTTCTTCTTCCTCGGTTATATATCTTTTGGCAACTGCCAAATTCAATAAATTTTGATAATTACTCAAGGTAAACAAATCAACATGGGCATTTTTAAAATTTTTTTCGGCAATGTCAAAACCGTAAGTAAAAATTGCAGCCATACCTTTCACGTTTGCTCCAGCGGCACGCAATGCTTCCAATGCCAGCAAACTACTGTTTCCGGTGCTTATCAAATCTTCCACAATCACCACATTTTGTCCTTTTTGCAAAAAACCTTCCACTTGGTTTTGTCTACCATGTTTTTTGGGTTCCGGTCGCACATAAACAAACGGCAAGCCTAAACTTTCGGCAACTAACATACCAATTCCAATTGCTCCAGTGGCAACACCGGCAATCACATCGGGCTTGCCAAATTGTTTTTCGATATTTTTGGAAAATTCATCTCGAACATAATTTCTTATGTGTGGAAACGACAGTATTATTCGGTTATCACAATAAATTGGTGATTTCCATCCGGAAGCCCATGTAAAAGGATTTCTTGGATTCAATTTAATTGCATTTATTTGCAAAAGCAATTCAGCAGTTTTTTCGGCGGTATCTTTATTAAATATCATAATACAAATGTATAAAGTTTTTGTGAACGACAAACCACTTTTTTTGACAAATGAAATCTCCAAAGAGACTAATTTTCAAATTTTCTTGTTAGAAAGTATTGACATTAAACAACTTATAGTCAAAATCTTTCAAAATAAAATTCAGAAAGCCTATTTATATCATCCTGATGAAAAGCAGATTATGAAAACCTTGAAATCAAAAATCCCCGTGAATAAAGCTGGTGGAGGATTGGTTTACAACAAAAAAGGGGAAGTTTTGTTTATTTTCAGGGGCGGAAAATGGGATTTACCCAAAGGTGGAACCGAAAAAGGAGAAGAAATTGAAGCTACCGCAATGCGTGAAGTTGAAGAAGAAACTGGAGTAAACAAGTTAACGATTACCAAAAAACTCCAAAAAACCTACCATATTTTCAAACGAAATGGAGTTTATAAACTAAAAATAACGCATTGGTTTGAAATGCAATCCGATTTTGACGGAATTCCCGTTGGACAAATTGAAGAAGGAATCGAAAAAGCGGTTTGGCTTAGCCCAAGTGAAATGCCGGAAGTCTTGAAAAATTCCTATGAAAATATAAAATTATTGTTCGAAGAAGAAAATCTCCTTTAAACAGGAGTTTTTTAACCCGTTGGGTGCAATTTTAAAAACGTCAGTTCGAGTGTTTTTTGTGCAGTAAAACGGAACAAAAAATGTATCGAGAACCGTTTTTAATAATAATTTTTAGTTCTCGATACGATTTTCTATCGAAAATCACTCGAACTGACGAAAATTATCATCAAAAACTAATTACACCCAAGGGCTGCCTCTTATACACATCTCCGAGCCCACGAGGGTCCTGAGCATCTCT
>DHXP01000044.1 GCA_002413745.1 Flavobacterium sp. UBA5153 | reverse complement strand
ACTGGTTTTAAATTAAAACTTTCCTTAGTTTTTTTTATTTCCGAGATTACATTAGCAATTTTGTCACTTATATTTTTATCATTATATTTTACTACAGTTACACCATTAAAATCCGAAGGAAGTGAAGTCTTATCATGTGTTATTAAAAATGCTCTTTGTAATCCTAAACTACCTAAGAACAAACCCATTTCAAACAAAACATTGTCTCGCATTACATTGAATATTTTCATACGTTTAATAAGAACATCGTCTTTTGATGCTAACATAATACCATAATCATATTTTCGCGATGCTTTAACTAAACTTTCTAATGTACCTTTGTTTAATGAAAAAACACCGCCGTTTTCCCATGTTTCACATTCAATCCAATCTCCTAATTCTAAGTTAATCTGATCTTTAACCTGATTTGCCATTTTAATTCCCTCTGACGATGATCCAATAAATATTTTTCGTTTCATGTTGTAATTGTTTTAATATCTGTTAATACTTTGTCTCTCCCTAAAATTTGCAATTTTTCTTCAACTGGAAGATGACAATTTTTAAATTTTTGTCCGCTGTTGCAATAGCATTTGTCATTCCTTCTTGCTATGCATTTTATAAAAGCACTTTCATAGCATTTAACCCAAAATGAATAGTCATCATTTTTAAAGAGATTTGTGTAAAACACTTTAAACCCCTCTAATCCATGAGGATATTCATTTAAGTACCTTCCCTCTCTCTTTCTGTACAGTTGATTTGCAAAATAGGGTATAACTATGTCATCAATGAATTGTAAAATGGTAATGCCGTATTTGCATTTAATAATTTCATCTTGTTCAACCGTCAAACAACAAGAGGTGTCATCATATTTATGCCAATCTGGATGATTTGGTATATCTCCGCCAACCTCATATAATTTAGGGAACCGGTTAGGGAATCTTTCTGCCGAGTGAATCTCGACAGAAAAACTCCCTACACAATCCCCGTTTTCATCGGAAACATCCAATATTCCTTTCAAAAATTCCCTTCCGTTTTTGTTCCGGATAATTAGATTAGGATATTTTTTTAGTACAAACGGTATCTCATTTTGGAAAAACTGATTCATTTTACAACTTAAAATAAGGCATTGAAGTTCCAATAGTTGATTTTAAACTTGCGCTATTTGTCGATTTTTCATCTTCATCTTCTCCTTCTGGGAATCTATCACCCAGATGTTTCTTCCATACACGACTAGCGGTTAGTTTATTTTTTTCGTCAATAGCCTTTTTCGCATCATCAATGAATTTTGACAAATTACTCATAAAATTTGTTCTCTTTGTTTCTGAATAATTTGCAAATAAATCATCTTCAGGGGTCGTTGGCATTATACAACTGGGATTTAATTTTAAATCTGTTTCAATTTCAATTAAAAGGAACTTTAGAGCAATATCATCTCTTAGATTGGATTGAAAATGCTTCATTGTTAGTACAGTCATCGATAACCCGCTTGGCATATCTTGTCGCTTATAATCACACCATGATTTAAGATACTTAACCATACGAACCATTTGATCTGATTTTTCTTCATTGAATTTAGTCACAAATTCTTTAGGATCATCTATTTGAAATCCAGAATCTTTAACTGCCAAATTTGGATGAGAGTCTTTTTCTTCATTAAAAACCAAAATAGGTAAATCGATATTGTACCCAGCTTTGTAATCAACTGTAATGCATTTTTTTTTGTGCTGAGGAGTTGCATCGGTTGTTCCATCAACCGCTTCTTTTACCCAACGCTGTAAAGTAGTCCCAGTAACATTATCTGGATTTTCTTTGAAATACACACCGTCATCTAAATCACAAGTATCATCTTTTGTTCTGATTAGTGTTTTTAACTTGTACGAACCTTGGATGTAAAATGTTGGTTTGTAGTTTGGATGATTCACTGAAAAATAATCTTTGATTTTGATTCGAAGATTCTCTTTTGAAGCCATTAAAGCTTTTTTCTTGCTTGTAGTAATGTTCAGTTCACTGTCGAACTGTTTGAATAAATGATCTAAATTTGCCATAGGCGTTTTTTTTAGAATTAATAATTGTTTTTTTTAAGGTTTTTAATAAGAACCTTTTTTAAAACTCGCTTTGATTACTTCTTGTTAGAAGGACTAGCACCTTTCTATGTGTAAGGTGTTGATCTATAATGAGCAGGCATTTTAGTAGCGTCATCCTTTTTGTGAGGATGCATATGGATCTTCTATTTACCATCCTCTGTTTGAGCCATAATATAAGATTTAGTGATTAATATTCAGGAGAACTTCAGATCTCTCTCTTGATCTTTTTGTTGTTTTATATTCTAAACAAACATTTTTTATGCAAATATACTGAATAAAACACATAAAAACAATTTTATTTTAATAAATTGCTTTTTTTATGCAAAATTTAAACATATAAACAATAAACAAAGTGCTTCTATGTTTAAAAACGAACAATTATGTGCTTAGGACTATTCATTGCTAAACATTTTTTTCCTCTTGATTAATTCTTAAACAAATCTTCCTTACCATTCTTATCCGCATAAAACGCTTTAACTTTTTCAATTTCCAATCCATTTATTAATTCATCTATTTCCTGCGCTGAATTGAAAACAAAACGGAAGCCATCACTTTTAATAAATTGGTTTGAAGTGGATTGCAAGGCATCGCTGTCAATAATCAACAAGTATTTGTTGTTTATGATTCTAATACGTGCAGAAATATTAACTGAATAATCAAAATTCCATTTGCCATAAAGAAATGCGCCTCTATAATTTAAATTCTTGTATTCAATTTTTTTATCCAGTTCGATTACTTTATTTTCTATCGCAGTTTGTTTCCATTTTAAAAAAGTCTCTTTTATACTTGAAAGGAATTCAACGAATTCTGGAACTTGTTTATTTTTTAACATTAAAGATGCTTTACTACTTGAACTGTCTGAAGATAAGCAATCAATGTAATAATCAAAATCTCCTTTCTCGTTAGGTCTACCAGCTTGAATTTCAAATGTTTTTGAAAAATAAGCCGAATTATAGGTTGCAATTTTTTCCTGTCCAAATACATTTCCATTAAACATATAAGTCATAATCCCTGCGATAATCATAATTTTCTTGTACATACTTTTTTCTTTTTAAATTAGATTACAAAACTATTTGCTATTGGTGCAGTCTATTTGCATAGTTTAGTTTTAAATTTACGGTATCAAATTTTTCAACTATGGCTATCAACAAAAATGCTCTTATTCGTTTTCACGCTTTAGACAAATGCTTTAGCAATTTCAGCAAGAAATTTTATTTAGATGACTTATTGGAATATTGTAATGAAGCTTTGTATGAACTCAATCCTGATGGGGACGGCATAAAAAAACGTCAACTTTTTGAAGATATTAAGTTTATGGAAAGTAGCCAAGGTTGGTCTGTTCCATTAGATCGAATTAAAGAAGGGCGGAAAGTATATTACCGTTATGAAACTTTCGATTTCTCTATCAATAAGCAACCTATGAATGAATTGGAAGCCGAGAAATTGAAATCGGCTTTATTGGTTTTGTCCCGTTTTAAAGGGATGCCACAGTTTGAATGGGTCAATGAATTGATTTTGAAATTGCAAGAAGCTTTCAAATTGGAATCGCACGAAAGGGAAATTATTAGTTTTGATGCCAATGAATACCTTAAAAACATTCACTTTCTAGGCGATTTGTTTAATGCTATTTTGTACAAAAAAGTATTATGTGTGGATTATCAATCTTTCAAAAGCGATGTGATGACTACATTAGAAATTCATCCTCATTATCTGAAACAATATAATAATCGCTGGTTTTTGATTGGAAA
>DHXP01000078.1:177055-205508 GCA_002413745.1 Flavobacterium sp. UBA5153 | reverse complement strand
CGTTTCTCAGCAGACCCTAATTATAATATTTCACAACAAAAAATAAGTACTTTGGTTTTCTAGAAATGATTTGGGCAACTAAGCCAATTTGGTTAATATATTCTATTGCCAATTTTAGTTTAAATTCGGTGAATGTTATTGTCAATAGAAGTATTTTTTTAAACTGCCAAAAGCAACAGCCACCAAAATATTGGAACACTTTCTACCCAAAAAGAGGTATAATATTTGGAACGTTTTTCATTGACAAAAAGCAGAAACAACGAAAGTACAATTACTAATATCAGGTTAACAATCAATTGTTTTTGATCAAAATCAGTTTTCAGGAATTCTAAAAAATAAAACGGGATTAGAAGCAAAAGTCCAAGAATTTTAGTCCGCTTCACTCCTATTTGTTGTGGAACCGTTTTCAAATGGGGATCATCATTCGCCAAATCAATGATTTCAAAGATGAGTATCAATACAAAAACAAGGACAAACCGTTGGACACATTTTAAATAAAAATCAGAAGTGATAGAAATTTCGGCATCCAAAATTGGCAATACCAGAGTCACTCCAACCCAACATAAAGCCACAATATAAATTTTTACGCCAGCCCAATTTCGAGCATTTTTTCTGTTTGGAAAAAAAGGAAGCGTGTATAATAAGGTTAATGCTAAAAACGCGACAGAGATAATTTGCGTTATTCGTTGCAATTGAAAAAAGTAAAACCCAACAGCAAAAAACGAAAAAACGCTAAAAAAAATGATTGCTCTTAAACTTCTTCGTAATTGTAATTTTTTAGCCCGGACTAGGCTATCATATTTTACAAAATTGTAACCCACAATAGTTCCAAAAAAAGCAAAATAAGCCATCGGTTTATCCACCGGAACATGGAACATGTGATCCGTCATTCGCACCAATGCATATACCGATAAAGCCACGTGGATACTGCTTTGGATATAAAAATCTATTATTCTCTTTAAAATCTTCATAGTGCAAAAATAATCAAACTGTTAACAAGAACGTATTTTAGTTGAAAAATTCCTAAAAATCAATAGCCTGAACCTCCTTTATTTTGAATTTAATACATAAATTTGCGCTTCAAAAAAACAACACTTTTATCTCTATATGAAAACAGATGCTTTTGCTTTAAGACACATTGGGCCAAGAGAAAATGACCTTCAAATAATGTTGAAAACAATTGGTGCAGCAACACTGGATCAATTGATTTCCGAAACTATTCCAAATGATATTCGCTTAAAAACACCGCTAGATTTAGACCCGGCCATGACTGAATATGAGTATTCGAACCATATTCAACAACTGGGGAATAAAAATAAAATGTTCCAATCCTACATTGGTTTGGGATACAATCAAGCCATTGTTCCTGCAGTTATCCAAAGGAATATTTTTGAAAATCCGGGTTGGTACACCGCTTATACGCCTTATCAAGCTGAAATTTCCCAAGGTCGTTTAGAAGCGATTCTGAATTTCCAAACCATGGTTATCGAACTGACTGGAATGGAAATTGCCAATGCCTCTTTACTCGACGAAGGAACCGCAGCCGCAGAAGCTATGGCTTTATTGTTTGATATTAGAACTCGTGATCAAAAGAAAAACAACATCAATAAATTTTTCGTTTCCGAAGAAATTTTACCACAAACCTTATCGGTTCTACAAACACGTTCAGCTCCAATTGGAGTGGAATTAGTAATTGGAAACCACACGACTTTTGACTTTTCAACTGATTTTTATGGAGCAATCCTTCAATATCCCGGAAAATATGGCCAAGTTTATGATTATGCCGATTTTATTGCTAAAGCAAAAAATAATGAAATAAAAGTAGCCGTTGCTGCCGATATTTTAAGTTTGACAAAACTAACACCTCCTGGCGAAATGGGCGCAGCTGTTGTGGTTGGAACCACACAACGTTTCGGAATTCCGTTAGGTTATGGTGGTCCGCACGCTGCCTATTTTGCCACAAAAGACGAGTACAAAAGAAGTATGCCGGGAAGAATCATCGGTGTTACTGTTGACACTGATGGCAATCGTGCGCTACGTTTGGCTTTGCAAACTCGTGAGCAACATATTAAACGGGACAAAGCGACTTCGAATATTTGTACAGCACAGGTTTTGTTGTCGGTTATGGCAGGAATGTACGCTGTTTATCACGGCCCAAAAGGCTTGCGATATATTGCTAATAAACTACATTCATTGACCACAACTTTGGCAAATGAATTAGAAAAACTGGGATTGCAGCAAACCAATACTGCCTTCTTTGACACCATTGTCGTGAAAGCCGATGCCAAAAAAGTACGCGCGATCGCCGAACAAAACGAAATCAATTTCTATTATATCGACGAAAATACCGTTTCAATTTCATTAAATGAAACCACAAGCATATCCGATATAAATAAAATTATTTCGATTTTCGCTTCCGCAAATGATACGCAGGCAACAACGATTGAAAAATTATCGGAAACCAACCATTTCCCTTCGAAGCTTGAAAGAACTTCAACCTTTTTGCAACACGAAGTTTTCAACAAATACCATTCGGAAACTGCTTTGATGCGCTACATCAAAATGCTCGAACGCAAAGATTTATCCTTGACTCACTCTATGATTTCATTGGGTTCTTGCACGATGAAGTTGAATGCCGCTTCCGAAATGTTGCCTTTGAGCAATGCCAACTGGAATAACATTCACCCATTTGCGCCATTAGATCAAGCGCAAGGATACCAAGAAATGTTGCGTAAACTTGAAAATCAACTGAGCATAATCACTGGATTTTCAGGTACCACTTTGCAGCCGAATTCTGGTGCGCAGGGAGAATATGCCGGATTGATGGTTATTCGCGCTTACCACCAATCTCGTGGCGATAATCATAGAAATATCGCACTTATTCCTTCATCGGCACACGGAACAAATCCGGCATCAGCCGCAATGGCAGGAATGAAAGTTATCGTTACCAAAACATTGGAAAACGGAAATATCGACGTGGAAGATTTGCGAGAAAAAGCAATTCTTCACGCAGCCAATTTATCCTGTTTGATGGTCACTTACCCTTCAACCCACGGTGTTTTTGAAAGTGCCATCAAAGAAATTACACAAATCATTCACGATAACGGCGGACAGGTTTATATGGACGGCGCCAATATGAATGCCCAAGTGGGATTAACCAATCCAGCTACAATTGGAGCTGATGTTTGTCACTTGAATTTGCATAAAACTTTCGCCATTCCTCACGGCGGTGGCGGACCTGGTGTTGGGCCAATTTGCGTAGCTAAACAATTGGTTCCGTTTTTACCGACAAACCCAATTGTTGCAACAGGCGGAGAAAATGCCATCACGGCAATTTCTGCGGCACCTTGGGGTTCGGCATTGGTTTGTTTGATTTCTTATGGCTACATTTCTATGTTGGGAGCCGAAGGCTTGACTGATTCTACGAAACACGCCATCCTGAATGCCAATTATATCAAAGAAAAATTAAAAGGCCATTTTCATACTTTATATTCTGGAGAAATGGGTCGTGCTGCCCATGAAATGATTTTGGACTGTCATCCTTTCAAGAAAAACGGAATTGACGTAACCGACATTTCGAAACGATTAATGGATTACGGTTTCCACGCACCAACCATTTCGTTTCCGGTTCATGACACTATGATGGTTGAACCAACGGAAAGCGAAAACCTGGAAGAATTAGACCGTTTTTGTGACGCATTGATTTCCATCAGAAAGGAGATTGACGCATCAACTGTGGAAGAGAAAAATAATGTCTTGAAAAATTCGCCACATACTTTAGCTATGCTAACTGCCGATGTTTGGGATTTTCCTTATACCAGAGAGCAAGCCGCTTTTCCATTGGAATACATTGCCGAAAACAAATTCTGGCCATCGGTTCGAAGGGCAAATGATGCTTATGGCGACCGGAACTTGGTTTGCAGTTGTGCACCGATTGAGGCTTATATGGAAGACTAGAATATTTATAACTATCAACCCTTTGAGAATTTGAAACTCTCAAAGGGTTTTTAAAATAAAGCCATGAAAGACATACAAACACGAGAAGATTTGCATTTATTAATGAGTGAGTTTTATTTAAAATTACTTGCAGACAGCAAAATAAGTTTCATTTTTAACAAAGTGGCAAAAATAGATTTAGGCCCACATTTACTTGAATTGGTCGATTTCTGGGAACAAATACTTTTTGACACAGGAAGCTACAGAAAAAATGTCCTTCAGATTCATATAGATTTAAATCAAAAGATAAAACTTTCGGAAGAACATTTTGCCATTTGGCTCAACTACTTTAATACAACAATAAACGAAAATTTTGCTGGACAAATCGCAGAAAACATGAAAACAAGAGCATTGTCAATTGCCACGGTAATGAAGATAAAATTGTAGCTTTTTAATAAAATTTTAATAAAACATCACTGTTTTGACTAAAAACAGACTATTTTACAATTGTAATATACAAAGCGTTTTTTATTTAAAAATATCATTTTTTATCTATAAATTTGCTTAAATTTTTTTATATTTTTTCCAATGAAAATAAAAATAACCGGAATAGGAAGTTATATTCCTGAAATAAAAATTGCCAACACTGATTTTGACAAACACATATTTTTAAACGAAGACGGTAGCCCTTTTGGTTACCCAAACGAAGTTGTAATAAGTAAATTTAAAAGCATCACGGGAATCGAAAAAAGACGCTATGCATCTCCTGATCAGTGTTCGTCAGATTTGGCTTTTATAGCTTCAGAAAAAGCTATAAAAAATGCAGGAATCGACCCTGAAACTATTGACTACATCATTTTTGCACACAATTTTGGCGATGTGAAATATGGAACAAATCAATCCGATATGATTCCAAGTTTGGCCACCCGTGTCAAACATAAACTGCAAATAAAAAACCCAAAATGTGTCGCTTACGACATTCTTTTTGGTTGTCCAGGTTGGATAGAAGGCGTGCTTCAAGCCAATGCCTTCATCAAATCCGGAATGGCAAAACGATGCTTGGTAATTGGTTCCGAAACCCTTTCGAGAGTCGTAGATCCACACGATAGAGATTCCATGATTTATTCTGACGGAGCTGGAGCCTCCATAATAGAAGCTTCTGACGATGAAACTGGAATGCTATCCTACGAAAACGCCACTTTTGCCTACGAAGAGGCCAATTACTTGTTTTTTGGAAGATCCTACAATCCAGATTTAGACGAAGATGTTCGCTACATAAAAATGTACGGACGCAAAATTTATGAATTTGCATTGAGCCAAGTTCCAGCGGCAATGAAAAGCTGTCTGGACAAAAGCGGGTTGGGAATCGACGACGTTAAAAAAATCCTGATTCATCAAGCTAACGAGAAGATGGACGAAGCCATAATCCACCGTTTTTACAAATTATACGACAAATCAGTGCCAAAAGACATTATGCCAATGAGCATACATGAACTTGGAAACAGCAGCGTGGCGACGGTTCCAACGCTTTTAGACTTATTGATTCGCGGAAAAATCGAAAATCAAGAACTACATAAAGGAGACGTTATTATTTTTGCATCCGTCGGCGCAGGAATGAATGTCAACGCCTTTGTTTATAGATATTAATTAGTCTTTGCGAGGAACGTGGCAATCTGGAGCAACTTCCAGCTTCCCGATAGCTATCGGGACGTTGCAATATTTTCTTTTTTAAAGAAAAAAAGAAAAGGATTTCCACTGCAAACGAAGTTCACTGAACTCCGATGAAAGTAGAAATAAAGTGAAGTAACCAGGGCTAAAAACCATACAATAAAAAACATCTTATTTATAAATTTGTGTCTTTGAGCCTTCGTGGCAAAACCAAAAAAAATGTACGAGAAAACCTTTCCGAATAAAAGATTCAACCATACTTTAGAATTTCTAAAAAAACACGTTTCTACAACCGAAACTATTCTAGATTTAGGAGTTGAAAATCCGTTTTCCAAGATCATGAAAGCCGAAGGTTTTCAAGTAAAAAACACCACTGGCGAAGATTTAGACAACAATCAAGCCGTGTTTTTGTCAGACAAGCAAGATGTTGTCACGGCTTTCGAAATCTTCGAGCATTTACTCAATCCGTACAGCATTTTAAAAGAAATAAAATCCGACAAACTTCTTATTTCCATTCCTTTGCGATTGTGGTTTTCACCGGCTTATCGCAGCAAAACCGATATGTGGGACAGGCATTACCACGAATTTGAAGATTGGCAATTGGACTGGCTTCTGGAAAAAACGGGTTGGAAAATTATCGACAGGGAAAAATTTACCCATCCTGTCAAGAAAATTGGTTTCCGACCTTTTTTAAGACTTATCACTCCAAGATACTATATTGTTTACGCCGAAAAAAAATAGTTTGCAGTCTCAGTTTTACAGTTTACCACTTATGAAATTTTACATTGTCATTCCGGCCCACAACGAAGAGGATTTCATTGCCTTAACATTGCAATCCTTGATTTCTCAAACTCTTTTGCCAAAAAAAGTGGTGGTGGTCAATGACAATTCTTCCGATAAAACCGCTGAAATTGTTTTGTCTTTTGCCAAAGAAAATCCGTTCATCACTTTGGTAAACAAAACTTCCGAAGCGATACATATGCCGGGAAGCAAGGTCATTCAAGCCTTTTACAAGGGTTTCGAAACCCTGGATAATGACTATGACATTATCGTAAAACTGGACGCCGATTTAATTTTACCCAACAATTATTTTGAACGTATTTCATCCATTTTCGAAAAAGAGGCAACAGTGGGAATGGCCGGCGGATTTGCCTATATCGAAAAGAACGGTGGCTGGATTTTAGAAAACCTAACCGATAAAGATCATATACGAGGTGCATTTAAAGCCTATAGAAAGAAATGTTTCGAACAAATAGGAAACTTGAAACCGGCAATGGGTTGGGATACTGTTGATGAATTATTATGTAAATTTTATGGTTGGAAAGTGGTTACTGATGAGAGCTTGAAAGTAAAACACCTGAAACCAACTGGCGCCAACTATAACAAAACAGCCCGTTACAAACAGGGCGAAGCGTTTTACACCTTGGGTTACGGATTTTTTATTACTGCAATTGCTTCGGCAAAACTGGCAATGATGAAAAAGAAACCTTTTCTTTTTTTGGATTATGTTCAGGGTTTTTTGAAAGCCAAATCGGCAAAAACCCCTTTATTGGTCACTAAAGATCAAGCTAAATTCATCAGAAATTATCGCTGGAAAAAAATGAGAGAGAAGTTAATTCGTTAATTTGTTTATTCGAGTTTTAAAAAAACTGCAAACTGTAAACAGTAAACTGCAAACTTATTCTTAATTTAGCCCATATTTACATGTAAAACTATGATGCTCATTCGTTATTTATCACAGACAGGAAAATACTTCTTGATGCTGAAAGAAATTTTCAGCAAACAGACCAAATGGTGCGTGATGAGAAGTCTTATCTTCAAAGAAATTGACGATATCATTATTGGATCGCTCGGAATTGTGGCTTTCATTTCCTTTTTTGTTGGAGGCGTTGTTGCAATACAGACAGCGTTAAATTTAACCAATCCATTAATTCCAAAATACCTTATTGGTTTTGCCACGCGACAATCCGTGATATTAGAGTTTGCCCCAACATTTATTTCCGTAATTATGGCAGGGAAAATGGGTTCTTTTATTACGTCAAGTATAGGAACAATGCGCGTTACAGAGCAAATTGACGCCCTTGAAGTTATGGGAGTAAACTCCTTGAATTATCTTGTTTTTCCAAAAATTATTGCCTTGTTACTTTATCCTTTTGTTATTGGAATAAGTATGTTTCTGGGAATTCTTGGCGGCTGGATGGCAGCAGTTTACGGCGGTTTTACATCAAGTGCCGATTTTATTGAAGGAGCCCAATTCGATTTCAACCCTTTCCATATTACTTATGCTTTTATTAAAACGATAATTTTTGCCATGTTGTTGGCAACAATCCCGTCTTTTCATGGCTATTATATGAAAGGAGGCGCACTCGAAGTGGGAAAAGCAAGTACGATGGCATTCGTTTGGACATCAGTTACCATAATACTTTTCAATTATATACTAACTCAATTGTTACTTGGCTCATGATAGAAATAAAAAATGCAGAAAAATCATTTGGCGACAGCAAAGTTCTTAAAGGTGTTTCGGCAATTTTTGAAACTGGAAAGACAAATTTAGTAATTGGGCAAAGTGGTTCTGGCAAGACCGTATTGCTCAAATGTTTACTGGGAATTCACACGCTGGATGTGGGAACCATTTCATTTGACGGTAGAATTTATTCCGAACTTGGTCAGAGTGAAAAACGAGAATTACGTACCGAAATTGGTATGGTTTTCCAAGGAAGCGCCTTGTTTGATTCCATGACAGTAGCAGAAAATGTGGGTTTCCCGCTGAAAATGTTCACCAATGAAGGCAACGCTAAAATTCAGAAACGTGTTGATTTTGTTCTAAAAAGGGTCAACCTTGTTGATGCACATAATAAATTACCATCGGAGATTTCTGGTGGAATGCAAAAACGGGTTGCCATAGCTCGCGCCATAGTAAATAAACCAAAATATTTATTTTGCGATGAACCCAATTCTGGTTTAGATCCAAACACGGCCACATTAATTGATAATCTTATCGAAGAAATAACCGAAGAATATAATATCACCACCGTAATAAACACCCATGACATGAACTCGGTAATGGAAATCGGGGATAAAATTTTCTTTTTAAAAAATGGCTTTAAAGAATGGGAAGGCACTAAAGAAGAAATTTTCAGAACCGACAATCAAGCCATTGTAGACTTTGTCTATTCTTCAAATTTATTCAAAAAAGTTAGGGAGGCCTACTTGAGAGGCTAGTCTATATTTTTTTATGTCCTATTATTTTTGATTGATAACCTCTCCAATTTATTAAAACCACCCCGAATAGAATTATAAATAAGGTAAATAGTTGTTTTATATTTACAGTTTCTTTGGCAAACATCCAACCCAAGAAAATTGCAATCACCGGGTTTACATACACATAAGTTCCTACTTGTATCAACGAGCGTTTGGTAATCAACCACACATAAGCCCCAAAAGCCAAAATTCCGAAAAAAGCTAGATAAGCCGTACTTAACCAAGAGATTAGCGACACATTACCTATATTAAAATCCTTTGTTTCGCCTGCAAAATAGGAAATTCCCAAGCAAACAATCCCCGCGGAAATAAATTGCAAGGCAACATTCATCAAAGTGGGCAAGGTTGTTGGATGGTATCTTGAAAACAAGGAACCTAAAGCCCACAATATTCCACCAACGGTAACAGTGCTGATTCCCAAAACAAAATGCTCGGAAACAATAGAATTATTATTTCCTTCGAAAAGTATAAAAATGCCAGCAAAACCAATGATTAACCCCAAAATCGAACTGATATTGGAAAAATTTTCTTTCCATTTTGGATAATCCAAAACCAGAAACCAAAACGGCAAAACACAAAACACAATCGATACAATTCCAGTGGGAACATACTGTTCTGCCCACATTATTGAACCTGTTCCTCCAACTAGCATAAGCGTTCCGTATAGTGTGTTTTTTAAGACGTCTCTTTTTCTTGGCAATTGCAAATCTCCTTGTTTTTTGAGCAAAACAAGCAACAATAAACCCGATATTACGAATCGCAAGCCCATCAACATAAAAGGAGGAATGGTTTCTAAACCTAAAAAAATGAAGTAATACGTGCTTCCCCAAATAATATAAATCGCTGCAAAAGCTAAATAAATGAGGAGTTGGTTTTCTTTTTTTGGCACTGAATTTTATCGTTGAATTGGTTTTTAAATTTGGTTTGTTTCTAAAACTATTTTAACTGAGAGACTATTCCTTTTATTTCCTGTTCTTTACTTTTAGGGTAAATCAGTAAAACATTGTCTTTATCAACAATAATATAATCTTCAAGACCATCAATAATCACCAATTTATCTTTTGATGTACTTATGATATTACTCGAAGCATTTTGCAATAAAACTGTTGCATTTACCACGGCATTGTTGTAGTCATCTTTTGGTAGTTTTTCATGCAAAGAACCCCATGTACCAAGATCATTCCAATCAAAAGTAGCTGGAAGAACATAAACGTTTTTGGCATTCTCCATCAGTGCGTAATCAATGGAAATGTTTTCGGCCAATCCGTAATTTTCTTCAATAAACGATTTTTCGGAAGACGTGTTATAACTTTCTAATCCTTTTTGAAATAACGCATTCATTTGTGGCTGAAATTGCTCAAAAGCTTCGGTTATTGCCTTCACGCTCCAAATAAAAATTCCGCCATTCCATAAGAAGTTTCCACTTTTAACAAACGATTTTGCCGTTTCATAATCAGGTTTTTCACGAAATTGGGAAACCTTTTTTATTGGATTAGAATCCGTTTTGTCATATTCGATATAACCAAAACCAGTAGTGGGAAAAGTGGGTTGAATCCCGAGAGTCATCAACGCATTTTCTTTGGAACAAAAATCAAAACATTTTTGCAAATTTTCTGTAAAAGCATTTTCATCTTCAATCCAATGATCGCTAGGCGCCACAACCATAACTGCATCGGGATTTTGCTTTTGTATTTTTAGCGAGGCATATAAAATACAAGGTGCGGTATTTCGCATAGCGGGCTCCAATAAAACTTGTTCTTGTTTCACCATTGGCAATTGCTCTAAAACAATCGAATTGTATTTCTCGTTAGTCAAAATTAAGATATTCTCGACAGGAATTATTTTAGATAATCGACTGAAAGTTTTCTGGATAAGGGTTTCGCCCGCACCAAGCATATCATGGAACTGTTTCGGAAAATCGGTAGTGCTTACTGGCCAAAACCGTGAACCAACTCCGCCAGCCATCAGAATTGCGTAATAATTTTTATTTGTTTTCATATGTTTGCGGTTCGATTTGACCGTTGTTTTTTTAGATTTACATCAACTTGGCAATAATTCTACCTCGGCATTTGGATTGAAAAGATAGGTTTTTCCCGAACTTATTTCCAAACACTCGAAACGTTTGGTTCTTAAGGCTATTTTCTTAAAAATCTTTCCGTTATGAATCCTGAAAACACTTCCGTAAGGGATTTCAAAGATATGGTTTTTATCGTTTTGTATGTCAAATTGTTTCAATGCCAAAGATAAAGTGGCGTCAGTATCGCTACTTGCGGAAGGATTTCTGAAATGTCGTGCCAATAACGGCAACAAATGATTGGGAAAAATCTCAGGACGAATAAATGGAATCATCAATCGTTGAAATGAATGTTTCCACTCGCTTCCGTGTGGCTTGATGTTGCGTCCGAATTTCTCAAAAGCCACCAAATGTGAAATTTCGTGAACCAGCGTAATCAAAAACTTATATTTATTCAAACTTGAATTTACAGTAATTTGATGAAATCCATCAGGATGTCTTCTATAATCCCCATGGCGAGTTAATCGTTCATTTACAATTTTTAAATGCACATGATTGATTTTGATCAACTCAAAAACGGGTTCCACTGCGTGGTCTGGCATATATTTTAGGAGAATATCTTTCAAGTTAGGAGTTATAAATTATGCGTGTTTTTATGTTATTTATGAAACTTTTTTAAACTATTTTTAACTTAAAACTACTATATATTATGAGCTAAAAGCTATGCCATTATTCTCTTGATAAACCAATTTTTCATCTTTCTATTTCTCGGGAAATTTCTGACGGCAAATTGATTATATTTTTAATCCGTAATTGTTTATTTACATTGAATCTTCCAAATACTACTTCAATATCCTTATTGGAAACTTGAAATTCTTTAGCCAAAAAACGCACCATGTGGTCGGTTGCCTTTCCTGCGCGAGGTGACTCTGTAACACTAACTTTAAGTTGATTTCCCTTAACTTTACCAATAGCATCTCGTTTAGCGCTTGGAGTGCCAAGGATATTAAGCACTAATATACCTCCATCCCAAGCATAAAATGAATTCATTTTCTTCGGGTTTATTTCAGGCTCTTGTGTAGTTTCCAGTATGATTTCTTGTGTCTTCTTTTTTCTTGCCATTGTTTTTTTTGTAATATTAAACTAACAACTCCCAATCATTTATGGATTTGTAGAAGAAACTTGCAGCACTTTTCCGTTGTAATATTTATTCCCGGTCAAGGCAAAGTTAAAAATATAATCGGCCATTTCCTTTGCCGAAATAGGTGCTTCGTAACCCGGGAATGCTTCTTGCAACATTTCGGTCTGAACGGCACCAAGAGCCAAAACATTAAACGAAATTCCTCGTTCTTTATATTCTTCGGCTAATAATTCTGACAAGGTAATCACTGCTCCTTTACTGGAACTGTAGGTAGAAAGTCCGGAGAATTTCAAGCTCCCTTGTATTCCTCCCATTGAACTTATGGTGACAACGTGGCTTCCTTTTTGCAAATAAGGCAAGCAAACACGAGTCAAATTGGCTACGCCAAAAACATTGACTTTATAGATGTTTTCGAAATCTTCTTGGGAAGTTTCTGAAAAAGGTTTCAACAATAAACTTCCCGCATTGTGGATAATAATATCAATAGTTGACCAAGAATTAGATAGAAAATCTTCAACCTTTTGCATTTCGGCTTCATCTGACAAATCAACAGAAAGACAAGTAATATTTTGATTTTCGATAAGTGCTTGGGGCGTTTTTCTGGAAATTGCCAATACATTGTGACCGGCTTTGGCAAACTGCAAAGCCAACTCATAGCCAATTCCTCTTGAAGTTCCCGTGATGATGATGTTTTTCATCTAGCGAAAATAAGCAAAAACTTTAAAAAAAGCGATTTTTAGGGCAAGTGATTCTTCAAATATAAAAATTAGGTTTCCTGTTTTTTTTCTTAATTTTGGACAGAAATTAATCCCCTTTTGAATTTATTTAAAATGACGGAAAACACACGACTGGAAGTAGCAAAATTAAGTGATATTGAAGGTGTTTTGGATTTACAAAAACGCTATCTCGTTTCTAATTTAACCGAAGAAGAAAAGAAATCAGGTTTTGTAACCACTCCTTTTTCCGTCGAACAATTGACTTATGTCATCAATAACGAAGGGCTTTTTGTTGCCAAAGACAACAACAAAATCATTGCTTATATCTTTGCCGAAAGCTGGGACTTTTTTAGTCAATATCCAATTTTCGAACGTATGATTAGCTTGTTTCCTGAACTCTCCTTTTTCGATTTTGAAATAACTTCAACCAGCAGTTTCCAATATGGACCAGTTTGTATCGACAAAAAATACAGGGGAAAAGGACTGATTAATCTGCTCTTCGAATTTATGTGAATTCACATTGTGAAAAAATATCCGTTGAGTCTGACTTTTATCAACAAAACCAATGCGCCATCGCTAAAAGCACATACCGAAAAACTGAAATGGACCATCATTTCTGATTTCGAATTCAACAATAACAACTATTTCATTTTGGCGTATGATATGTCAAAACCGGCTTTGACAACAACCTAATTCTTTTTCAATCGGTACTGTTTTTTGTAAACCATAAGCTATCCAATTAAAAAAAATATTCATATAATTTGTTGGGTGCAATTAGTTTTTGATAATTGCACCCAACGGATTCATATAAAATTATCCTGCTATAATGCTTCGCGAGATCACGATTTTTTGAATTTCCGAAGTGCCTTCATAAATTTGGGTAATCTTGGCATCACGCATCATTCGCTCCACGTGGTACTCTTTCACATACCCGTTTCCTCCGTGTATTTGCACCGCTTCGACAGCCGTGTCCATGGCGGTTTGTGAAGCAAAAAGTTTTGCCATTGCCCCACTAATATCATAATCTTTATGGTTATCCTTGTCCCAAGCCGCTTTCATACAAAGATGTCTTGCGGCTTCAATATTTACCGCCATATCGGCAAGTTTGAAGGCGATGGCTTGATGATTGCAAATTTCTGTACCAAAAGCTTTACGTTCTTTTGAATATTTCAAAGCCAATTCATAGGCTCCAGATGCAATTCCCAAAGCTTGTGAAGCAATCCCTATTCTTCCACCAGCCAAAGTTTTCATCGCAAATTTGAATCCAAAACCATCTTCCCCTATTCTGTTTTCTTTAGGTACTTTTACATCGGTAAACATCAACGAATGTGTATCGGAACCACGAATTCCCATTTTATGCTCTTTTGGGCCAATAGCAAAACCAGGCATATCCTTAGTCATAATCAACGCATTAATTCCTTTATGCTTTTTTTCTATATGAGTTTGAACTATTACAATATAAACTGAAGCTGTATTCCCGTTTGTAATCCAATTTTTTGTTCCGTTAACCAGATAATGATCTCCCATATCGACAGCGGTGGTTTTTTGGGAAGTGGCATCACTCCCCGCTTCGGGTTCGCTTAAACAAAAGGCTCCGTGAATTTGGCCGGAAGCCAAACCTGGCAAATAGTTGCGTTTTTGCTCTTCGGATCCAAAAGCCTGTAATCCCCAGCAAACAAGTGAATTATTCACGGACATTACCACCGAGGCCGAAGCATCAACTTTTGAAATTTCTTCCATCGCAATAACATAAGAAATGGTGTCCAAACCACTTCCACCGTATTCAGGGTCAACCATCATTCCCATAAACCCAAGCTTACCCATTTTTTTTACTTGTTCAGCCGGGAATATTTGTTTATCGTCTCTTTCAATTACACCAGGCAACAATTCGTTTTGAGCAAAATCTCTGGCAGCTTGTTGCACCATTAATTGTTCTTCGGTTAGATTAAAATCCATAATTATATAAAATAAATGTTGCTTTTTGTTATAAAAATACTTTCAAAGATACTTTTTTATAATGAAATTTTCAATTTTGATTAGTAATTTTGGACAATGAAAAAAAATCACTACAACGTTATCGGAGTTATGTCGGGAACATCACTTGACGGCGTTGATTTAGCCCATATTGAATTCCGGTTTAACAACTCCAAATGGGCATTTGAAATCCTTGAGTGCGAAACCATTGGCTATAACCAAAGTTGGATTAATAATCTAAAATTAGCCGTAGATTTTTCTGAAACAGAGTTGAAAAACTTAAATGAAGAATACACTAAACTTCTCGCATCGATTATTTCTGATTTTATCGAAAAGTATAAAATTAAAAATCTTGATGCAGTTTGTTCGCACGGACATACTATTTTGCACCAACCGGAAAAAGGATTGACGCTTCAAATTGGCAATTTACCCGGAATTTCATCTTTGGTTCATCAAACTGTGGTTTGTGATTTCAGGGTTCAGGATGTTGAACTTGGCGGTCAAGGTGCTCCCTTGGTTCCCATTGGTGACCGGATTTTATTTCCGGAATATGAGTTTTGCATCAATTTAGGCGGATTTTCTAATATTTCATTTGAAGAAAATGGAGTGAGAATCGCATTCGACATTTCACCAGTTAACACGGTTTTGAATTATTATGCCAATCAATTGGGATTGGATTATGATGATAAAGGCAAAATTGCGAGAACCGGAAAAACCAACCAAAGCTTGTTGAAAGAATTAAACTCCTTGGATTTTTATCAACAAAAACATCCTAAATCATTGGGTTTTGAATTTGTAAAAGCAATTGTTTTACCTTTAATCGAAAGTTTCAAAATAGACATAGAAGACAAACTACGCACTTTTACCGAGCACGTGGCTTTGCAAATTGCACTAGCTTTGCCCAATAAAAAAGGCCGAATGCTAGTCACTGGAGGCGGCGCTTATAATGATTTCCTTGTCGAGCGCATTCAACACTATTTGCCGGAAATGGAAATCATAATTCCGTCGGCTAAAATTTTGGAATTCAAGGAAGCCTTGATATTCGCCTTGTTGGGAATTCTAAAATTACGAGGAGAAATTAATGTACTAAGTAGTGTAACAGGTGCTGAAAGGAACCATAGCTCGGGAAAAATTTATACTGTTTGAACGAATAAAGCAAAAGTTTTCCCTTAAATCTTGAATTTCAAATTATCCGGCTCTTTTTCCGATAATTGATAAAAACCCCGAGAATTAAATCTCAAAAAATTACATTTGTAAAAGTTATGGTTATTACATTAAAACAATTAATTCATCATTTATGGAAGTAATTTTAGTTTTTTTATTCATAATTGGCTACCTGTTAATCACATTGGAACACCCTTTAAAACTTGATAAATCTGTTCCCGCTTTATTAATGGCTTCAATAATGTGGGCCGTTTTATCCATCGGGTTTAATTTAGGGTGGTTTTCAATTATTAATGAAAAAGGGGATGTTTTTAATGTTGCCAATAGCAATATTGAACTGCAAAAGGAAGGTTTTTTAAACACTTTAACCCATCAATTTAGTGGTACGGCCGAAATATTAATTTTCTTGATTGGTGCCATGACCATTGTTGAACTTATAGATCTACATAAAGGATTTGATGTTATAAAAAATGCCATAAGAACCAAAAGCAAAATTAAATTACTATGGATTTTAGGGATTATCGGCTTTTTACTTTCCTCAATGATCGATAATCTAACCGCAACAATTGTATTGGTAACCGTATTGCGAAAATTAATCCCCGATAAAGAGGAACGTCTTTGGTTTGCTTCCCTTATTATTATTGCAACCAATGCAGGAGGCGCATGGTCTCCAATAGGCGATGTTACTACCACAATGCTGTGGATTGGCAATAAAGTTACCGCCAGTGGTTTAATGGAATATATGGTAATCCCGTCAATTATATGTTTTGTGGTTCCTTTTGCAATTGCGTCAAGACTAAAAGCATTTAAAGGAAATGTCGAAATTCCCGAAACAGATAACCAAGAACAAGAAACCTTATTGAGTAGTTCCAAAATGCTATATTTGGGTTTAGGCGCCATCATTTTTGTACCAATATTTAAAACTACAACCCACCTTCCTCCCTATTTAGGAATGATTTTCAGTTTGGGAATCGTTTGGTTAATTTCTGAATTTATTCATCCCGAAGAAAATTTCGATAAAACAAACAATACCAGATATTCAGTGCATACGGCATTGTCGAGAATAGAATTTTCAAGTATATTATTCTTCTTGGGAATTTTATTATCGGTTGGCAGTCTTGAGACATTAGTTTTTGGGAGTATTCATAATCAGCCTGTGCATACGTTACGATTTGCCGCCGAAAGTTTGTCAAATTCAATTCCTAATATGGATATTGTAGTCATTTTATTGGGTATGTTTTCATCTGTTATTGATAATGTTCCTTTAGTTGCTGCCACAATGGGTATGTACACTTTTGAAATTGACAGTCCGGTTTGGCATTTTATAGCCTATTGCGCCGGAACCGGCGGAAGTATGCTTATCATAGGTTCAGCCGCTGGAGTTGCCGCAATGGGAATGGAAAAAATAGATTTTATTTGGTACCTAAAAAAAATAACTTGGCTAGCTTTTGTAGGGTTTATGGCTGGAGCACTTTGTTTTATTGGAATAGAGCATTTTTTTAAATAACAATTTATTGTAAATTTCAACGTTTTAAGTTCAATATAAAATTTTATAATAAAAATGAGTTTCACCATGTCATCTGACCAAAAAAAATCAATAGCAATATCCATCCTTTTGTATGGAACAATGTTATTGATTTTATTTTTTATCCGCTTTTGGCCTCCGGCAAACTTGGCCGAATTAACTGGCGGCGGCGGCGGCGGTGGTGTTACGGTAAATTTTGGCGACAGCGATTTAGGCTCAGGAGCAAATTATAAAAGCGAGGTTTTGAATGTGAAAAATCAGGCCAAACAAATACCAACAAAAGCGACGCCTAACGAAGCTATTTTATCCCAGGAAAACTCCACTGAAGAAAGCGTGGTAATTCCGAAGAAAGAAAAACCACTAAAACCAACACCCGTTTTAAAAGAAGAAGCAAAACCGGTTGTGGTGAAACCGAGAGTTTCCAACAATACAAATGATGCTTTATCCAGCATTCTAAAAGGTTCCAACAAAGGCGGTGATGGCGACGATAAAACCGCCGGAAACAAAGGAAAATCGAACGGTAGTTTGACTTCCAATGGCTATTATGGAACAGGAGGTTCCGGAGGCGGAACGGGCGGAGGAAATGGCACCGGAAACGGAATAGGAACTGGTAGCGGCTATGGCGCCGGAAATGGTGGCGGCTCAGGAAACGGCAGTGGTTATTCATTAGGTAATAGAAAAGCAATTTCAAAACCTGCACCAAAATATACTTGTAATGAAGTTGGAAAAGTTGTAGTGGAAGTTTCCGTCGACAGAAATGGAAAAACCACAAATGCCATTGCCGGAATAAAAGGATCTACAAACATAGCAAAATGTTTGCTAGATCAAGCAATGATTGCCGCTATGAATACGAGATGGGAAGCCAGTGGCAATGCACCTGAAAAACAAGTAGGAAAAATTATTTATAATTTCAATTTGAATTAAGAAATGGGACGCGAATAAAACGGATTTAAGCGGACTAACGCAGATTTTTAACAGAAAAATGCCTCGAATTATCGAGGCATTTTCTGTTTGAATAGATTTTGTGACTCATCTTGTTTCCTGAACATAAATCTAAATCATTTCGGACTCGTGGCAATCACAAACTTTAAATTGTTTCGAACTCCAATTTGCAAAACATCAACCAAATCTTGAACTTGTAAATTGAATGGAATACGTACAATGACCGTTTGGTCTTTTTTGGCATTCATTTTAGACATCAAAGTAGTTTCAAGTGCTTCAAAGGAAACGGGCTGTTTATCAATATAGAATTTTTTATCCTCAGTAACGGACAAACTAATGTATTGTTTGTTCGTTTTATCGTTGGATTTAGATTTTGGCAACGTCATTTTTATCACATTCGGATTGGCCAAAGTTGATATAATCAGGAAAAACAGCAACAAGAAAAACATAATATCGCTCAATGAGGAAGTCGCAACTTCAGCATGAAACCTTCTTTTTCGCTTTATTGACATTGTTATGGTTTTTGAATAATATTTACAAACTCTAAAATCTGTTTTTGGATGCTTAAGGCAAAATTGTCAACTTTCCCGTTTAATAAATGGTACCCACTATAGGCAATAATTCCAACCAAAAGTCCCGCACCACTACTAATCATTTTTTCGTATAACCCTCCCGAAATATTCCCAATACTGATATTTTCGGTAACCGAAATGCTGTAAAATATTTTTATAACTCCCGAAATTGTTCCGATGAATCCAAATGTGGGCGCAATACCGGCAACAAGTCCCAAGTGCCCTAAATGTCTTTCCATCTCGCCAATTTCAATATCGGCAGCACGATCCATATTCGATTCGATTTCGATAATGGGCCTGCCAATAACAAGAATTCCCTCTTTTATAATATTTCCTGAAGCGGTATTGCTTCTTTCAGCGATTGTTTTTGCCAAATCCAATTTGCCAGAATTGAGATTATCTCTCACATCTTTCATCAAATTCTTGTCGATTTTTGACGCTTTATGAATGTATAAATAGCGTTCTATGATCAGATAAAAAGTATAAAATAATAAGATTGAAATTGGAATCAAGAAAAACCCTCCTTTCAAAATAAATTCCAAAACGGAGATTTCGGTAGTTGGAGCAATTTTTTCTATGACCACGCTTGACGCCGCATTAGCAATGGTATCGGCTTGTAATTGTATTAAACTAAACATATATTATTATTTTACTCATTAATTCTAAAAATTATTTCAATTTTGCACTAAAGATACTTTTCGATGTACTATTAAACTAAAAAAATCGAAAAATATTTTAATTCAAGACAATTTTATTAAATAAATGAACTATCAAGAAACCATAAGCTGGATGTTTAATCAACTCCCGATGTACCAACTTCAAGGTGCTTCGGCCTATAAAAAAGATTTAACCAATGCGATTTTGCTTGTAAATCATCTCGACAATCCACAGGAAAGACTCAAATGCATTCACGTTGCCGGAACGAATGGCAAAGGTTCCACTTCACACATGCTGGCTTCGATACTCCGGGAAGCGGGTTATAAAGTGGGTTTGTATACGTCGCCTCATTTGAAAGATTTTAGGGAACGCATCAAGATTAATGGAAATCAAATTCCCGAAAATTTTGTCAGCGATTTCATCAATGCAAATAAAGTCTTTTTTGAAGCCAACGACATGAGTTTCTTCGAAATGACAGTGGGCTTGGCTTTCGATTATTTTGCAAAAGAAAAAGTGGATATTGCCATAATTGAAGTGGGAATGGGTGGAAGACTCGACGCCACAAATGTTATAATGCCACTTATATCCGTAATAACAAATATCGCATTAGACCACACCCAATTTCTGGGAAACACCCTTGGAGCCATTGCTCAAGAAAAAGCAGGAATTATCAAACCGGGAATTCCCATTGTCATCGGCGAATATACCAATGAAACGCAACCTGTTTTCTTGGCAAAAGCCAAGGAAAATCATTCGGAGATCTATTTTGCCTCCGACTTAATTTCAGAGACCTACCCTTCTGATTTAGTTGGCGACTATCAAGCGCACAACAAGAAAACCGTAATTCAAACCACTACTATATTAAACTCACAGAAAAAATTTAAAATTTCCGAAGCCAACATTAAATCAGGTCTGTTGAATGTCGTAAAAAACACGGGACTCGAAGGAAGATGGCAACAACTAGGCGAATCTCCAAAAATCATTTGCGATACGGCACATAACAAAAACGGATTGGAAATTGTGATGAAACAAATCCAAAAAGAAAAATTTGACACTTTACACATTGTTTTGGGAGTGGTAAATGACAAAGATTTGGACGAAATCTTACCGCTTTTTCCCAAAAATGCTATTTATTATTTCTGCAAACCCAATATTCCAAGAGGTTTGGATCCTCAAATTTTAAAACAAAAAGCCACAGAATTTGGGCTGAAAGGAGAAGTATTCAATTCTGTTTCAGAATCTTATAAAAAAGCGTTGCAAAACGCCGCAAAATCTGACTTTATATACATAGGAGGAAGTACTTTTGTTGTAGCAGAAATTTTATAGTTTTTCTATATTTTACTTGTGAATATGAAAAAGTGATGTATATTTGCACTCACAATTAGGGCAATTAGCTCAGCTGGTTCAGAGCACCTCGTTTACACCGAGGGGGTCGGGGGTTCGAACCCCTCATTGCCCACAAAAAACTCCATTAGAAATAATGGAGTTTTTTTTATTTCTAATTTTGTCCCGTCCTGAAATCGGGGATCAAGTCCAAAACCTGTGGGGAAGCAAAATCACGCATAAATATTAGTTAGCCTAAAAAGGAAAAACTCAACGTTTCTAACGCCTCTAAATCGAGACCTAAACGCTTTTATTTTAGCATTAAATGATTCTGCAGAAGCATTAGTGCTTCTATTATCAAAATAGTTCAATATGGTTTGATAATGATTCATTATCGATCTTGAGATGGTATTGAAGGATTTGAAACCAGAATGACTTACTTTTTCAGGATCAAGTCCAAAACCGCCGGGACAACATATATAATCCTTTCTCAATGGATTTCAATACCCCGCTTGACGAACTTCATGTAAAGGATATTTTTTTTAATAAAAAAAGGGTTGACCGAATTTTCATCGGTCAACCCTTTTTAAATATGATGATTTCAGTTAACTAAGCAGCATCAATCGCTTCTCTTAATGCTTTAGCGGCGGCAGCAGGATCTTCTGCACCGTAGATTGCAGCACCAGCAACAACAACTATTGCCCCTGCTTTAATTACTGCAGCAACATTATTGATATTTACACCCCCTGCAACCGAAACAGGTACTCCTGCACGGGCAGCTTCGTCAATTAAAACCTGAATAGAATATCCTTCCGTCCATTGCTCATCCAAACCGGCATGCAACTCAACGAATTCAGCTCCTAATTTAGTTACTTCCTGTGCACGTTTAACACGGTCAGCTACCCCAATTGTATCAACTACCACACCTTTACCATGTGCTTTACCTGCTTTGATTGCACCTGCGATAGTTGCATCACCCGCAGCACCTAAAACAGTCACCAAATCAGCTCCTGCTTTAAAAGCAATATCAGCCTCCAATTCTCCCGCATCCATAGTTTTTAAATCAGCAAAAACCAATTTATCAGGATGTGCTTGTTTCATCGCTGTAACTACTGCAATTCCTTCATTTTTGATTAAAGGGGTACCCAGTTCAATAATATCAATATAAGGTGCGATTTTAGCAGCTAATGCCAATGCTTCTTGTGTCGTTAATAAGTCAATTGCGACTTGTAATTTTGCCATAATATTTGTTTTTATTTAATGTTTAAGTGTTTATAATTTTATACTACTATTCTAGGTTGGCGTGTCTTTTCCACAATTCTTCCGCTGGTGCCCCATCTGTTGCCCACATCGTCTGAAAAACAGCATCTGTCAGTAATAGCAAGGCCTGCTCGAACAAGCTTCCAGAGTATTGTGCAGAAACAGTCTTTCCGTGATCTTCTTTCTGCGCAGCAGGAATGATCATCACCAAAGCAGAAAGTTTTGCCAGGTCTGAATCAGTATTTGTAGAAAATGCAACAACTTGGGCGCCTGTGCTCACCGCTTTTTGCGCAGCTTTCACAATCGTGCTGGTTGTACCTGATCCGGAAGCAGCGATCAGTAGATCTCCTTTTCTGATGGCCGGTGTTGTTATTTCTCCGACAACAAATACCGTTAAGCCAAAATGCATCAGTCGCATGGCTGCAGCGCGTAATACCAATCCAGAGCGTCCCGCACCTACCAAGAATATGCGCTCTGCATCATATATATGGTCGATAAGCGTCGCAATCTGATCAAAATCAAGGCTTTCCGCCAATTTCAAGTTCTCTTCTAAAATCAGTCGGAGGTTTGCCTGTAAACCAGAAATATTGTGATTGTTCGGGTAATTCATATCTTTTTCTTATCTGCTGCAAAGGTACACTGCTCTTGTGTCCGTGATCTTATACTATATGCGCATTATATGGGACTTTGTGGAAACTTTCTCTTCTCAAAATCACGGCAATGTCATAAAAAAAGCCTATATTGGAAATAAGTCCACCTCTATGTCCGGATAGTCCAATACCCCAAATAAAAATGAGTTACCTTTGAATCCTTATTTTTGTTTATCATAAGCTCATCAGGAACAACAGAAAAAAAATCAGTCAATGGAAGAAAATACACCCCTTGGATTAGAAAAATCATTGATCTATATCAGGAATCTGGAAAATTGTCCGCCAAGTTACCTGAATGATCCGGGCAGAAAGGATTTCTTTGAGATCGTCTGGTTACAAAACGAATTTGCATTACATGCCGTCAGGGAAGAAGAAAATCCGGGGAGAGGAGACTGGATTTACCTCATCCCCCCATATCGTGTACACCAGTTAAATAAAGCCGGCAAAAAGGGCATCCTTTTATCTTTTAAAAGAGATTTTCTGAATGAAGAGGACAAAGAGTTCTATCTCGATATATTCAAAATCTTTAATATACAGGGAGAATTCTCCTGTTTGCCCCTTACAGGGGAAAATGTTGCAGAACTGGGTAAGATTTATCAGTTACTGGAAGAAGAATACCGGGAGCAACATAATAACTTTTCGATTTTAAAAGCGCTGCTGAAAGTTTTCCTGCTGAAACTGATCCGCATCAAAGAACATGTTTTTACTACTCAGGATGTAAACCAGAAAAGGGTATATGAGTTTATGATGATGCTGGAAGAAAATTACCGACAGGAGCGTACTGCCGATTTTTATGCCGGAGAACTGCACCTCAGCTCCAAGCGCCTGAACCAGATATTAAAAGAAAAACTCGATAAAACCGTTATGCAGCTGATCCACGACAGGATTATTCTTGAAGCTAAAAGAAAAATCATCCACAGTGAAAATACACTAAAAGAAATTGCCTACGATTTGGGTTTCACAGACCGCCCCTATTTCAGCAGGTTCTTTAAAAAGCAAACAGGAGTTTCGCCCGAAGACTTCCAAAAACAGGCAAAAGATCATATTGAATCTAAGTTCAATACACTGGTTGAATAGATCGAAATTGGATGCTACTCTTTTACTCCGTTTACAGCTAGTCACTCCTTAGAAACCAATATTTTTAAGGAGTGACTAAATAACAGTAAAACACAAACGGTCCAATTATACCTAATGGCTTATGAAATAAATATATAGATTAAAAAAACAGCTGCAATTATTTCGTTGATTTATATTTCTCGTAAAAATCTTTTAAAACAAAGAACGCTTTCTTTTTATTGCCCCCATTCGAAATCAATCCTTTTCTGTTGTAACCATCTTGAATACCTGGAAGCAGTCTTCTTGGCGAACGGAAATCGACTAAAATCCAAGGACTCATTCCGCTAATATTTGGGATTTTTTCAATCATTTTCAAGTTTTGAATGTACAAATATTCCTGGAATTCCTCCGTCCAACGTTCGTTCTTTTCTCCGTGTAAACCTTGTTTTGCGCCTCCACCAAATTCCGAAACCACGACGGGTTTATTGTATTTTGATGTCCATTGTATCTTTTCGGCGTCTTCCAGATTTCCTCCATACCAACCCAAATATTCATTGAACGCAACAATATCAAGGCTTTCTGCAATGGCATCGTCAACAAAACTATTCAGCTTTTCGCTTTTGGTAAGTAAAGCGGCACTTATCAATCGGGTATTGTCCAACGATCTTGCTTTTGTTGCCAAATTTTTAATGAAAGTATTGCGCGCGTCAGAAATTGGCGTTTCATTTGCCATAGACCAAATAATGGTGGAGCATCTGTTTTTGTCGCGAGTTATCATTTCGACCAATTGGTTTTCGGCATTTTTATAGGTTTCTAGACTGGTGAAATCAACCGTCCAATATACGGGAATCTCTTCCCAAACCATCAAGCCAATTTTGTCGGCCAACCGCACCATATTTTCGTTGTGCGGATAATGTGCCAATCGCACATAATTGCAACCCAATTCTTTCGCCCAAGTCAATAATCGCAAAGCATCTGCTTCGGAGTTGGCTCGACCTCCCTTGTCGTTTTCTTCGTGAATGGAAATCCCACGCAGGAAAACAGGCTTGCCGTTCAAAACAATCTTGGCGTTTTGGGCTTCTATGGTTCTAAAACCAATGTTGTCTTTGAGAATTTGGTTGTCATATTCTATGGAAACATCGTATAATTTTGGACTTTCTGGCGACCAATATCCAATTTTTTTATTGATGATTTCAAAATTTATTTTTCCTTCGGCATCAATTTTTCCTTTGTAATTAATTTTCAGTTCCGGGATTTTGACGGTGACAAATTCATCGCTTTTATCGAAATTATTGATTTTTATAAATCCGGAAATCGTGTTTTTTTCTCCTTTTTTAAGTTGGATGGAATAATCCTGAATGAATGATTTTGGCTCTTCAATCAACACAACATCACGGGTGATTCCGCCATAATTAAACCAGTCGGTATTGGTTGTCGGCACGGCTTCCTTGCGGCGAGTGTCGTCCACTTTTACCACCAAGAAATTGTCCTTTGCCTTGATAATGGAAGAAACCTCAAAATTAAATGGCGTAAATCCCCCTTCGTGAACACCCAGTTTTACGCCATTGAGATAAACTTCGGCTTTGTAGTTGACCGCTCCAAAATAGACGAAAAGTCGTTTGTTTTCTTTTACATCATAGTCAAAAGATTTTTTCAGCCACATTGTTCCTTCATAATAAAAAAGGTTTTCTTTTTGCGAATTCCAATCACCGGGAATGGTCATTGTTGGCGATTTATCAAAATCATATTCCACCAATTCTTGCTTGTTCTGGGCGTGATAATTGCTGTAAAACGCCGATTTCTGCAACCCTTTTTGTTGATCGAAAGCATCGTGATGAAAAGTGTAATAACCCGTTTCATAAGGATCTACAATGTAATTCCATTCGCCGTTTAAAGAAGTTGTTACTCTGTTTTGAACATTGGTTACCAGTTCTTGGGAAAATCCAAAAAGAGGAAGTAATAAGAAAATGTACTTGAAAAATTTATTCATATTGAAAACAATTTAAAAATTTAAAATATACTTATTCCGATGTTTGCCTAAAATTAAAAAACAGAATATACCCTTCGACAAGTTCAGGGTGACAGACGCGGATTAAACGGATTAACACTGATTTTTTGGAATTAACTATAAAAATAGTGAAAATTCGTGACGAAAAAACAATTTTAGGATACTGTACTAAAAAACATTTATTGTAAAAAGTATGATGTACCCCGTTATTCCGACAGAATTTTCAACTATTTCAGATTGGCTGTTATTTTAATAATTCAAAACCATCTCTCAAACGAATATCTTCTGAGGAAGAACCAATCATTAAATCAAATTCTCCTGCTTCTGATTTATATTCTAATTTTTGATTGTAGAAAGATAATTTTTGGTTGTCAATCACAAATTTCACGGTTTTTGTTTCGCCAACATTCAGTTTGATTTTTTCAAAACCTTTCAATTCTTTTATTGGTCTAACCACTGATCCCACTTTGTCGCGTAAATACAATTGCACCACTTCTTCGCCTGCCTGTTTTCCTGTATTGGTAATATTTGCTGTAACCTCAATAGTTTCGGTGTTTTTCATTTTCTTTTTAGACAGTTTCAAATCAGAATATTTGAAAGTAGTATAACTCAGTCCGTAACCAAAAGGGAATTTTGGACTGTTAGGCAAATCGATATACGCCGAAACATAATTGGTTGCCATTTCATTTGGCGCTGGTCTTCCCGTATTGAAATGATTGTAATAAATAGGAATCTGCCCTTCTTCTCTCGGAAAAGTTATAGGCAATTTCCCCGAAGGGTTGTAATCCCCAAACAAAACATCGGCAATAGCGTTTCCTGCTTCGCTACCCAACCACCAAGTATAGACAATCGCTGGAACATTATCTGCGGTCCAATTAAAAATGAGCGGCCTTCCTGCATTAATCAAAACCACAACTGGTTTTCCTGTCGCTTGAATCGCTTTTACCAAGTCTTCCTGAACGCCTGGCAAATGAAGATTACTTTTGCTTTTGGCTTCCCCACTTTTATTCCATCCTTCCCCGATGCTTAAAATCACAACGTCAGCTTGGTTGGCAACTGCAATAGCTTCCGCAAAACCATCCGTATTACTGCCTTCTATATCACAACCTTTTGCATACAAAAGTTTGGTGTTTTCGCCCACTTTGTTTTGCAAACCTTTCCATTGCGAAACGATATAAGTGGAATCAACATCTTTCAACTCCACTGCCCAAAAACCATGATTGGCTCTACTAGGTTTTACCATTGGACCAATAAAAGCGATGGTTTTTGTTTCTTTAGAAAGTGGCAAAATATTCTTTTCATTCTTTAATAAAACAATACTTTTTGCAGCAATTGATCTTGCCGCTTTGGTATGTTCAGGATTGTTAAGTTCTTTTTGTTCTCTTTCGGGATTACAAAATTTATAAGGATCATCAAACAATCCCAATTCAAATTTTTTGCGCAAAATTCTTTTTACAGCATCATCTACCAGGGCCATTGGAACTTTATTTTCTTTTACCAATTGTGCCAAATTATATCGGTACGCATTGCTTTCCATATCCATGTCGCTTCCTGCGGTAATGGCGGCTAATGCGGCTTCTTTACTGTCTTTCACGAAACCATGATTGACCATTTCGCCAATGGAACCCCAATCGGAAACCACAAACCCTTTAAAACCCCATTTCCCTTTTAGAATATCTCTTTGCAAATATTTATTTCCCGTTGCGGGAATTCCATTCAGGTCATTAAAAGAATTCATAAAAGTCGCGGCACCAGCATCAGCAGCAGCTTTGAATGGAGGAAGATACACTTCCCAAAGCATTCTTTCGCTCATATCCACAGAGTTGTAATCCCTTCCGCCGACGGCTGCGCCATAAGCTGCAAAATGTTTTACGCAAGCCATAACAGAATTCACATCGCCTAATTTTTCTCCTTGAAAACCTTTTACTCTGGCATAAGCAATTTTTGAACCTAAATAAGGATCCTCGCCTGCACCTTCCATTACTCGTCCCCAACGAGGGTCACGGGCAATATCAACCATGGGTGCAAATGTCCAATGGATTCCTGACGCGGATGCTTCTGTGGCGGCGATTCTTGCGCTTTGCTGTATCGCTGCCAAATCCCAACTTGCGGCTTCTCCCAGCGGAATTGGGAAGGTTGTTTTATAGCCATGGATAACGTCCTGACCAAATAACAATGGAATTTTTAATCGCGATTGCATCGCTAATTCTTGATATTGCCTGGTGTATTTTGTACCCAAAATATTCAACATAGAACCAACTAAACCATCTTTGATTTCAGATTGTTTATTCGGATTTATGGTAATGGGACCCGTTGCGGTATTGTCGCCAGTATATTGGTTGAGTTGCCCAATTTTTTCTTCAAGCGTCATTTGCTTTAGTAAAGCATCCACTTTTTGATCAATCGTTTTTTGTTGTGAAAAGGCAAAAAAGAATGCCAATAAAAGTGTTGTAGTTGCTATTTTTTTCATCTCTTAAATACTTTGTTTCTATTATAATAAAAAAATTTGTTTACTTCCCTAATTGTAATGTTATACCATTGGTTAATGTGTTTTAGCCCAATCGTTCTGGTATAATGCCGCTGTAT
>DHXP01000078.1:0-176978 GCA_002413745.1 Flavobacterium sp. UBA5153 | reverse complement strand
TAATGCCGCTGTATATTTCATTTAGTTCTCACGATAGATCGGGATTATTGGACTAATTTGAAATAACTAGCGGTATTACGAGTCAATTACTTGTTTTTTAACCCAGTGCCTGAATTTTTGAATTCCAAAAAATTCAGATTGAAATTCCCTTTTTCAAAATGAACTTTGATTTTATTGGTTCCCTTTTTTAGAACCACATTTTTTAAAGTCACTGTTTTCCATATATTTAATCCGCCAGATGACGGAATCGTTATTGTTTCAGCTATTTTTCCTTTTTCATCCTCCAGATAAAGCTTGCCTCCAGCCACATCGCTTGAGTAACGAATGTCAACATCAAATACTTTTTCGGCACTTAAATCAAATGTATATTGCAACCATTCATTATCTTCAATAAAACAGACATTGAAACCATTGGTGATTTTATCCTTGCAGGATTGAATATCTACACCGTCGTTCCGCATTGCACCGCCTTTGTTCCATTTCGTGAATTTAGTCCCTTGATAATTGATTACGTCTTTGTCGAAATAGGCATATCCGTTTTGTCCTAAGTCATACTCAGTCGCAAACACTTTCCCCGGGAGGCTATGGTTTTTATATTTTTTGGTGTCTGAAGTTTGAACCTGTCTGAACATGGCATCGATGACATCATGTTTGACAGTCACTTTCTCCATTTTGTAGTTTTCGGCTATTTGCATCAATGCCGATTTTGAAAAATCAACCGAAGGTTTTACCCCGCCTTTTTCCCAATATTGAAGCAATTGTTTGTATTCAGGAGTTATTGAAACCGAAGTGACTCCAGCTAAATTATCAATTTTTTTCATTGGCCAAAAGGCCCAACCAATATTGTTTGATTCCACCAAGGAAATCGCCTCCTGAAACCACACATTAGAGTTTTCTCCACTTTCACCCATCCATATTGGCACATTGTATTGCGCTCTGTAATCCAACATCTTTTGAATCGAAGCAATATCATTATGGTTCCAATATTTATGAAAACTCAATGCCATATTTTCGTCCCAAAGCGGAAAAATTCCGTTGTAATTATTGCCCCAGCAATTCCCTTCAATGATTATTAAATGATTGGTATCAACTTCTCTAATGGCATTTGTAACTCTAATTTCCAAAGCTCTCAAAGGTGAATTAGACATTTCGTCGCAACCGTTTTGGTTTGTCCCGGTAAAATTCCAATTGGGCTCATTGATGATATCGTATCCTCCAATCCATGGATTATCTTTATAGCGTAAGGCCAACTTTTTCCAGAGAGCAACCATTTTATCTTGATTCGCCATACTTTGCCAAAGTGATGGTTTTGTAGTGTCATAATCTGATATATTTGCGTCATTCCCTTGACCTCCTGGAGCTGCATGCAAATCTAAAATCAGATATATTTTATTGGCCGCACACCAGTTCAATAAATCATCCGTCATTTTAAAACCTTCATCAAGCCAAGTATTTTGACCCGCAACTGTTTCTTGCTCAATAGGCAATGTGTACAAATTATAATGCATTGGCAAACGAATCGAATTAAATCCCCAAGCTGCGAGAGAGTCGATATCCTTTTTTGTAATTCCGTTTTTCTTATATGCTTCGTAGAATTTTTCGGTGTTTTTGGCTCCTATTAAATCCGTTATTTTTTGTTTGATTTTATATTGGGGCCCTGCAAATGAACCCGTCTTCAGCATATAGCCTTCCTGAACCATCCATCCACCTAGACCCAACCCTCTCAATACAATATTTTTCGCATTACCGTCTTCAATATTTTGCCCATTTCTATGCAAATACCCTTGTGAAAAGCATGAAAATGAAAGGAAAATAAAGAGTAATAAAAGATTTTTTTTCATAAAATAGATTTGAAATTTAAACAAAAATGTTCTCGTAATTTTAATAAACTAACGTTTGAATTGAATTTGGCAGAATAGAGACTTCTGTTGCTTGTGTTCCGATGCATAAATTATAAATCACTTTTTCACTAGTTTGATTCATCACGACAGTTACTATTTCCCCATTTGGATTAATAAAAGAAGTGCTTAACAAACTGCTTCCACTCACTACGGCACTCACTCTTTTTGCATTGAGGTGAATGAATTTAGAGAAATGGCCTATATAATAATAGGATGGCGTATAAATTAATTCGTCAGTTCTTGTATCTGCATGAATAGGTGCAAAGCAGAAATTACCAACATGATTTGGACCGCCGTTTTCATCAAGAAGAATATTCCAATCCGTCCAGCCAACCGCTCCGTTATTGAAATCGTTGATCATTGCTATTCCATAACGTTCTCCATTTGCCCAAAATTGGTATTTACCAGAATCAAATTTCTCGACACACCCTTCGGTAAACAATAATTTTTTTGTTGGATATGCTTCCTGAACTTTACGAACCGACTCAAATTTAGGTGGTCCACCAGCCCAGTTTTCATACCAATGAAATCCAGTTCCCCAAGCATATTTTGAAGCTTCAGGATCCGAAAAAATAACATTTGCTCTTTTTTCTAACATTTCACCTCGATTGTGATCCCAAACTATAATATTTTTAGAACCCAATCCTTCTTTTTCCATAGTTGGCCCAAGAAAATTCTTTAGAAAATCTCTTTCTGCTTCAGGAGTGTAAATACAGGATTCCCATTTTTGAGCTGCCATTGGTTCATTTTGTATAGTGACACCCCATATCGGAATGCCCTCTTTTTCATATTCTTTGATAAATTTTACATAATAATTTGCCCATGACTGAGCATATTCCGGCAATAATGTCCCTCCTTTTATTATATTATTATTGCTTTTCATAAATGCTGGCGGACTCCATGGACTGGCAAAAACAGTAAGTTTACCCCCGGCGGTTTCGATTGCTTTTTTTATTAATGGAATACGATATTTTCTGTCGTGATCAACATTAAAAGTTTTTAAGTCCTTATCCCCATCGGCTATGTAAGTGTAACTTTCACTACTAAAATCGCAACTATGAATATTAGTTCTCGCCAAAGAATAGCCAATTCCTTTTTCTTTATCGTAATAAGCATTTAAAAATTCTTGCTTTTTATCTGAACTTAATTTGGCAAAAACTTCCGCACTGGCATCCGTTATTGCACCACCAATTCCCATAAAGGTTTGAAATGTTTTTTCTGGATTAACAACAATTGAAATTTCTTTATCTAAAGGCTGTACAGCAGATGCCAAAACTAAATTATCGGTTGGTGTCAATCTTAATTTTGTCTTATCTGCAGTGGTATAGACTTCAACTTTACTGTGATTCGGGTTGGCTACAGTTAGCGGAAGTGTATTAATATTAACTTTCGATGAAGAACAACTTAATTCTACGACTATAATCAGTATTATTAAGGATTTTTTTATCAGTTTATTTATATTGTTCATGGAAATATGAATTTGTGTTTTGCATAATTTAATACACTAAAGTTTGAATTGCGTTTGGCAGAATAGAAACTTCGGTTGCTTGTGTTCCGATGCATAAATTATAAATCACTTTTTCATTCGTTTGATTCATCACGACAGTTACCATTTTTCCATTTGAATTAATAAATGACGTACTTAATAAAGTGCTTCTGCTAGTCACAGTACTTACACGTTTTGCGTTCGGGCGAATAAATTTAGAAAAATGACCTATATAATAATAGGATGGCGTGTAAATTAACTCATTAGTTCTCGTATCAGCATGTATAGGGGCAAAACAAAAATTACCAACATGATTTGGACCTCCGTTTTGATCAAGAAGAATATTCCAATCCGTCCAGCCAACCGTTCCATTATTGAAATCGTTGATCATGGAAGCTCCATATCGTTCTCCGTTTGTCCAAAATTGATATTTAGCCGAATCGAATTTCTCGATACAACCTTCGGTAAACATTAGATTTTTTGACGGATAAGCTTCATAAACCTTACCAACATTTTCAAACATTGGCTTGCCTCCGGACCAATTTTCATACCAATGAAAACCCATTCCCCATGCATATTTGGAAGCTTCGGGATCCGAAAAAATAATATTCGCTCTCTGATTCATCAAATCACGATTATGATCCCAAACCACAATTTTTTTATCGCCTAATCCTTCTTTTTTCATAGTTGGTCCAAGATAATTTTTAAGAAAATCTCTCTCTTCTTCAGCGGTAAAAACACAAGATTCCCACGTTTGAATTGCCATCGGCTCATTTTGTATAGTTATCCCCCAAATTGGAATCCCTTCTTTTTGATATGCTTTGACAAATTTAGTATAATACATTGCCCATGGCTTATAATATTCGGCTAATAATGCACCCCCTTTTAGCATATCATTATTGCTTTTCATAAAAGCTGGCGGACTCCAAGGACTCGCAAATAATGTAATTTTCCCACCAGCAGTAGCAATTGCTTTTTTTATCATGGGAATCCTATATTGTTTATCGTGAGCTATGTCGAACGTTTTTAATGATTTGTCACCTTCTTTTATATAGGTATAACTATCTGAACTGAAATCACAGCTATGAATATTAGTTCTCATCAAGGAATACCCAATTCCTTTGTCTGCACTATAGTAAGCGTTGAGTAATTCTTGCTGTTTATCTTTAGACAATTTTGCAAAAACTTCAGCACTGGCATCTGTAATTGCGCCTCCAATTCCCAAAAAGGTTTGAAAGGTTTTAAGAGGATTTACAAAAACGCAAATTTGCTTTTCTGTGGGTTGTTTTAGCTCCGTAAATTTTAGATTATCAGTTTCTGACAATCTTAAATTAGAATTCTCCGCAGTGGTAAAGACCATAACGGTCTTGCCTTTTGTAGAAAAAGTTTTAGGTACTATTTTTGTTTTTTGCTGCGAAAAAGCAAAAAAGGAGATTAACACAAGAGTTGATGTTATTATTTTTTTCATAAGTTCCAAGATTATTTATTATTTTTATTTTACCAAATATAAGTTCCTACTGAACCACTATCTAACGATGTGGTTACCCATTTCCCATTGAATTTAATGTTAAAAAGTTCGGTGATATTTCCGTCATTTTCTACTATTAAAACTATTTTCCCGGCAGGTGTTTTGAATGCAACATTATTTAAATTCCCACTAACTGTACTTGCAATTCGTATAGAACCTGCAGGTACAAATTTAGAAGCATGAGCAATTATATAGTAGCCCACATTCCTATCAAAACTATCACTACCGTTTATGGTTATAGCTCCTTTACATTGGTTACAGCCTCCAGGAGTATGCGGTCCAAAAGAAGCATTGTTTGCCAAATTCCATTCGAGTGCATTTTTGCTCCAATTGCGCATAGAACCAATCACGACATTTTTTGAATGCCATTTGAGATCCCCAGAAAAACTCCCGGTTGATGAAGTCCATTGTTCCGTAAAATATACGCTTTTTGTTGGAAAAGCATTATGAACCGTTGATAAAGCACTGATATCTCCTGCATATAGGTGAAATGCGGAACCATCAATATAGGGCAATGCAGCGGCATCGTTCAGTATAGCTAAGGGATATTCGGGTTTGTCACAATTATGGTCATAAATAACAATCTTGGCAGTACTATTTGCCGATTGAAAAGCCGGACCTAAATTTGTTTTTATGAATTCTGCTTGTTGTGTTGCCGTCATCAGCAAACTCGGGTTGTTTCCTGGATTCAACGGTTCGTTTTGGGGAGTGATTGCATCAATTGTAATACCTAAATCTTTCATTTTTTGAATGTACTTTACGAAATATTGGGCATAAACTCCATAATATTGGGGCTGCAGACTTCCGCCAATGGTACTATTGTTGTCCTTCATCCAAACCGGAGGAGACCAAGGTGCAGCCATGATCTTTATGTTCGGATTTATGAGCAAAATTTCTTTCAAAAGCGGAATCAAATTGGTCATGTCCGGAGCCAAACTAAAACTGGTTAAATTTAAATCTGTTTGTCCGCTTGGCATATCATCATAAGTAAATGGCATTTCATTTAAATCCGAAGCTCCAATACTCAATCGTAAATAACTTATGGCTATTGAAGTATCCCCCGATCCGAACAATTCCTGCAATAATGCCTGTTTTTTTGTAGCCGATAATTGATTGATGACCTGTGCACTTCCTCCGGTTAAAGTATATCCGAACCCATTGACTGTTTGAAAAGTCTGGGCATCATCGACTTCAATATTTGAATACATGTTATAGGTTGTGCCAAAACCTAAAACGGCTGTTTGTTTTTGAAGCATAACCGATTGGTCTCCCTTTGTCAACCAAAAATCCATATCATTGGTTATTGGAATTGGAGTTGGAATGGGAGCGGGTTTTACGATATCATTCGACGGCGCACAGTTTAACAGAAGGCTTGTTAGTGCTGCCAAAAGTAAAAATTTCATATTTTTTTTAATTTTTTTCATTCTATTTATAACTAATTTCAACATAAACCGGTAAATGGTCTGATGGATATCTTAAATCCTTAGAGTCACTCAAAACTGTAAATTTTCGAACTGCAAACTTATTGTTTTTAGAAACAAAAATGTAATCTATTAATTTTGTCACTGGCTCGTTATGTTTAAATCCATTGAAAGTTCCCGACGGTCCGAAAGGCTTTTCTTCAGATATATCTCTACAATCATTCATCTCTTTTTTGAGAGCAATTATTCTTTCCGTTGTGGGTTCCGAATTAAAATCGCCCATAAAAATGACCGGATAATTTTTTTTGTTTAATTTTTTTATCTTCGAAAGAATAAGCTGAATTCCATTTGTTCTGGCCAATTCTCCTATATGATCCAAATGGGTGTTAAAAACCCAAAACGTTTTCATTGTTTTTACATCTTTCAACAAAGCATACGTACAAACTCTATTGAATGCGGCATCCCAGCCTTTTGAAATTTTGTCCGGGTTTTCCGAAAGCCAAAAAGTACTCTCTTGAATTATTTTAAATCTATCTTTTTTATAATAAATATTGGAAGATTCTCCTTTGCCAACTCCATCCCTTCCAATACCTATGTAGCTATAATGAGAAAGTGCCGTTGCAATATCTGTCACTTGATTAGGCGTTGCTTCTTGAACTCCAAAAATGTCCGGTTCATAAAATTGAATTTGGGAAGTAAAAAAATCTTTGCGATGTGTCCAATCATTCTCTCCATCGACGGCAACATCCAAACGAATATTATATGTCATCACTTTAAGGGATTGCGCATTAATTTGTAGCGCAAAAAGCAAGATGACAATCCATTTTATTTTTGACATAATTTATTTATTTTTGATGAACACGAACATAATCAATTTGATTTTTTGAGAAAACACAGCAGTATCAATGCTTTTTTTCTTCCAATCGCTCCCCCAATTGCTGCGTTCATGATTAGCTTTTGAGATTTAAAAAACCGCTATCCATCATTTGTTTTCATCATTGCTCCTGTTTAAGTAAAAACAGAAGCAAATAATGAAAAACTAACTAGAAGACAAACACTAATTATAAACTCTAACATAATCAACTTCGAAAGTTGAAGAAACAAAATTTGGATCAATTGAACCTCCAAAATTACCTCCAATTGCACAATTAATAATCAGGAAAAAATTCTGATTGAAAGGAAAATTATCCGTATTAACAAACGTGTAATACAACTGATTGTCCACATAAAATTTAATCGAATCTGCTCTCCAATCGGCAGTATAAATATGAAACTCCGAGTTTCCATTAACAACCGCAACTGTACCCGTATCAGGAGTATTCCCTGAACGCCCTGGGGAATGCAATGACGCATGATTTATGTTTGGTTGATTTCCAATTTCTTCTAATATATCGACCTCACCACAAGCTGGCCAACCAACCGTGCCTATATTGTCCCCTAACATCCAAACTGCTGGCCATGTTCCACCACCAACAGGCAATTTTGCCCTAATTTCAACTTTTCCGTATTTGAAAGAGAATTTACCTTTTGTAAGAATTCTTGCCGAAGTATAATTGCTTCCACTATAGCTTTCCTTTATGGTATTGATTTTTAAAACTCCATTTTGAACAATAATATTTTCTGGCCTGTTGGTATAATATTGAGGTTCATTATTTCCCCAGCCACCTGCGCCTAAATCATATCCCCATTTTGAACTATCTGGAACGCCATCCACATTAAACTCATCAGACCAAAGGACTGTTGGAGCAACATAAACTACAATTGAAGTAGAAGTACTAACAAAACTTGTTCCTTTATAAGCAGATACATATATAACATAAGTATTTGTACCCGATGCTGTATAAGTATAAGTTAAGACTCCATTTGTTACTTCTTTTACCTCTCCGTTACCAAGTAAAATTTTATAGGAAGTTGCATTAGTTGCACTGATATTAAAATTTACTGTTCCGCTTCCATCGCCATTGGGATTTTGGGCGTTAGTGCCAACAACGACTGCCGAAATCACAAGATTCGAAGGTGTTGTTCCGGTTGTTCCTCCTCCACTACCACTATCTCCACTGCAGGAAACCAATATAAAAGCACCCATTAGAACACTAAAAAATAAAGTGCTTTTAAATAGATATATATGCTTTTTTAAAAGTCTACTGATTACTATATTTTGTATCATTAGAATAAACTGATTAGAATTAATAAAATAAAAAAACCCAGAACCGCATTATAGTTCTGGGTCTTATTAGTAAGAAAATTTAAGGTGCCGGTTTTAATTTTAAATACCAAGCATTTCCTGTTTCAGTTCCTCTTACCCTGAGATACAAATAGGTTGATGTTGAAACCAAAATTTCATATTCTTTTTGTACAGCGCCATATCCTATACAAGTATTAACACCTGCTAATTGAATACCAATTTTTGTAGATGGAGCTGAGGCTGCAATTCCTGAGGTAGAAGAGACAAAAGTAAAAGCAGAAGTTCCACCTGCATAAGGATAACAAGCTTCTCCTCCAGATGATGGAATGCCAGGAAGACCTCCTGCCAATGCACCTGTTTTTGTAAGTAAACCATCTGGGCATGCAACCGTTAATGTATAAGTACCCGATGCAACAATTTTAGCAAATGTATAGGTAGAAGTATATAAACAATTTGCAGTAGCTACTTTTTCATTTACGCCAGCAGCCCACCATTCTGGAGTAACTGAACCAGTACTCCATGGCCCTACTCCCATATGGCCCGCTACGCTTTTATCTACAACCCAGGTTTTAGTAGCATTGTTTGTTATATTAGCAACAATAGCTGGATCCGGAGTCCAATCATATCTCACAGTGATGTCTTTAGTAACAATAGAAGAAGTTCCTCCTGCTCCAGAAGCTATAACCGTAACTCTATAAGTATTTACACCAAGATGAGTATCATATTTTTTAGTAGCTGAACCAGTTGGCAGATACTTAAAATCTACAGCATCACTATCATCATAATCAATTTTATAACCAAGAACATTATCCCCAGTTATAGAAATTTTTACGTCACCTGAACCATCTCCATTAGGATGAGTGGCATCTGTACCAACAATATCTGCGGTTATAACAATGTTAGAAGGAGCTGTTAAATCTCCTAAAGAGTAGGTTTCTTGTGTACAACTAGTAATTGATAAAAGTAGCACAAAGAAAACGCCTAGAATATATTTTATATTTGTTTTCATATTTATATTTTAATTTGTTAATCTAATGTTATCAACATATAGAATTTCACCGGCTCCTGAATTCCCATCATCAAATCGCAGAACCAATTGAGTAAATTTAGCATTAGCAGGTATAGCAGGAATAGTGCTAAAATCAAATACTAATTCTTCCCAAGCACCAGAGGTAGTAAATGGAACCTTTAGTATTGCTCCATATGGATTTGCAGGTTTATCTGGAAGACCTACTACTTTCTCTAATTCAACATTTAATTTTTTACCAATATTTGCCGGATCAGGATTGTAGACCCAAACTTTAATTTTATTTCCATGAGCAAAATTTATTGGAATATTCAACGGGCTATAGGTTCCACTCCAAGAATCAGCTCCATTTGGTTTAGTATATTTACCTACGGTTGCACTCGTATTTAATCCTGTAGCGTTTGGATTTGCCACTTTTGAAAAAGTCACATTTCCAAATGTTCCAAAAAAGTAATCCATTGTTGGGCTTTCAAAATCTAAAGGCAAACCGAACAGTGTTTTGAGTAATTGAGATGTTGCAACTCCTCCACTTAATGCTACTACTTTTAGAATAAAAGGGCCTCCAGTAGCTGGGTAGGTATGAGCTGGCAATTCTTGACCAATAGCCATTGGCTTGCCCACTTCATTAGCCACATCACCATAATAAACCAAGAATGATTTTGCATATAATGCAGTTGCACTCACTTTCATTTCACCAGAAGTTGAAATAGTTACATTTTCTGGAGCTCTGTAAGTAACCACCAACGGGTATGTTGCAGTAGTTTTCTGTCCAGCAATATCGGAAGATACTATAGTAACAGTATAAGACCCTTCAGGATAAATATGCGAAGTGCTCCAACCTGGAGCAACCACAGCAGATGCTGAAGCTCCCGTTCCATGACCATAGCTGACACTAAATGATGTTATACCCTCACCTGTAGGCGTGATTTTTACATTTCCTGAATTATCAGTGCTTATATCAAATATTTTAGCAACGTTTCCAGAAGCTGCAGAACTCAAAAACGAGGTATCTTGATCAATACCGTCAGGAATACTGCAACTTATAGTTACAGCCAGTAAGAATACAAAGCTGAATATTATTTTTATGTTTTTCATATTATTATTATTAATTAATTATACTCAGGATTTTGAACAATCAAAGTATTTTGCAATTCTTGGTAAGGAATTGGAAAAATTTCATTTTTACCTGCAACAAAACCTCTACCTGCTAATACAGTTGTTGCATCACCCCATCTTACTAAATCAAAGAAACGATGTCCTTCGCCAGCTAATTCTAATCTGCGCTCTGCTTTAATAGCCGCAATCGAAACTGGTGTGCTTGCTAAACCTACTCTTGCTCTCACGGCATCAAGTAATGCTTGAGCTCTTGCTCCAGTTCCTCCTAAAGCTTCAGCTTCCATCAAATAAGTATCTGCTAAACGAATTACGTAAGAATTTTGTCTATAATTCAAAACTGGTTCTCCAGTACTTGTTGTAACATCGGTTTTTCTAGGTATAAATTTGTTAAGGAAATACCCTGTGTCTTGATACCCACCAATGTAACTTGCTTGATTAGCTGCACTTAGAGCTTTCATGTCTAAAACCGTAGCAGCAAATCTTGGGTCTGTCTTGATTATATCATAAAATACTTGAGTAAATACATTAAAACTCCATCCGGATGGCATAGCTGGAGCAGACGCGCCTATTTTAGTGTAATTTCGAGGCCCACACATTACATTTACAACATTTCCTTCTGCTGCATCTCCATAAGGTTGATAATTCCATGAGGTACTCGATAAATTTGTATGAGCCACTTCTAGAATAGATTCTGTATTAAATTTATTGTCAGTTACCCAAAGATCATTATAATTGGCAAGTAATTTGAAACCATATTGACTTGTTCCTCCGGGAGTTCCATTTACAGCAGCAAATTGTGCCGCTGCTTCGGAGTTCTTTTTCTCATATAAATATACTTTTCCAAGTAAAGCTTTGGCCGCTCCTTGAGTAAATCGTCCCGCATCAGCAGCTGGTACTGTAGCTGGCAAAGCTCCTATAGCTTCAGTAAGATCTTTTTCAATTTGAACATAAACAGCTGCGGGAGTTGCCTGTAGTACTGAGTAATATTCTGAAGTGGCAAGAGGTGTTGTAATTAGCGGAACATTCTTGAACATTCTCACTAAATTAAAATAATAATTGGCACGCAATGCTTTACATTCTGCAGTATATCTTGCGATTAAACTAGCATCCATAGGAATACCAGGCAATTTAGTAAGCAAATAATTAGCTCTGTAAATCCCTTGATAATGATCGCTCCAAAAACTTCTTGGCATAGAAGTAGGGCTCAAAGTATAATTGGAAAAACCTTGAATACCAGCACCATCGGTAGCATTACCTCCTCCTGCATAATTATCATCTGAACCAGCGTTCATCATGGTAATCATGTTTTCAAAACCTCCAGAATTTTTTCGCATCAAATCATAAACAGCAACAAGTCCTGCTAATGCTTCGGTATCATTTTTATAATAACTTGATTCTAGATTAGTCCCTTTAGGTTGTACTTCTAAAAAGTCTTTACTACAAGATACCATTGTGATTATCATTGCAAGAGCAATAAATAAAAACTTAATTTTTATTGTTTTCATAATTCTATTTATTAAAATTGTACGTTAGCTCCAAACATAAAAGTCTTGGCTTGAGGATAGTAACCTCTATCTATTCCAAAAACATTACCTCCAATTTCCGGATCGTAACCTGTATATTTTGTAAGGGTCAATAAGTTTTCACCCGTTACAAAAAATCTCACTTTAGAAGCTTTAATTTTAGATACTAAATCGTTTGGCAAAGAATATCCGAATGAAACTACTTTAAGACGTAAATAATCTCCGTCTTCTAAATAAAAATTAGACATATTCCCAAAATTTTTATTAACATCATCATTTGTTAGTCTAGGATAATCAGTTGAAGTACCTGGACCTGTCCAACGACCCATAGCATCTGTTTGATAATTTGCATTTAAAACATCTAATCGACGTAGCCCTTGAAATATTTTATTTCCAGAAACTCCTTGTGCAGAAGCCATCAAGTCAAACCCTTTATATTCCATATTGATTGTTAAACCAAAAGTATATTTTGGAAGCGGACTACCCAAGAATTGCTTGTCGCTATCAGTGATAGCTCCATCGCCATCGGTATCCGTCCAACGAAAATCTCCTGGTACTGCTTTTGGTTGAATTAAACCACCTGTACCGTTTGTATAGGCATTAACCTCTGCAACCGTTTGAAAAATTCCAGCCGTTTTTAATCCATAAAAAGAATTATAAGCTTGACCCACTTGTGTCCTAGTTATATCTCCATTCATTGATTGAAATGTCGCACCACCACCTATAAAATCTTTGCCTTGTCCTAAATAAGTCACTTCATTTTTTAAATAGGATACATTTCCATTAGCTGAAAAGTTGAATTCTCCGAATTTTTTATGGTATCCTAGTTCAACTTCAACCCCTTTATTTCCCATATCGGCAACGTTGCCTAAAGGTCTTCCTGTTGACCCAACATAACCCGGTAAATCAACATATTGCAAAATTCCAGTGGTTTTTTTATCATAATACTCCACTGTTAAATTAAAATCATTAAATAATCTGGCATCAAAACCAATGTTCATTTGTGAAGTTTCTTCCCATTGTAAATCTGGGTTTGCAGGTGCGTCTGGGCTGTTTCCAGAAGAAATAACTGAACCCGTAGTACCAAAAGTATAATTTCTACCTCCGCCGATAAGCGCTAAAAAACCATTCTCTTTAATCGCATCATTACCAGTTACTCCATAACCAGCTCTTAGTTTTAAAGTATTTACTACTGTATTGTCTTTCCAAAAACCTTCTTTAGAAACTACCCAACCTGCAGAAAAGGAAGGGAAAATACCATACTTTTTATTGGAACCAAAATTGGTAGAACCATCACGACGAATAATACCTGTAAATAAATATTTTTCTTTATAATCATAATTCAAACGAGAAAATAAAGACGTAACTCTATGTTCTTGAGAAGTATAAGCACCACCCATTTTTTTGGTAGGAGCAATATCAAAGTTGAATGATGCTTCTTGATAGTTGTTTGTAGGTAAACCTTGATAAGTTACAGAAGCACCGCTAGAATTATTATCTACATAAGCCCCTTGTCCCAATAATAACGTAAAGTTATGATCACCTACACTTTTTGTATAGGACGCCGTGTTTTCAACATTCCAAGCAAAAGTTTCATTGGTATTTCTGCTCAAACTATTTTGAGAAGCAAGAACAGTTGCACTTAAATAATATTGAGGTGTAAAAGATTCATTACCCCAAAATGCTCTTTTTAACCCAACAGTCGATCTGAATTTTAAATCTTTGATAGGAGTAAACTCAAGATAAGCATTTCCAATAAAATCATCAGACCAATTATAATTTCCTAATCTTGTTTTTACATAAGCAACCGGATTAGACATTTCTTGACCAACTACCGAAGAAATTCCATAAGGATTTCCATTTGCATCTCTAAGTACATGAGGATCGCCATATAAACCGCTGTTAGCAGCAATAGGATCTGTAACAACTACAGGAGTTGTAGGATCCAGATTTAATGCTGAACTTAATGGCCCTCCATATTCACTATTTGTATTTCCTAAACCAACACCTTTTTGATGCGTATATCCAAATGTTTGCCCAATAGTGAACATTTTAGACAATTTATGAGTTGAATTTAAACGGATATTCTTTTTTCCAAAATTTGAAATTTCTTTAGAAACAATCCCTTGTTGGTCTGAAATACCAAATGAAGCGAAAAAGGTAGAAACCTCATTACCGCCGCTCAAACTAAACTCGTGATTGGTACGCAAAGCATCATTACTGAAAATTTGTTTTTGCCAATCTGTTCCAACTCCTAAAGCAGATAAGTTTGGATAAGGAATAGTTTCTCCTGCAGCACCCGCTTTTTCATTCATTAACGCCCCATATTGGGTTGCATTAAGCAAATGTACTGTTTTTTCAGGACCAGAAACACCTGTAAAACCAGTATAACTTACGCTTAATTTTCCTGATTTCCCTTTTTTAGTCGTAACCATGATAACACCAGATGCAGCACGAGCACCATAAATGGCTAATGAAGCAGCATCTTTAAGCACCTCAATAGATTCAATGTCAGATTGATTTACATACCCAATTCCTCCTGAGTCAACAATTACACCATCGACAACCCAAAGAGGATTGTTACCACCGTAAGTATCAAAGGTAGTTAAACCCCTAACCCTAACCGTAGAAGCAGCTCCAGGCTGACCAGATTGAGCAGCAACCATAACCCCAGAAACTCTTCCTTGTAAGGCTTGTTCGATACGTCCATTAGGAATTTTTTCGAGATCTTTAGCCTTAACACTGGAAATGGCACCTGTAACAACGCTCTTTTTTTGAGTACCGTACCCCACAACAACAACCTCAGTCAGCTCTTGAGATTGAGTAGCAAGTTTAACTTCAATTCGAGTTCTTCCGTTAATGGATTGCTGAACAGAATTGTAACCCACATAACTAAACACTAAAGTGCCGTTTGATGCGGCCTTTATCTGATAATTCCCATCAATGTCCGAAGCCGTAGCTTTAGAGGTTCCTTTAATTAAAATGGTTGCTCCCGGAATGGGTAGTCCGTTTTCGTCTATAACTTTTCCGTTTACTGTGACATCTTGTGCCTGAGCATAAACTGAGAATAGAATAGATAAAAAACAAAAAATAAGTAATTTTGTAAATTTCATATTTCTAAAAATTTTGGTTAATTAATTAGTAATTAGGGACAATGTTAAGGATATTTTTTTTATATCAATATTAATATTTCATTACAAAAACACATCAAAACTTATTTATTGACTAAACAAAAACACATCAAATAAAAATTAAATGACTGATTAACAATGTGTTTACTATTTTTAACACTGTTATTAAAATGTTAATTAAAAAAACAAACACTACATTTATCAAAAAACAGCTATTTTAGCTTTTGTTAGTGATTTCAACAAAAATAAAACGATGTCAAATATTGTTTTTTAACAGTAAAACTATTTTTTTTTAAATAATAATCAATTCATTACATTTAGAATTTAATTATGAAAATTACAAAATTCCATCTCCTGTTTTTTTTGCTTTTGCTATCTATAACTCACCTGTTTAGCCAGGTAAAAAGTATTGGGCTTCCGGAAATTAGAAATTACAAAAGGTCCGATTATAAAGGAGGCACCCAAAATTGGAACATTGATCAAGACAAAAATGGGAATATCTATTTTGCCAATAATAATGGGCTTTTCCAATTTGATGGAGCATTATGGCACAAATATACTTTACCCAATAACTCTGGCATTAGATCAATAAAAATTGAAGACTCTGGAAAAATATTTGTTGGGAATTATAATGAATTTGGATATTTTAAATCTGATTCAAAAGGCAAACTTATTTATTTTTCTTTGTCAAAATTCTTAAACAAAAACATAGTTAATACAATAGATATGGTATGGAAAATTCACCTTTATAAAGACGAAGTGATTTTTCAGTCTTTTGCCATGGCTTATGTTTTAAAAAAAAATAAACTAACACTACTAAAACCTCGATCAAGATTCCAGTTTTCATATCAAGTAAATAACAAACTCTATTTTCAAGATGTTTCAGCGGGTTTGATGGAATATCGAAATGGCGAACTATTCCCTCTTGCAGGTTCAACTATATTAAACGAAACAGAGGTTTGGGGAATATTTCAAATGCCGGATAATAAACTGCTTATCGCGACTATTGATAAAGGGCTATTTTTATATGACAATAAAAAAATGACTTCTTGGGACACAGAGGCCAACAATTTTATTAAAAAAAACAGCTGCTTAGGAGGAGTTGCCATAAAAGATAATTACATAGTTCTTAATTCTGTATTGAACGGCATTATAATATGCGACAAAACAGGAAGGATAATTCAGCACATTAATCGAAAAAAAGGCCTTCAAAATAATACTGTTCTAACTTCGTTTGTTGATAATAAAAATAATCTGTGGCTGGGTCTTGATAACGGAATTGCATTTATAAATGAAAATTCTCCTTTCTCCTATTTCGGCTATAGTTATGACATTAGTACCGTTTATTCATCGGTCATATACAAAGAGAATCTATACGTCGCCACTAATCAAGGCGTTTTCTACCATTCTTGGAACAAACCATTTAAAGAAGACACTTTTACACTCGTTGAAGGAACAACAGGTCAAGCATGGAATCTTCAAATTATTGATGACCAGTTGCTATGTGCACACAACAGGGGCACTTTATTGATTAATGGGGGCAAGTCTATTAAAACATTGGATGAAATTGGATATTGGAGTTTTAAGAAAATTCCAAACCACCCAACTTATTTGATTGGTTCCAATTACAATGGTTTTTCATTATTCGAAAAAAAACCAAATGGCTGGCAGTTTATACATCAAATTAAGGGCTTTTCTAAATCAGTAGGGGAATTCGAAATAGGCGATGAAACTATATGGGTAAAAAAAGACGAACTTATCTATCAAATGACACTTTCTGAAGACTTTAAAAGATTTATATCCATCAAAACGCACCAAGACTTATCAAACAGCATTAAAGGAATTGGAAGTATACAACGTTTAAAAGACAATATCTATTTTCAAACTGACAATCACTTTTTTAAATATTTACAGGAGGAAAATGTATTTTATGAAGACAAAAATATGGACAAGTTATTTAAGAATATCCCTAAAGTCAATACTATACACGAAGATAATTTTGGCAACATTTGGTATGTTTTTAATAAATCATTAGGGGTTTTAATGAAAAATAAAAATGGCAATTATAAAAATATTGTGGCCCCCTTTTCAAATTTGACTGAAAATCTAGTTTACAATAATTTGTCTGTAAACACATTTAATCCTGAAAACATATTTATAGGCCTCACCGATGGATTGGCTCATTATGATTCTCAATTAATAAAGAATTTCATTACCAGACCCAAAGCTTTTATAAGAAGTTTTTCTAACTTAGAAGACACTTTAATTTATGGAAATAGACAAAATACGGTCGAAAAATATGAAATTCCTTATAGGTCAAATTATGTAAAATTTACTTTTTCATCCCCTACTTATGAAAATATTGAAAATGTAAAATTTTCCTATCAATTAGAAGGTTTTGAGGATAAATGGAGCAACTGGTCAGGAGTTTCAATGAAAGAATATACCAATCTAAGAGAGGGTGATTATATTATGAAAGTAAAGACAAAAAACAGTTATGGAGTCCAGTCAAACCAGGCAATTGTTCCCTTCACTGTATCTCCTCCATGGTACAGGCACTTCTTGGCTTATATTTTCTATATTATTTGCATTGGTGTAATTATCTTTTATATTAGGAAGGGAATACAAAATAAAATAAGAAAGAACAAATATTACGAAACAGTTGAACAAAGAAGACTTTATTTGGAAAAGGAATCAAAAATAAGACAGGAGCAATTCGATTTGGAAAAAGAAATTGAAAGACTGAAAAATGATAAACTTAAAATTAAAATTTTGGCAAAAGACAAAGAATTGGTAAACAATTCCTTGCAAGTTGTGAAGAAAAATAAAATTCTAAACGGGATTATATACAAACTAAAGGATATTGATGTTGAATCGTTTGACGAATCAGCCAAATTCCAATTCAGCAAATTAAACAAAAGCATCGTAAAAGAAGTAAATGCAGACCATAGCTGGAAAGATTTGGAAAAACACATCAAGAATGTTCATTTTGATTTTCTGAAAAGATTAAAAGAGAAATATCCAACAATTTCACCGCGCGAATTGGATTTATCAACTTATTTATTGATGAATATGTCAACGAAAGAAATTGCCGAAATTATGAACATTTCAAGCGGAGGAGTCGAACTGGCACGATACCGATTAAGGAAAAAATTGGAGCTTAACAAAAAGGAAAACCTTATTGGCTTTTTGATGAGTATCTAATTGCAGCAAAAACGCCATCTTAATCAGATGGCGTTTTGATGTTTATACACAAAATCCGTTTATTGATTACAAGAAATCCAACGTTTTTTCTAACGCCATTCCTCTTGAGCCTTTAATTAGAATAGAACTGTTTTCAATTTTGGTTTCCAGCAAATGTTTAGAAAGAGCCTCGAATGTTTCATAAAAATAAAAATTATTTCTTTCAATTTTATTGGCATAAAAATCTTTTCCAATAAAGTAGCAAATGACATTTTCTTGGCTCAAAAGCAAATTCACGATTAATTTATGTTCCTGATGACTTTCTTGTCCCAACTCAAACATATCACCGAGTATCATTACCTTATTGGAATTATCCAATTGCACAAAATTCTCGATAGCAACAGTCATACTACTTGGATTAGCATTGTAAGCGTCAAGAATAATTTGGTTTGTGCCTTTGGACAGAAGCTGTGATCTGTTGTTTTCCGGAACATACCCCTCTAAACTTTCTTTAATGTCCCTGTCATCGACTTCAAAATATTTTCCTATTGTGATTGCTCCGTTAATGTTATTGGCGTTATATAACCCAATCAAATGGGTCGAAATCACAATGTTTGAGTAGCTTATCTCTACAAATGGGTTTGCTTTGATCGAAGTTATGTTCACGTTTGCATATTCTTTATTTATTCCAAAAGAGTATGATTTCAAAGTTTTTGTCTTTTCGACTTGAATTCGGTCTTCTAAGTTTATGAAAGCTAATTTATCGTTTTCAGAAAGATAGTGATACATTTCACTCTTAGCTTCTATAACGCCTTCTACATTGCCAAAACCCTCTAAATGTGCTTTGCCAAAATTGGTTATGTAACCATAATCCGGTTTTGCCAGATCACATAGAAATTCAATTTCTTTTTTATGATTGGCTCCCATTTCTACGATACCAATCTCGGTTTCACCATTAAAAGACAATAAAGTCAATGGAACTCCTATATGATTGTTTAGGTTTCCAATGGTTGCTTTTGTATTGTACTTTTTCGAAAGCACAACATAGATCAGTTCTTTTGTGGTTGTTTTTCCATTGCTTCCAGTTAGGGCAATTATTGGCAATTTTAAATACTGACGATGAAATTTTGCCAATTCCTGTAGTGCGATTAAACTATTTTCCACCAAAATAGTCCTTTGGTCAACAAAATAGTCTTCATTATCAATTATTACATAAGAAGCTCCTTTTTCCAGCGCTTCACTGACAAATGTGTTGGCATCAAAATGTTCTCCTTTTATGGCAACAAACAATGAATTGGGTTCAATTTTACGAGTGTCAATCGAAACGGAATTACATTTTAAAAACAAACTATGAATGTGTAAAATATCCATATAAAAAATGATTTAAAAAACAAAAGCCCTAATCAAAGGGCTTTTTATTACTATTATAAAAAAATTAATTTCTGGCTGATTTTCTTTTTTCTGATTTTGGTCCCACTCTAGACATAGCACATCTAAAACCAATATAATCCGTGGCCATATCTTGAGGAAAATATCTTCTTTGTGCCGGATCTAGCCAATACGCTCTATCTCTCCAAGATCCGCCTTTATAAACCCTTACATTGTCATTTATCAAAGTGGTTCTTTTATTTGTTTTGTCGTATTTTCTAACCATATTCCCTAAACTGTCTGTTGTGACATTATGTTTAGGGGAATTATACATTTCTCTTTCCTCTTTTCCCTTTTTAGTATCAGTCCCTGAATCTGTAAAATTAAAATATTTAGATGATTGTTTGTCACCATCTCTATAATTGATATTGTTGCTTTTATTAAAATTCTGTCTTAAATACGTTTCCTTATCATCAACTGGAACTTGAGCTATTTGACCCGGAAAACTCCTTACTATTATTTTTCCATTGCTTAGAGTATCTTTCTCCATAGTCTCCAAAGTAACAATATCAACTTTTCCATCTTTACCTATCTTGTTCTTTGTATACTGATTCCCTCTAAAATAATTAAAATCATTTGACTCATTATCGATAATTGGTCTGTACACATCAAGAACCCATTCGGCTACATTTCCTGCCATATCATATAATCCAAAATCATTTGCCGGATAACTTTTTACGGCATTAGTAATATCGGCACCATCATCAGACCATCCGGCTATACCACCATAATCTCCATTCCCTTGTTTGAAATTGGCCAATTGATCTCCTTTGCTTTGTCTTTTTCCGGAACGAGTGTAGCTACCTGACCATGGATATTTTTTCTGACCCTTATAAATGTTGTATTCTCTTTGGCCTACATCAGCAGCTGCCGCATATTCCCATTCGGCTTCAGTTGGAAGTCTATATTCAGGAAGTAAAATCCCTGAAGAACGTTGTGCATATATATTTGTTGCTTCTACAACTTTTCCGTTTTTTCCTGCTCTAGGCGCCTTTCTTGCTCCTTTTTTTCCTGGTAAAACAATGTCTTTGTTTCCGCCGAATGAAAGCGTTGGAGAATTCAAATACGTTTCAGTATTGAAATTACTTTCAGCAGTTACATCATCGGTCTTTGCATTCTTTTTAAGATATCCGTTTTTCTCCAAAAGAGCCTCATTTACTCTTTCGGTTCTCCATTTGCTGAATTCAACCGCCTGAATCCAGTTAACACCCACAACAGGATAATTTGCATAGGAAGGGTGTCTTAAATAATTATTGGTCATAGTTTCATCATAACCCAATCTATTTCTCCAGACTAAAGTGTCAGGCAAAGCACCTTCATATATATTTTTGTAATTTTCTTCTGTGGGTGGAAATACTTTTTTCAACCAGTCTAAATATTCCAGATACATAAAGTTGGTAACTTCGGTCTCATCCATATAAAAGGACTGCACGTGTTGCTGCGTTGGGGTGTTATTCCAATCATGCATAACATCATCTTCAACTTTACCCATGGTAAAAGTCCCTCCTTCAACAAAAACCAAACCTGGTCCCGCTTCTTGCTTCTTTTTACCGGAAGCTCCTTTTTTGCCGTCCACATTCCAACCCGTTGCTCTTGATGCTTTTTTTGAGCTAGATTTTTTACTGCAGCTAGCAAAACCTATAATCAACATCATTGATAATATCAGTCGTAAGGCCATAATTTTGTTTACTTTCATACTCTTTAGTAGGTAATAATTCTGAGGTGCAATATAATAATTAACCATTAAACCACAACATCATTTTTTTTAATAAATAATAGAACTGTATATTGTCTGAAAATTATACATTGAAAACGCAAATTTATAATATTTATTATTTACAATTACACTAAATGACATATTTTTACTCATCGTAATAATTTGCTATTAATCCCGTATTAGGTAATAATGAAAAAAAAACTTTTGCTTTATATAACCCTAGTTCCTTTTTTTTCTTTTGCACAAATTAAGGGTGACGTCGCCATTGAATGGCTTGAAAAAAAAGAAATGTCTTATGGCAACTTCAAAATTAATGTGCCCCAATTTGTCGGAAACAGTTATAATTATGATGCCTCTAAAAGGTCTCTTTTTTACATTCTAAATCTAACGGAACCAACTTCTTTTGACGGGAATTCCATTCAAATCACAAATGTGGTTTACGAGTCTGTTTTAGCTTCTCAACTTGGTGATTTAGCACCGGAAAACATACCAAAAACAATAAAACAATCCTTAAAAACCACGGAATCAAGAGGCGTCAAACAATCCTTTCTTGTCCTTTCCCCAATAGTAAAAGACGCATTTGGATTCAAACGGATTAAATCTTTTTCCTATTCTATAAGCAGTAGTTCCTCGAGGATTTCGCAGATAAATAAAATCACTAATATTATATCCAACTCCGTTTTGGCAACCGGCGAATGGTATCAATTTTATGTCGAAAAATCTGGAGTTTATAAAATTTCCAAAAGTTTTTTGCAACAATTAGGCATTAATACAAGTACGATTGATCCCAAGAAAATACAAATTTATGGCAATGGGGGCAAAATGTTGCCCTTATCAAACGCCACCTATTATCCTTCGGATTTGACAGAGAATGCCATTGAAATTGTTGGCGAAAGCGATGGCGTTTTCAATAATGACGATTATATTCTATTTTATGCCGAAGGAGTTGACACCTATAATGAAGAAAGTCAAACCAACAATAATTTATATGACACAAAATCCTATTATTATATAACGATTCAGGGAAGTGACGGGAAAAGAATCCCGAATATGATTCAGCCTACAGGAAGCAGCACGTTGACCTTAAACACGTTTGACGACCATCAATTCCACGAATTGGATCTTGTAAATATTGCACACCTAGGCCGACAATGGTTTGGTGAATCATTTGACGTCAATCAGGAACAGGAATTTAGTTTTAATTTTCCAAATATTGACACCGCAACACCCGTAAAATTGATGACAACCACCGCTTCTGCCTCTTTTACAACCACTTCTTTCAAGGTCGCGGCAAACGGACAAGATATGGGAACAATTCCCTTTTCGGCACTTAGCACTAATTCGGACATTGAATTCAATGTGGGTTCTTTGCCAAACAACACCACTTTTTCCGGTTCAGAAAACATAAAAATAAAATTAACCTACAATAACAATGGCGTTCCCGGATCAAAAGGATACCTTGATAACATTCAGCTTATCGCCAAAAGAAAACTCCAAGGATACGGAAAACAATTTCATTTTCAATACGATTTATCTAATTCCAACTTGGGAATTGTAAACTATGATGTTTCGAATGCAAGTGGAATTTCGCAAGTGTGGGACATAACCGATTTGTATAACATATCCAAGGCAGAAAACCCAAGCCAAAGTTCGTTTGCGTTTAAAGCAAATCTCGGCGAACTCAGAAAATACATTGCCCTTGATGCCTCGGATTATTTTACTCCTTTGAAAGGCAGCAAAACAAAAATTGCCAACCAGAATTTAAAAGGGACAATTTTTAAAAACACTCAAGGCCAGTTTCAAGATATTGATTACGTGATCATCACTCCCAATTTCCTGACAGCCCAGGCCGAAAAATTAGCTAATTTTCATCGTTCATACTCTAATTTGAACGTAAAAGTGATTCCACTTGAAGCCATATACCAGGAGTTTTCATCAGGAAAACAAGACATTGCCGCCATAAGAAATTGCATCAAATACATCTACGAAAATGCTTCGACACCCGAAAAAAGAGTAAAATACATCAACCTTTTTGGCGATGCATCCTATGATTATAAAAATCGAATTATAAACAACTCCAATATTGTCCCTATATATCACTCCTTAAAAAGCAATACTTTGGGAGAAGCTTCCTTTGCGTCCGACGATTTCTTTGGATTGATGGATTCCAACGAAGGGAATATAGGTTCGTTTTTCGGAGGAATCGACATTGCGGTAGGCAGAATGCTGGTCAACGATACTAAACAAGCCGATGAAATGGCAAATAAAGTAATTGAATACAATGACATAAAATCATACGGAAGTTGGAGAAATAATTTTGTCATGATTTGTGATGATTCCGATAGAGCTTCGGATGTAACCTTACAAAATAGACAAAATAACCTGGCCGACGTCATCACTGCCGAAAAGCCATTTTTCAATGTCAATAAAATTATATTGGACTCCTACGTGCAGGAAGCGTCTGCGGGAGGATTTCGTTATCCTAAAGCACGAACAGATTTATTTAGCGCATTCGAAAAAGGAGCATTAGTGTTTAACTATTTAGGCCATGGTGGAGAAGACGGCTTAGCAAGTGAGCGGATTTGGGAAAAATCCGATGGACAAAATTTAAGCAATCAATATAAATATCCTTTATTCATAACAATCACTTGCGAATTTTCCCGTTTTGACAACCCTTCCAGACCGACGGCCGGCGAATACACCTACTGGAATCCAAAAGGCGGTGCCATTGCCATGCTTACCACCATTCGAGCCATTGGACAATTTAGTGCCGAAAATTTCAATGACATTTTATCGAAAAATTTATTTTCTTATGGGTCAAGCCAATATACTTCTATCGCCGAAGCATTGCGAATATCCAAAAATAGCAATCCAAATTCATCGACCAATGTCGTTTTTTATATTGGCGACCCGGCCTTAATGCTGGCCATACCCAGACCTAAAATAAGACTTACAAAAGTGAATGATATTCCTGTATCTCAACCCATTGATGATTTCAAATCACTGGCAAAAATGAAAATATCAGGTGAAATAACCGATGAAAACAACATCCCATTAACAAACTATAATGGTGAAATTTCCACAACCATATTCGACAAAATAATTTCAAGAACAACATTAAATAATGACGGAAACAGCACTCCAATCAATTTTAATGTATTGGGCGAAACCCTCTTTAGGGGAAATGCATCGGTTACAAATGGACAATTTGAATTTAGTTTTGTGGTCCCCAAAGATATTCGAATTCCATTGGCAAATGGAAAAATTAGTTTTTATGCCAAAAAAAATCAACTGTCTGAAAACGAAACTGGTTTTGACACAACCATAAAAGTGGGTGGAATAAACGAAAATGCAATCGCGGACAATATTAGTCCGAAAGTGAAGTTATATATGAATGACGAAACTTTTGTTTCGGGTGGCACGACAAATGAATCTCCGTTCTTACTTGCAATTCTTGAAGACGAAAGCGGAATCAACACGGCCAGCGGAATAGGACATGACATAGTTGCAATATTGGATGGCAATATAAGTAGCCCTTATATTTTAAATGATTATTATCAAACAAAACTAGATGATTATACAAAAGGGACGCTTCGGTTTCCTCTACGAAATTTAGCCATCGGATTGCATACCATCACGTTCAAGGCTTGGGATGTTTACAACAATCCCACAACTGCCGAAATTCAGTTTATTGTTGTTGGCAACGAGACCATAACATTGACCCATGTGCTGAATTACCCCAACCCATTTGTCAATTATACCGAGTTTTGGTTTACACACAATAGACCTTTTGAACCATTGGATGTTCAGGTTCAAGTGATGACAATTACGGGAAAAGTGGTTTGGACTCGAAATCAAATCATCACAACCGATGGATTTCTATCAAAAGAAATCACCTGGGACGGCAAAGACGATTTTGGCAATAAAATAGGAAAAGGAGTATATGTGTACAAACTCACCGTCAAATCGAACTTGACAAATAAGAAAACTGAAAAGTTTGAAAAACTTGTAATACTTTAATAAAATACTATATTTGTTTAATATATTTCTATACTAATGAAAAAAACATCATTGCTTTTTGTCTGTTTATTCATCGTTTCTTTTGTGGATGCACAGGATAGAGTTATAACTACAGGAGTTCCTTTTTTATTGGTTTCTGCCGATGCCAGAGCTGCTGGGATGGCGGATCAAGGAGTTGCTACATCTGCCGATGCTTTTTCGCAACAATGGAATCCGGCAAAATATGCTTTTTCAATAGATAAACAAGGTTTTTCGGTAAGCTACACCCCTTATCTTACTGATTTGGTCAATGATATCTCACTTGGACAATTAACCTATTATAACAAGGTCAATGAACGAAGTGCTTTTGCAGGAAGCCTACGGTATTTTGGGTTGGGTAATATTGAATTGCGTGAAACTGGGGATCCAAATGAAATCCCAAGGATAGTTTCTCCAAACGAATTTGCCTTCGATGGTTCCTATTCTTTAAAATTAAGCGAGAAATTCTCTATGGCTGTCGGGGCAAGATATATCCATTCTAGCCTAAAAGTGGCAACAGACACTGGCGATGCATCGCCTGCAAGTTCATTTGCCATTGATGTTGCAGGTTTTTATCAATCGGAAGAAATAGCCTATAATGAATTTAACGGAAGATGGAGAGTTGGATTTAACATTCAAAATCTAGGGCCAAAAATCAGTTATGACAATTCAGAATTTAGCAGCAACTTTTTGCCTGCCAATTTAAAAGTGGGTGGTGGTTTTGATTTTATACTTGACGATTATAATAAAGTAGCCCTTAGTCTTGAATTCAATAAATTATTGGTGCCCACGCCACAAAACCCGGATTTGAATGGCGACGGGACGATTACACCTGAAGAAAGGGCACAGAACCTGAATAATTATCGTTCTATAAGTTGGACATCCGGAGTTTTCAAATCATTCAGTGATGCTCCAGGGGGTGTCAGCGAAGAATTGAAAGAAGTTACCTATGCCATTGGCGCCGAATATTTGTACCAAGACTCCTTTGCCATGCGTTTGGGTTATTTTCATGAAAGTCCGTCAAAAGGAGCCAGAGAATTTTTATCCCTTGGAGCAGGATTCAAATATAATGTGGTAAAAGTTGATCTTTCCTATTTATTCTCGGCATCAAAAGTAAAAAACCCTTTAGAAAATACGCTGCGTTTTTCTCTTACCTTTAATTTTGGAGACAAGTACGCTGAATATTAGCAGTAATTAATTTATAACTAGGAATCCAAATTTTTCCCGATCCTCGGGATTGAAATTTGGATTTTTTTCCGTAAAAATAATGAAAAATATAACTATCACTACCCAGTTTTCCGTTTTCGATTCGGTTCAGGAATTACCAATTGACATTCAAAATTTAATGGAACAGGCCGTTGCCGTCAGAAAAAATGCTTACGCTCCCTACTCCAAGTTTAGAGTTGGCGCCGCACTTTTATTGGATAACGGAAAAATAGTTTTAGGTTCAAACCAAGAAAATGCTGCTTATCCTTCGGGGCTTTGTGCTGAGCGTGTTGCCGTTTTTCAGGCAGGATCAATCTATCCTGAAGCAAAAATTTTAAAAATAGCAATTACTGGAGCTTCAGATATCAACGAAACGACTACTCCCACTCCTCCTTGCGGTTCCTGCAGACAATCGATAGCCGAATATGAAACCAAACAAGGAACACCAATTGAAATTTATTTCATGGGAGAATTGGGCGCTATTTACAAATCGGAATCCCTAAAAAACCTGCTTCCTTTCCTGTTTGTTAAAAACTTCTTGTAAAAAAAACAAAAATTGCCTTTTAAATTTTAATGCTTCCTTGGAATGTCTTATTTTTGCAACCTGCAAATTTGGGGAAGGAAACTATTTTTGCGTGAGTCGGTTACAATAACCAAACACAACAACACTTTAGCAAAAAAAATAATTCAAATGAAAGAAGTTACAAAAGAGGTTTATTTAAAGTGGTATGAAGACATGCTGCTTTGGAGAAAGTTTGAAGACAAACTAGCGGCATTATACATACAACAAAAAGTTAGAGGATTTCTACACTTATATAATGGTCAAGAAGCCGTTCTGGCAGGTGCATTGCACGCCATGGACTTGACAAAAGACAAAATGATTACCGCATATAGAAACCACGTTCAGCCCATAGGAATGGGTGTGGATCCAAGACGTGTAATGGCTGAACTTATGGGGAAAGTTACCGGGACTTCAAAGGGAATGGGTGGCTCTATGCACATATTTTCAAAAGAACATCGTTTTTATGGAGGTCACGGAATCGTTGGTGGACAAATTCCTCTAGGAGCCGGATTAGCTTTTGCCGATAAATATTTTGAAACTGGTGGTGTTACAATGACCTATTTTGGCGATGGTGCATCACGACAAGGTTCCTTGCACGAAGCATTTAATATGGCTATGCTTTGGAATCTTCCCGTTGTATTTATTGTAGAAAATAACGGTTATGCTATGGGAACTTCTGTAGAAAGAACCGCAAATCACCCTGACATTTGGAAACTTGGACTGGGATACGAAATGCCGTGTGGTCCTGTTGACGGAATGAATCCAGTAAAAGTGGCCGAAGCAATGAGTGAAGCTATCGAAAGAGCGCGCAGCGGTGGCGGACCAACTTTTCTCGAAATGAAAACCTATCGTTATAGAGGACACTCTATGTCAGATGCACAATTATACCGTTCGAAAGAAGAAGTGGAAGAATACAAAAAAATTGACCCGATCACTCAAATTTTAGACGTGATTAAAGATCAAAAATATGCGAGCGAAGCAGAAATCGAAATAATCAACCAAAGGGTAAAAGATTTAGTGGAAGAGTGTGTGAAATTCGCCGAAGAATCCCCTTATCCTGAAATACAACAATTATACGACGTGGTGTACGACCAAGAAAACTATCCATTTACACCTCATAAACTATAAATCAATTATGGCAACAATTATTAATATGCCTCGTTTGAGCGATACAATGACGGAAGGAACGGTAGCGGCTTGGTTAAAAAAAGTAGGCGACAAAATCAATGAAGGCGATATGCTTGCCGAAATTGAAACTGACAAAGCAACCATGGAATTCGAATCCTTCAACGAAGGAACACTTTTATACATTGGCATTCAAGCCGGAGAAACTGCACCAGTAGATTCTTTATTGGCAATTATAGGAAACGAAGGCGAAGATATTTCAGCCTTGTTGGCCGAAAAACCCGCAGAAGCTCCTGCAAAAGAAGAAGCTCCAGCAACAGAATCTAAAAAAGAAGAAATAGCTACTCCATCATCAGCAACTTTACCTAAAGGAGTTATCGTGGTAACCATGCCTCGTTTGAGCGATACCATGACCGAAGGAACTGTGGCGACTTGGTTGAAAAAAGTGGGAGATAAAGTTGTGGAAGGCGATATTCTTGCCGAAATCGAAACCGACAAAGCAACAATGGAATTCGAATCCTTCAACGAAGGGACTTTATTATACATAGGAATTCAAGAAGGACAATCTGCTCCTGTTGACAGTTTATTGGCCATCATTGGACCAGAAGGAACGGACATCAGTGGCATTGCCGAAAATTATAAAACAGGAGGAGCTGCTCCTGCTGCAGTTGCAACCGAAGAAACAAAATCGGCACCAACAACAAATGTCACCCTGAGCGCAGTCGAAGGACAAGAAGCATCAACTGACGGACAACGAGTTTTGGCTTCACCATTAGCAAAGAAAATTGCAGATGAAAAAGGAATCCAATTGTCACAAGTGAAAGGTTCTGGAGAAAACGGACGAATCACTAAAAGTGATGTCGAAAACTTTACGCCACAAGCTGCTGCTGCACCAACAACTCCAAGTGCTGCACCAGCCAAAACTGAATCTGCAGCTCCAGCTGCAAAACCTTATGTTCCAGCAGGACAAGTTGCAACCGAAGAAATCAAGAATTCGCAAATGCGTAAAATCATTGCGAAACGATTGGCAGAATCGTTGTTTACTGCACCCCATTACAACTTGGTAATTGAGGTAACAATGGATGAAGCTATGAAATCAAGGGCAATTATTAACAGCGTCCCAGACACCAAAGTATCTTTTAACGATATGGTGATTAAAGCGAGTGCAATGGCTTTGAAAAAGCACCCAAAAATAAATTCACAATGGAGAGAAGATTCCATTCTTATCAACTATCACGTGAATATTGGTGTTGCTGTTGCCGTTGAAGATGGATTAGTTGTTCCTGTATTGCCATTTACTGACGGGATGAGTTTATCTCAAATTGGAACAAGCGTAAGAGATTTGGCTGGAAGAGCGAAAAACAAAAAATTACTGCCTACCGAAATGGAAGGAAGTACTTTTACCATTTCAAACCTCGGAATGTTTGGCATCACCGAATTCAACTCTATCATTAACCAACCGAATTCAGCCATCCTTTCAGTAGGAGCGATTGTAGAAAAACCGGTTGTTAAAAACGGACAAATCGTGGTAGGAAACACAATGATATTATCACTAGCTTGCGATCACAGAACTATTGACGGTGCAACCGGAGCACAGTTCTTGCAAACATTGAAACAGTTTATTGAAAACCCAGTGACGATGCTGGCGTAATAGCTGGCTAATTTATATATGAATCCCGTTTCTTTTGAAAAGAGACGGGATTTTTTATTTTCATTAAAATGTCACAACTTTATCAGCCCAAATTACAACATTTACACAATCCACCATAGTTGAAATAGGACACGCTTCTGTACTATCCAATTGTCGTGATTTCAAACAAGTGCCACAAGCAAGTATTTCGCCTCCTGCGTTCACGTAATTCTTAAGCTGTTCGTCAACATTGTATTTTTCGTGAGTCAGCCCTTCACATTCAACGGCTTCACCCATTAAAAATAACTTAACTTCGTGACCTTGCTTTTTGGCAGTTACGGCAAAACGAAAAGCATTCCACGCTTTTTCGTATTCTTTTGTTTCGAGGATAATTCCGATTTTCATAATTTATATATTTAAGGTTATAATATTTGTTTCATTAATAATTTTAAAGCACCAAAAAGAGAAGTTGCTTCTTTATAAAATTCCTTATTGGAGCTAACTGCTTTAAGCATTATTTCCATATTCATTGTTGAAATTACAACCTTGCCATTATCTTCATAAATTGCAATTCTACAAGGCATAAATATTGAAAAGTGAGGATAATCAGTAAGCATCGCAGCAGCAACTTTGGCCTGACAGATCTCATAGATATATACTTTTCGTTCAATAGGGAAACCTTTACTTTCAACAATTTCGTGATGGACATAAGTTTGAAGCAGTGCGAATTTTTTTTCTTCACAGGCAGCAGGAACTTTTTCTGTTATTTGCTCGATTGACTTATTACTTAACTATTTTATAAATAAACATATCAATCATTTTTTCGGGTGGCATAAATGTATTTACTAATTGCTTTATCATAATTATTTAATTAAAAGGTTAATACTATTTTATTTTTCCTGATTAATTCATAAAGATCTTTCATTGACGAAAATTTACAAATGGTAGGGGAAGTATTATTTCGGCTTTGTAAGCAAGTGCCACATCCAAGTATTGTACCTCCACTGTCTAATAATTTTTTTACTTGTTCATCAACATCTTTATTTTCTTTAACAAGTTTATCGACTTCCACTCCTTTACCAAGAAGAAAAACAGAGACTTCGTCGCCTTCTTTTTTAGAATAGTTTGCCAAACGAAGTGCATTCCATACAGTTTCAACATCATTGGAATATACTACAATCCCAATCGATGTTGGATCTAATTTAGGAGAAACAGTTGCAGTAGTGCAATTTTGACTAAAGACTTGAGCTCCGCTTAAGAGTAAGAATAATATAAAAATATTTGATTTCATATGGACAATAAATTTAAAGTTTAGTAATTAGTATCCCAAAATGATAGGGTTCTAGAGTTAATTCTTTTGTAATGGTAAAACCGGATTCTACTGCCCATTGTTTGCATTCATCGGGTGTAGACCGGAAATCTAAATGTGGACCACGAGGAGTTGGCATGTCGCTTCGCCAATGAATTATACCTGCTTTCCCTCCTGTTTTTAATATCCTAAATATTTCATTAAGGATTTGATGTGGTTTGTCGTGATGCAATAGGTTGAAAAGCATTACATAATCAATTGAATTGTTATCTAGCCCTGTACCTTCTACGATAAAATCTTTTAGATGTAAATTAATATTTTTTATATCCAGTTGGTCAATCTTGGTTTGCAATTGCAAAATCATATCGGGGTCAATATCAAATGCGTCAATTTTGCCTTTAATCATTTGGGATGCTGGGATGGTAAAAGTTCCAAAACCACTACCTAAATCGATAACGCTATCTAAATCAGCCGTAATGTCCATTTGCCTCAAAATCAGTTCTGGGTCGAAAAACTTCGACCACATTGTCTCCTCGGGCATACCGCTATCTCTTACTTTCATAATCGATCTATTTGTATCAATTAATAATTTTTAATGAGTTCGTGGTTTTTTTTCAGGTTTTCTATCAACACTTCCCGCATCATACGACAGGCAATAGCAATTTTTTCGGTTGACAATTTGAAATACATATTCAATCCTTCTTTACGTTGTGAAAGAATCCCGCTTGAAACCATCAATGATAAATGTTGAGATAGATTAGATTTCATAACCCCTGTAATTTCTTGAATCTCACCAAAAGTCATTTCTTTATCATTGAGAATATCTATAATCTCAATTCTTATGGGATTAGCCAAAGCTTTACATATATTAGAATGTAAAACATAAATCGTTTTGTCCTTCATATTTTATGCTCTTGATAGTTTAGTAGTTTACAAATGTATAAACTATTAAACAAATAATCTTCATTTTAGAAAAAAAACCTTTTGTAGAACTTATGCACAATTTACAAAGTAGCGAAGTAATTATTTAGTATCTGTACCAAATTCTTATTACTGGTTGGTCATAGACAAAACCAAGTAGCGCAAAAAAACAACTAACAGAAACACAGAATATTTTAATAAGGAATAATCCCGCTTATCTTCATTTTTTAAATTTTACCTAGATCAGCCTTTTAGTCCCTTAACATAAAATAGGCAATAAAACCTGCCGCTATTAATGCAATAAAATATCCCGTCCAGACATTTCTGCCTTATATTCTTTTTCATATTGATCAATTAATTCCCCACTAAACCCTTTTATAATCCAGAAGAAAAAGCCTCCCATCCAAAGTGAAGTAGGCTTTGCAGCGAATAGTTCTTTTGCCATTTTATTAGTGTATTAAATCTTCCTATTCTTCTCCTCAATCCAACGCGACATATATTTTGTGCTTGTCAAAGTGTGATGCTGCAATATTGCGCCCATAAAATTACGCTATCGATGTTATTTTAAATGGGTTTGTGATTTTAAAATATACTGAATGAAATCATCCGCAAACAGGGATTTCAAATAGCGTTTTTTGATTATTCGAAAACTATTTTCTTGGATTTGCTAAATTCTTGGCATAAAAAAAAGCCACTCATTTCTGAATGGCTTGCTTCGTAGCGGGAACAGGACTCGAACCTGTGACCTTCGGGTTATGAGCCCGACGAGCTGCCTACTGCTCTATCCCGCGTTGTTTCGGGTGCAAAGATACGACGAATTTTGACAAACACAAGTGATTTATAAAAAAATGTTTGTGTTTTCTGTATTGAGCTGACGGGATTGCACTTATCAAAAGGAAAATTGAATACATTTTTCAGAACGACTTTTGTTAATTAATTTTTATTTCAATGTAGACGCGTTTCTCAAATTATGGTAGTTCAAAATAATTCAATCGTTTGCTAAAGACTTTTTGCCAATTGTGAGGCGTCTCCTTTCCTGTTTTACCCCAACGTATATTTAAACTCTCTTAAAACCAACAAAATGTATTTTTTTAATTATAATTTGATATTTTAGTATCTTATTAAGGTTATAAAAAAATTAAATTTACATTAAATAATTCAAAAAAATGATTTCCAAAAAAATACACCTATTAATTTTATTCTTCTCAGTTTCTTTAATTTGTTCTGCTCAAAAAATCGAGACAAAAAAACTTTATTTTACGTATTCGGGAAGAGTTGAGCACCTCAATGGAAATAATGTGATTTTGATTGGGTCAGCCTCCTCTATTTCATTCAATTTTAAAGGAAATTCATGTGCCATTTCATTGCAAAGCGTAGATTTAGTTGAACATCACAATTATGTTTCATTGGAACTGGATGGTAATTATATCGGAAGATTGAAAGTGGAAAAAGGCGAGTTGAAATCATATTCAATTACAGTTTCAAAAAAGAAAAAAACACATCATCTCTCGATTTATAAATCAACGGAAGCTTCTAACGGCGGTGTTTTATTCAGCGGAACCACAGCTCACTTGACTAAAATTTCTACTGAAAATAAAAAGAAAATCGAATTTATAGGAAATTCAATTACCTGCGGATACGGCAACGATACCGCAGCAATTCCTTGCGGAACGGGAGAATGGTTTGATCAGCATAATGCGTATTTAGCCTATGGCCCCATCCTTTCAAGAAGATTGAATACTGATTTTCTGTTGAGTTCCGTTTCCGGAATCGGGATGTATCGCAATTGGAACGATGAGCATATTGACGAGGCAATAATGCCTGAGGTTTATGAAAATTTGTATCTGAATAGAACCAATTCAAAACCGTATGATTTTAGTTTTCAGCCGGATTTAGTCAGTATTTGTTTAGGAACAAACGATCTTTCTGATGGAGATGGAAATAAGGCGAGATTACCATTTAATGAAGATAAATTTGTTTCAAACTACATTGATTTCATCAAGACGGTTTACAATCATTCTCCAAAAACCAGAATAGTTTTATTAAACAGTCCGATGGTTTCGGGTGCTAAAAATGCAACTTTGATAAAATGTTTAAACAAAGTGATTCAAGCTTTTGAAAACGACAAACAGCATAAAACCATCGCTTTATTTGAATATAAACCGATGACTCCACACGGTTGCAATTCGCATCCTGATATTGAAGACCACAAGCTAATGGCTGACCAGTTAACCCCTTTTTTAAAAAATTTACTAAATGAAAAATAATATTTTAAAATTTCTTTTTTTTCTAATGATTTCCAATTCCATTATGGCGAATATTACGCTTCCAAATGTTTTTTCGAATAATATGGTTTTACAACGCAATTCCGAAGTCACCATTTGGGGTTGGGGAAATCCAAACGAAGAGATTAAGTTAAAACCCAGTTGGAATAACGAAGAATATACCGTAAAAGCCAATAATCAGGCGAATTGGCAAATTAAAATTAAAACGCCCGATGCTGGTGGACCTTATACTATTTCAATAAAAGGGAACAACGAAATCCTGCTTAAAAATATCCTTATCGGGGAAGTTTGGATTTGTTCTGGACAATCCAATATGGAAATGTCTGCAAGTTGGGGAATTGAAAACGGTGATTCAGCGATAAAAAATGCCAATAATCCCAACATCCGGTTCTTTAATATTCCCAAATTATCCGCCACCACACCACAAAATAATGTATCAGGAAACTGGACGGAATGTTCTCCTGAAACTATGAAAAATTTCAGTGCTGCGGCTTATTATTTCGCCAAGCGATTGCAGGAAGATTTAAAAAATGTTCCAATTGGTTTGATTTCTTCCAGTTGGGGCGGAACACCTGCTGAAATCTGGATGCCGGAAGAAGTTATTCAAAACGATGCTGTTTTACTGGAAAGTGCCAAAACACGAAAAGAGGAAACGTATGGGCCAAACCAACCAGGACGCGCTTTTAATGCGATGATATATCCTTTGGTGGGATTTAAAATTGCAGGTGTGATTTGGTATCAGGGCGAAAGCAATGTTGGTTCAACTACCTACGTTAAAACATTTTCGGCTTTGATAAATTCTTGGCGAAAGTTGTGGAATGACGATTTTCCGTTTTATTTCGTTCAAATTGCGCCTTACAATTATGGTGAAGATCATTTTGGAGGTGTAATCATTCGCGATGCGCAAAGAAAAACGTTGCAAAATGTACGCAATACGGGGATGGTCGTGACAAGCGATATTTCGATGATTGACGACATTCACCCAAAGGACAAAAAAACGGTTGGAAATCGATTGGCTAATTTGGCTTTGGCCAATACCTATAAAACCAATTCTGATTTGGTAAACGGTCCGCTTTACAGAGAGATTAAATTAGATAAAAACAAAATTTCCGTTTATTTCGATTATGCGGACGGATTGCATTTTACAACAAAAAAATCAAATCAATTTGAAATAGCAGGAGTTGACAACGTGTTTTATGAAGCGGTTGCCGTAATCAAAAACAACATTGTGATATTGAAATCTGACAAGGTAAAAAATCCCCAAAAGGTTCGTTTTGCTTGGAAAAACACAGCACAATCCAGTCTTTTCAATAAAGCCAATTTACCGGCATCGTCCTTTATAACCGAATAACCATCAAGCTTCGTTGGAAGTAAAATAAAAAAATTAACTATGAAAAATAAAAAATTAATTATCACAGGGATTTTCACCCTGATTACCATTGGAACTATGAATGCACAGAAAAAGCCTTATTTAGACAAAACGAAACCTATTGAAGAGCGCATTGATTTGCTGATGAAACAAATGACTTTGGAGGAGAAAGTGGGTCAGATGAACCAGTACAACGGATTTTGGGAAGTGACGGGGCCGGCACCAAAAGGCGGAGATGCAGCACTAAAATATGAACATTTGCGAAAAGGCTGGGTAGGCTCGATGCTTTCCGTTCGTGGTGTAAAAGAAGTGCGTGCCGTACAGAAAATTGCTATGGAGGAAACCCGTTTGGGAATTCCGTTAATTATAGGTTTTGATGTGATTCATGGGTATAAAACCTTGAGTCCAATTCCGTTGGCGGAAGCGGCGAGTTGGGATATGGAAGCGATAAAAAAATCGGCTAGTATTGCTGCCGATGAAGCTTCGGCATCGGGAATTAACTGGACTTTTGGTCCCAATGTAGATATTTCCCACGATGCCCGTTGGGGACGCGTGATGGAAGGTGCGGGCGAAGATCCGTATTTAGGAAGTAAAGTGGCGATTGCCAGAGTAACGGGTTTTCAAGGCGACAATAAAGAAGATTTGTCTAAAATAAATACCATTGCGGCTTGCGCCAAACATTTTGCCGCCTATGGTTTTGCGGAAGCCGGCAGGGATTATAATATGGTGGACATTAGTAATTCAAGATTGTATAATACGGTTTTACCTCCATTTAAAGCGGCAGCAGAAGCTGGAGTTCGCACGTTTATGAACTCGTTTAATCTTCTGAATGGCGTTCCCGCAACCGGAAACAGCTTTTTGCAGAGAGATATTTTGAAAGGCAAATGGAAATTTGACGGATTTGTAGTTTCGGATTGGGCTTCGGTTCGTGAAATGCTGGTGCACGGTTATGCAAAAGATGGTGCAGACGCTACGCTTAAAGCCGTAACGGCGGGTTCAGATATGGATATGGAATCGCATTTGTATGTGGCAGAATTAGAGAATTTAGTTAAAGAAGGAAAAGTAAAAGAAGCCTTGGTGGACGATGCCGTTCGCAGAATTCTAAGAGTGAAATTCGAATTGGGATTATTTGATAATCCATATAAATATTGTGACGAAGCGAGAGAGAAAGCCACCATTGGAAACAAAGCCAATAACGACGGGGTTTTGGACATGGCCAAAAAATCGATTGTGCTTTTGAAAAACGCTTGTCCGCCGGGGAGGAAAGAGAATTTGCTTCCGCTAAAAAAATCAGGACAGAAAATTGCTCTGATTGGTGCTTTGGCAAATGACAAAAATAGTCCGTTGGGAAGTTGGAGACTTGCTTCCGATGACAACACTGCAGTTTCTGTTTTGGAAGGTATGCAACAATACAAAGGAAATCAATTGACTTATGAAAAAGGTACTGATTTAACCATAGGGAAAACTGCTTTTATAAATGAATTGGTTTTCAACACCACCGATAAAAGTGGATTTGAAGCTGCCAAAAAAGTAGCAGCCAGCGCTGATGTAGTTGTTATGGTTTTGGGAGAACACGGTTTTCAAACTGGCGAAGGAAGAAGCAGAACCAATCTTGACTTGCCGGGAAACCAACAGGAATTATTGGAAGAAATCTACAAAGTAAACCCGAATGTTGTTTTGGTTTTAAACAACGGAAGACCTTTGACGATTCCTTGGGCAGCGGAACATATTCCTGCCATTGTTGAGGCTTGGCATCTGGGAACACAAACCGGAAATGCAGTAGCCCAAGTATTGTATGGCGATTACAATCCGAGTGGAAAATTGCCAATGTCGTTCCCAAGAAATGTGGGTCAGGTGCCAATTTATTATAATAATTACAGCACGGGAAGACCTACAAATGACGAGAAAAACGTGTTTTGGTCGCATTATACCGATGTTGAGAAAACACCACAATATCCTTTTGGATTCGGATTGAGTTATACCACTTTTGACTATAAAAATTTGAAAATAAACAAAACCAGTTTCGCTAAGGGTGAACCGGTTCAAGTTTCGGTTGACGTTACCAATTCGGGAAATTACGACGGAAAAGAAGTGGTGCAACTTTACATTCACGATGATGTAGCGAGTTTGGTCCAACCCGTAAAAGAACTAAAAGGCTTTGAATTAGTCGACTTGAAAAAAGGAGAAACTAAAACGGTTACCTTAACTTTGACAGACAAAGAGCTTGGATTCTATGACAATGACGGAAATTATTTGGTAGAGCCTGGAACTTTCAAAATTATGGTGGGCGGAAGCTCTGACAAAGGTTTGGAAAGTGGTTTTGAGATAAAATAATCTTTAAATTTTCAATATTTAAATCTTTAAATTGATAAAATGAAATACAACAGATGCGGGAAAAGCGGCTTATTGCTGCCACAAATTTCTTTGGGATTATGGCATAACTTCGGTTCAGTAGATAATTTTGAAAATGGGGAAAACATTGTCAAAGAAGCCTTTGACAAAGGAATCACCCATTTTGATTTAGCCAATAATTACGGTCCGATTCCGGGTTCGGCAGAAACCAATTTTGGCAAAATCCTGAAAAATAATTTTCAGGGGAATTTACGAGACGAAATGATTATTTCGACCAAAGCAGGGTATAAAATGTGGGAAGGTCCTTATGGAGAATGGGGTTCCAGGAAATATTTATTATCGAGTTTAGACCAGAGTTTGAAACGAATGAATTTGGATTATGTCGATATTTTCTATTCGCACCGTTTTGACCCTGAAACGCCTCTAGAAGAAACAATGATGGCTTTGGATTATGCAGTGAGAAGCGGAAAAGCATTATATGCAGGAATTTCCAATTATAATGCTGAACAAACAAAAGAGGCAACTGAAATTCTTAATCGTTTAGGAACGCCTTGTTTGATTCATCAAGAAAAGTATTCTATGTTTGTCAGAACGGCTGAGAAAGGACTACTTGATGTTTTGGAAGAAAAAGGTGTTGGTTGTATTGCTTTTTCACCTTTGGCACAAGGGCTTTTGACGGACAAATACCTACGAGGAATTCCTGAAAATTCTCGTGCTTTTAATCCAAATGGTCATTTACAAATGGAAGAAGTGTCTGAAGAAAAAGTTCAAAAAATAATTGCTTTGAATGATATTGCAAAAGACAGAAATCAATCTTTGGCACAAATGGCATTGGCTTGGTTGTTAAAAGACAACCGAATTACTTCAGTATTGATTGGAGCCAGTTCAGTGAGTCAATTGAATAATAACATTGACAGTTTGCAAAATCTGGATTTTTCTCAAGAGGAGTTGAGCCAGATAGAACAAATTTTAAAATAAATAGTTTTGAAATAAACAAAAAAAGGGACAGTTCAAGAACTGTCCCTTTTTTTATCAATAGTTTTATCTTAGTTTTTTGGCTCTATAATGGCTGATAATCCGCCGCCGCTTGCCAAACGAAAAGTCATTTTTGTAGTTGCATCAACAGACACTTTTTCTTTTTTATAATCAACAGCAGCTTTATCAGCATTAATACCATCCTTAAAGAGCTCGGCTTCAAATGTTTTTCCTTTCTCTAAAAACGAAAAATCGATTGTGATTTCTCTGGCATCCCAATTGGTGATTGCACCTAAATACCAATTGTTGGCTTTTTTTCTTGCCATAACTACATAATTTCCGACACTTCCATCCAGTGCGATGGTTTGGTCAAAAGTGGTTGGGATTTTGGCAATAAAATCAGCACATTCTTGTTCTTTCATATAGGCCGTTGGACTGTCTGCCATCATTTGCAAAGGAGCTTCAAAAATGGTATATAAAGCTAACTGATGACATCTTGTACCTTGACTCATCGGATTCACACCATCAGGTTTATAACTACTTTTGTTGGCGTTACGCATCGCGCCTGGCGTATAATCCAATGGACCAGCCATCATTCGGATAAACGGAATCGTACAATCATAAGTTGGCACGTCATCATTAGGAGTCCATTTACTATTTTCCAATCCTTTTACACCTTCAAAGTTTAGAATATTGGGATATGTTCTTTGAATTCCAGTGGGTTTGTACATCCCGTGAAAATCCAACAAAAGCTTATTATCTGCAGCAATTTTTGCTATTTCATATAAGGAGGCTACCATTTTAGCATCATCTCGATCCATAAAATCAACTTTGAAACCCTTCACACCTTGATTGGCATAGTTTTTTAAAACCGATTCCGTGTTTTTTGTCAACGCATACCATGAAGCCCATAAAATAATGCCCACCTTTTTTTGTTTTCCATAATCAATGATTTCTTTGACATCGAGTGCTTTGTTTAAATCCAGCAAATCACCGTCAGCACTCCAACCTTCGTCTATGATTATGTATTCTAAATTATTTGCTGCGGCAAAATCTACATAATATTTATAGGTTTGGGTATTGATTCCTGCCTGAAAATCGACGTTGTAAATATTCCAGTTGTTCCACCAATCCCAGGCCACTTTTCCGGGTTTAATCCAGCTTTCGTCAGCAATACGTGACGGTGAGGCTAATTTCTGGACTATATCATTATTAGCCAAATCTTTGTCGCTTTCGCTGATAACCAAAACTCTCCAAGGAAAAGTTCTTGTTCCTTTTGTAACTATCAGATAATCGGCTCGTTTTGTTACAATTCTGTTGATGTTATTGTAACCGCCATTTGCTTCTTCTAATGGAAATTTTGCGAAATCACCCACAAAACTGTTTGTTTTTGTTGGATTTGGATGTACAAACATCCCTGGATAATCTTCTAAATCGGCTTCCAAAAAAACTGCTTTTTTGTTGTTTGGATATTGCGTTAAAAATGGTAAAAAAGCCAACGCATCTTTTTTGAATTCAGATATTTTTTTTTCTTCATACAAAGCTTCAAAAGAGGAAATGTATGGATCTTTAGGATTTCTTAAATCCCGAACATAAGGCATTAAAGTGTTGTAATCTTTGTCAAAATTCAAAACCACTTCTTCTGATTTTACGGTAATATCTTTCTTCTTTTTGGTAATAAATCGATAAGCTACACCGTCATCAAAAGCACGGTATTCGATGCTGAAATCGCCTTTGAAATTCAATAGCAATTGATTGTAATTACTTTCGACTGACTTTTTTTTGTAAAGTGGAGTTTCAAATGAATTTTTGATACTTTTCTTTTTTGAATTTATAAGCGTTGGATTTTTGCCTAATATTACGCCTTCATTTAGAGTCATAGACATTGGAGAAGCACTCAAAATAGTTCCTTTTTCGTGAGTAATTGTCCAAGTTATCTTATCAGAAAGAGCAATATTGATTTCTATTTTTCCATTGGGTGAAACCAATCGAAAGTTTTGTTTCTTTTGGGAAAAAACAGGGCTAAAAAGAAATAGCGTAAGGAGTACGGTTATTGTTTTTTTCATTGTTTTGAAAGTTTTTTTTTTTATAATGATGTTAGTTTACTGTAAATACTACCGTTTGTACATTGACCGAATTAGGGCCTACCATTACTTTAAAATCTCCTGATTCCAATACTTTTTGAAGCTTATAGTTGTAGAACATTAATTTTTCGGGTGTGATGATAAAGGTAACATTTTTGGTCTCGCCAGCATCAAGTTTTACTTTTGCAAAATCTTTCAATTCCATAATTGGCCTGGAACCCGAACTGATTACATCTCGAATATACAGTTGTACCGTTTCTTCTCCAGCTACTTTTCCAGTATTGGTAATAGGAATTGTTACTGTGATATTTTCTGTTTTGCTAATTGTGGTTTTATCCAAAGTTGGTTTTCCATAGCTATAAGTCGTATAGGATAATCCAAAACCAAAAGGAAACAATGGTTCGTTGACTTCATTTACATAACTACGCATTCTGCTGGGTTGACGGTCATAGTAAGCAGGCAATTCACCCACAGATTTTGGCATAGTGATGGCCAGTTTTCCAGAAGGATTTACTTTTCCGAATAAAACATTTGCCAACGCCTGTCCACCTTCTTGTCCCAAATAAAAAGCCTGAAGTACACTAGGAACATTTTTCTTGATCTCATTAATCGCCAATGGTCGCCCACCAAATAGCACAGCCACAATCGGTTTTCCTGTTGCCAATAATGCGGTAACCAATTCGTTTTGAAGCCCAAGAAGTTCTAGGCTGGTTCGGTCTCCCAAATGGTTTTCGCCCCAAGCTTCTCTACAGAAAGACACTGTTTCACCAATGGCTAAGACGATGACATCGCTTTGTTTTGCCACTTCCACCGCTTCTTGAATTAATCGTTTGTCATCTTCTACTGCATTTGGGGTATGTACTTCGTTTGCCGAAAACGAAGATTCTTCTAATGCGAGTTTACATCCTTCGGCATAGGTTACTTTAAAATCTTCGCCTGCATAAGCGATTAATCCATCCAAGACATCAATTCCATGACGTGGTTCGGCTGAATAGCCGCCAAAATGTGCTCCTTTTGCCAAGGGACCAATAACAGCCAATGTTTTTATTTTTTTGTTGTCAAGAGGTAAAAGGTTGTTTTCGTTTTTAAGCAAAATAATTGCTTTTTCTGCTGCTTCCAATGCTAGTTTTTTATTTTCAGGCGTATTGGTTATAGTTTTCATTTTGGCGACATCAGCATACGGATTATCAAACAGACCCATTTCGTATTTGAATTTCAAGAATTTTCTCAACGATTCATTTACATATTTTTCTTCTAATCGACCAGATTTCACCAATGTATCCAATGCATCATAAGATCCTGTATTGAATTGTAAATCCAAATCAATAGTGTTTTCTATGGCTATTTTTGCAGCTTCACTATCTGATTTTGCAAAGTAATGCAATACATGGATTTGTTCAATTGCACTTTGGTCAGAAGTGATAAATCCTTTAAAACCCAATTGCTTTCTCAAAACATCTTTAATCAACCAAGAATTGGCATGATTGGGAACCCCTCCAATTTCGTTGTACGATGGCATTAAACTTACAGGATTGGCATGTTTGATTATATATTCAAAAGGAAACAAATCATTATTCATCAAATCATAATTTGAAATATTGATAGGTGCAGTATTTCTTCCACCTTCAGGTTGTCCATGTCCCACAAAATGTTTTAAAGTTGTAGCAACGTGATTGCGGTCTGGTTTGGCGCTGTGGCCTTGAAAACCGTTTACTTCTGCGTTTCCCATTATGGCTACTAAATACGGGTCTTCAGAAAACATTTCTTCTGTTCTACCAAAACGAGGCTCTCTTGCCAAATCCAGATTTGGCGAATACACTTGTACTACGCCACGACTGCTGGCTTCTAGAGCCGCTACGGTATAAATACGCTCAGCCAATTCAGGATCCCAAGTACTTCCTAATGCAATGGCTTGTGGAAATACAGTGGCACCTCTTGCCATATAGCCGTGAAGTCCTTCTCCTATGAATTCGATTGGAATTTTTTGACCTCTAGAAGTACTCCATTTTTGAAATGAGTTGAGTACTTTGATATAAATTTCAGGTTCCAAATTAACGTCTAGGCCCATACCTCCAATGCCATTTGGATAATATTTGGTCAAACTATCGGTAATCATTTCGCCATTTTCTTTCATAAATTTCTTAAATCCATCAAAAGAGCGAACTTGCAATTGCATCTTTTTTTCTTGCAAGGTCATATTGCTAATTAAGGCATCGACTTTGGTATCAATATCAGATTTTATTTTGGTTTGAGCCAAGGAAGAAATACTTATCAAAAGGCTAAGTAGTATGGTTAATTGTATTTTCATATTTATTGGTTTTAATTATTTATATAAAAATGCCGCTATATTAAAACAACGGCATTTATAATTAATTTTTTAATATTATATTGAATTTTTTCACAATGTCCAAAGTGGATTTATCCGAAGAAAAAACACTGTTCAAACCTTGCGGTTCTTGCGGTGGATCAGTAGTTAAAGGATCACCTAAACTCCACTTACCGTCTTTATTTACGGCTCTACCTTCTCCTCCAAACCCCCAAAAGTTAACGGCTTGTAATGGACCATTGTTCTTTTTGCTTTCTACAATTCTATTAAAAATATACTTGTAAAAAATATTCCTGTTTGCAACTGATGACTCAGCAAGTAGGCTTTCGTTTTCTCTTGGCAAACCAAATTCTTCTATAATAATTGGTCTTTTTAAATGATTGGCGACGGCAATATGAAGGTCAATATATTTTCCGGCATTTTCTAATGTGATTGGCAAGGTTTTTTCGGTATCATCGGCTTTGTACCAATTCCAGTTTTTTGGCCAGATGTGCATCGTTAAATAATCGATGTTCGGATTTTTATGGGTTCTTTCAAAAATTTTCATATCATCGTTCGAACTGTTTTTGCCTTCAGAACCTGTAGAAATCAAATGGTATTTGTCTAAACTATCGATTAAATCGACAATATTGTTGAGCCACGCCGTGAATTTAGCTTCGTTTTCTGGCGTAAAAGTTCGGGGTTCGTTGCCTACTTGCCAAGCCATAATGGTATTGTCCTCTATATATTTTTTATGGGAATACGCATTGGTTCTTCCTATAATAAATTTCACGTGGCTCGCCAATGCTTCCATACAAGGTTCGCAACTATGGAATTTTTCGGTATAAGACATAAACTGCGGCCAAGTATTCGGAGCGATATTCGGAATCGGAATAGCACCTTTACCGTTCCATTCCAGATATTGTGACATTCCGCCAGACCATTCCCAGTTGTTGGTTATATATAAAACGGCGTACATTTTGCGTTTGCCCATTTCAGCAATCAAAAAATCAAGGCCGTCTAACAAGTCTTGGTTGTATTTTCCTTGTTCGTATTGCAAAGCGGGACGAACGGTATAATCATAAGTACCGCCGTCACCACCAACTAAAATCCTCAGATTATCAATGCCGTTTTTTTGCATCAAATCCAGTTCGCGAAGTAATCTTTTTCTATCTCCTACTTTCTTTGAACCCAGTAAACTCCCATACCAGTAATTTGTTCCAACATAAGAATAAGGCTTGTCGCCCTTAAAAAATTGGGTTCCTTTAACTGTAATTCTTGGCTGCGTTTTTTGTGCAGAAGCAACAGTTGACGCAAAGAAAAAAAGGAACAGTGCTAAAGTTAAAATTGAATATTTCATTTGTTTTTATTAGTTAGGTAAAACATACATTTTTGGCAACGTATTTATTAAAACTGATTTTGGTTTGGTTGCAAAACTCGTGAAATCAGCTGCGTTTGTTGCGGAGGGTGTTGGCACATAATAAGCGGTATTATAAATCACAATCAAATTATTTTGTTCAAATGCAATCGAATTAATAAAAAAATACAGATGTAATAAATACCGCTTTCTTGAAATTTATTTTTAAGATTTTACCATTATTTTTTTACCATTATATTTTACTTTTTCACCATCAATCACTTTGTCATCTAAGTTAAAAGTTGATTTTTTTGTTTTGTCAATGAAAACCACGTTAAAGACTCTTTGTTTTTGCATTCCTTTAAAGCTTCCTTTTCTGTCAGCTATTGTAAGTGTTTTGGTTGCTTCATTGTATTTAAACTCAATTGTTGCAAACTGTCCTTTTTCATAGTTATAATTAATATTTTCGTCTTCATACAATGTGAAACTGGTATCTTTTCCCGTGTAAACATAAATGGTAAACGGTTCTGATGTTTTTTGTGAAGTGTATTCAATATTTGGACCGCAAGGAATTATGGAACCTTCTTTTACATATAAAGGTAATTTTTCATAAGTCGCTTCTGCATCGATGGTTTGCCCGCCTTCAAGGAATTCGCTGGTGTAAAAATTATACCATCCATTGGTGTTTGGCAAGTATAAGGTACGACTTCGTTTTTTATATTCCGTAACAGGATTGACAAGAATTGCCGGGCCAAACATAAATTGATCTGCGATATTGAGAACATTTTTATCGGAATTAAAGTCCATTGGAAGTCCACGCATAATAGTATAATCATCGTGATATGTTTTTCCCGCCAATGAATAAATATAAGGCATCAATCTGTAACGAAGTTTGTTGTAATAAAGAATACTTTTATAGGCAGGATGATCTTCCGGAGCAATATTAAAAATTTCTCTGTAAGGAAATTGACCATGAGATCTAAATAATGGACAAAAAGCCCCATATTGATACCAACGAGCGTTTAATTCTCTCCATTCGTCCAAGTCTTGTCCTGATGGTTTTTCATAACGTGTTTCTACAGAGAATCCTCCGATATCCATTGTCCAATACGGCATACCTGACATCGAGAAATTAAGTCCGGCAGGAATTTGATTTTTTAAATCTTCCCAACGAGAACCGATATCGCCACTCCAAGTTGCGGCAGCATAACGTTGCAAACCTGCAAAACCGGAACGGGTAAGCATAAAAATTCTTTTATTGGGATCAACACTACGTTGCCCTTCATAAATTCCTTTGGCATTCATCAATGAGAAGGCATTGTAATTTTTTTCAGGAGCTCCCAAAAAGTTGTTCCCAATCATTTCTTTACGCACTTCCGGCGGCATATTGCTATGTACATCCGGCTCAGAAGCATCCATCCACCAAGCATCGATTCCTGTTGAATAAATTTTATTATTTATTAGATCCCAAAATGCTTTTCTGGCATTTGGATTATAAGGATCATAAATGCCATTTGTGAATCCCAACCAATCTTTTCTGCCTTCGGCTACATTTCGTTTCAAAATGAATCCTTTTGCATCTAAATCTTTATAGTTTTGAGTGACATCATAAAATTTGGCCCAAACCGAAATCATCAAATTGGTGTTGTATTTTTCGTGCAAAGTTTTCATCATTCCCTTTGCATCAGGAAAACGATCAGTATCAAACTCTTGGCTTCCCCACTGTCCTTCTCTCCAGTATCTCCAGTCTAAAACAATATTATCCAGTCCAATTTTTCTCTTTCTGAATTCGGCAACGGTGTTCAATATTTCATCCTGTGTATTGTAGCGTTCCCGACTTTGCCAAAATCCCATAGACCATTTAGGCATCAAGGTTGCTTTTCCGGTAAGCGTTCTGTAACCACTAATCACTTCATCCATATTTTTACCGGAAACGAAAAAATAATCAATTTTTTGCCCTACTTCCGATTCAAATGCGAATTCATTTTTTTGCTCCTTTGTCAAAGGTTTTGACCAGTTAACTGCAATAAAGGATTCACTTGAAACGGGATCCCATTCAATTCTTATTTTGTGTTTTGTGTCTTTTTCTAAATTGATTCTGACAAGCTCACTTGTTGCATTCCAACCTTGTCTCCAATGGCTAGCCACCAATTTGTCGTTGATATATATTTTTGCATAACCCGAAGACCAAAGATTAAAAAAGTGTTCCCCTGAAAAATCAGTTTCAAATGAACCTTCCCATTTCACGGTTACATTTGCTAAATTTATTCCTGCCGGCACATTTTTTAAAGATGGAATATAACGGTAATCGATAAAAGATTCTGGAAGAGTAAGCACTTTTTTAGGATCTTTTTTGTCTGTATACGTTGCCGTTAACCAACCTCTATTCCCATCGGCAGAAGTTAATTTTAGAGTGGAAAGTTTTTCGAAATCTTTTGTGTCTATTGACTTTGTAATAGAATTATTATCCCATAAAATTCCGTAATTTTTGCTCGAAACCATAAAAGGAATAGCTACTTCAGTGTTGTATTGTGATAATAATACTTTAGTCCCTTTATAATTAAAAAGGCCATTTTGATGTTGACCCAATCCATACAGTGCTTCATCAGAATCACTCGTGAAGGATTGACGAACAATGTAAGACTGCTCTCCGTCTAGTGTAGTTCCCGTGAATGTTTTTCCGCCACCTTTGGTTTCCTGCAAAAGAATTTTACCTGTATTGTCCGTGAAAATTATTTCTCCGTTTGCCGTAGAAACAATCGCATTTAGAGACGCTGTGGAAAGTGTAACTGCACCATTAGATTCTTTTACATCCCATTTTACAGGATTTAACTTCGCATCAATAAGCATTAAACTTTTCGTGGTGTCGAATGTGGTTGTAGGACTTGCCGTTATGTGCAATATAGAATTTGATACTACTTGTACTTTTAAAACCAAAGCATCATTCCTTTGCGGATTTTTAATCTTGATTTCAATACCATCGTCCAACTTTGTATAGGTATCAGTTGATTGTGCAGCAACTTTAACAGTGGATGCTAGCAGTAATAAAACGAAAAAAAATGTCTTTTTCATACTCATTTTAAATTTTTATTTAAGAATTAATAGTGTTGTGTCTTTTTACAAATTTAGTCTTCAATTCGATGAATCAATTCAATACAAGCCCTGCTATTATGGTACGGACATTTCCAAAATCCGGCTTTGTCCTTTTGCATTAAAGAATAATCGGCATTTACGCCCCAATACCATTCCCCATTTTGCTTGTCTATAATATGATTTTTTACAAAATTCCAGTTTTTCAAAACAATTTCTAAATACGATTCGTCTCCAGAAAGTTGCCATGCGTTGAAATATCCAATCATCAGTTCCGCTTGTGGCCATGAATGCTTTTCGGCTACCAATTCATTATTTTCCGGTTTTAATTCATACCACAAACCACCATCTTTATCAATGCCCTCTTTGGCAGCATCGGCTAACTGGATGGCGTGTTTTTTAAAACGATCTATTAAATTTTTGTCTTCCGTAATTTCTGCGCATTGCAATAATAACCAAGCGGCTTCAATATCATGTCCATAAGATATTACGTCTGGTTTTTCTACCCAGTTTTCATCAAAAAACAGTCTTAAATGTCCCGTTTTTTCATTAATAAAATAAGTGTCTACAACTTCAAGTAACTCGATAATATCTTTTCTTAAAGTTTCATCTTTCCATACTTTATATAAATTAACATAGCCTTCAACGATATGCAAATGGGTATTCATTGTTTTCTTTTCGTTTGCGTCTTTGTCGCTCAAACGTAAATCATCTATGGGTTGCCAATCGCGTGTAAAAGCCTCGAAATATCCCTTGTGAATTGGGTCATAACTATATTTCTGTATAGTTTTATACAAAGAAATGGCTATTTCCAATGCTTTTTCCTCTTTTGAAATCGCATAATATTCAGACATTCCATAAATAACAAAACCCAAAGCGTAAATTTGATTTTTTGTGTCTTTTGGAGTTCCGTCGTGATTTAAACTCCAAAAAATGCCGCCAAATTCTGCGTCATAAAAATGATTGACAATATAGTCAAACGCACGCTTAGCGATCTTTTTATGCTCCTCGTTTTTTGTTAATTGATAGCCCGAAGAAAAAGCCCACAGAATCCTAGCATTTAAAACAGACCCTTTTTCGGCCTGGTAATTTTTATGATTGTTATAATCTATTTGACCTATAAAACCGTCATTTTCAATATCGATTGTAAATTCCGACCAATACCCAAGAATGTTATTGAGTTCGGTTGTTAATTCGGTTTTTAGATGATTTAATTTTGTTGACACAGATTATAAAATTTCTTTATTTTTATTTACTTGTTCAATAATAGTATTTACGGAACCTGCAGATGTAAAGGTATCTTCAGGCGAGTTCATTACATAATCAATTAATTTTTCAACTGATGAAACGGCCACGTGCATTCTCGTATCCGAAGAAGCGTAATAAATAAAAACGGTACCGTCTTCATCTTCAATCCAACCGTTTGAAAACAACACGTTTGAGACATCGCCAATTCTCTCCATTCCTTCAGGAGCCATAAAATGTCCAGCAGGAACATGAGTCACTTTCGAAATATCATTTAAATCAGTCATAAACATATACAAAGTATAGCGCAATCCGGCAGCTGTATTTCTAACGCCGTGAGCCAAATGCAACCACCCTTTTTCTGTTTTTATCGGTGCTGGACCAAGACCGTTTTTCAACTCATAAATCGTATGATATTGTTTGCCAAAAATAATTTGCTCATCTTTTACGATTGGATTTTTCATGTCATCGATATAACCAAGACCAATTCCGCCTCCGCTTCCAACATCAATAAATCCATCTTGCGGACGGGTGTATAAAGCATATTTCCCATCTACGAATTCAGGATGCAAAACTACATTTCTTTGCTGACCTGTATTCGAAATCAAATCAGGCAATCTTTCCCAATTTACTAAATCTTTGGTACGAACAATTCCCGCATTGGCAATAGCCATGCTCGTATCTCCTTTAGGGGCTTTAGGATCCTTTCTTTCGGTACAAAAAATACCGTAAATCCAGCCGTCTTCATGGTTTGTCAAACGCATATCGTAAACGTTTGTGTCTGGTTCTTCGGTTTGCGGAATAACACAAGGTTTGTCCCAAAATTTGAAATTATCAATTCCATTTGGACTTTCCGCTATGGCAAAGAATGACTTTCTATCGACACCTTCCACACGAACAGCAAGAATATATTTGTTATTCCATTTCATCGCGCCAGCGTTGAAAGTAGCATTGATGCCAATTCGTTCCATTAAAAATGGATTTGTGGCTTCGTTTAAGTCATAACGCCATTCGACTGGAGCATGATTTGCTGTTACGACAGGGTTTTTATAACGTTTGAATATCCCGTTTCCCACATAAGATTGTGGTTCGTTTTTATTTTCTATTAGCTGTTGAAATTCGTTTTCAATTTCAATTTTTCTTTTCTGGAAATCTGTATTTATTGCTTCTGTATTCATGATTGATAGTTCTAAAATCAAATATTAATTTGTTAAATTTCTTTTGTTATTCAGGTCTTGTTCTATTGTTTCCAATTTTTCTTCCGTCAGTGGATAGAATAGAATAAAAAGCACGGAAACTGCTGCTGCAATTGCTGGAAGAATACTCAACATTAACTGAATTCCATTTTGGGTTACTGCAGTTTGCTCAATATTTGCCTGAAAACCATAATATCCCAAAAGCCATCCTGTTGCGGCTCCACCTATTGTCCAACCAAATTTTTGTGACATTGAAGAAGCTGAAAATACAAGTCCAGTAGCTCTTCTTCCTTGTTTCCATTCAGAGTAATCCGCACTATCGGCGTACATTGACCATATTAAAGGGAAAATACAACCTGCGCAAATGCTTATCAGTACTTGGAAAACCATAATCAGCAACACATCTTCTTTTCCGAAGAAATAGAATATTACACTTAAAATTGCCGCCAAAGTCATTGCTCCGAAAAAGGTATTTTTTTTCCCGATTCTATTTGCGATTGGTGTCGCTGCAATCACTCCAATAATATTTGCCGCTTGACCTAAAACCAAGTATAAGGAAGTGGGCGTCATGGCAAAAGTCTCTCCAAAGACATTAAAACTATAGCTCACGGTATGACTTACATAATATTTAAAGTAATAAACTGCCGCGCCATCACGAATTGAATTGAATACCAAGGTACCAATTCCGGCACCAAGAAGAATCCACCAAGGTTTGTTTTTCCAAAGATCTTTGAGGTCTTCTTTTAAAACAGTTTTTTCATCAGAGATTGGTTTAACCCGTTCTTTGGTTAGAAAAAAACATCCCCAGAAAAAAATAGTGGTGATGATTCCAAAAACTATAATGGTATATAACCAACCTATTTTTGAATTCATATTACCTCCAAAATGATTCACAAGAGGTTCTATAAGCCATAGTGCCAGTAAGCTTCCACCAAAAGCAAAAACCATTCGATAGGAAGATAGTGTTGTTCGTTCTTTTCTATCAGATGACATTACACCTAGCAAGGATGCATAAGGAACATTGATTATTGAATATACCATCATCATCAAAGAATAGGTTACATAAGCATAAATTATTTTCCCCTTTGCATCAAAATCAGGAGTATAAAATGTCAACACACCTATGACAGCGAAAGGTATGGCAGTCCATAATAGATAAGGTCTGAATTTACCCCAACGTGTTTTTGTTCTATCTGCTATGATTCCAACCAAAGGGTCAAAACAGGAATCCCAGATTCTAGTAATCAAAAACATAGTTCCTACTACGGCTGGTGCCAATCCGAATACATCGGTGTAAAAAAACATAAGATACATGCTAAATATTTTCCAGAACATGGAAGAAGCAGCATCTCCCAATCCGTAACCAACTTTTTCTTTTAAACTAACTTTATTGTGCATTTTTTTAGGTGATAAATCTTAAAATTAAGAGGTTACTGATTATTTTTTGTAAATATTTTCTTTTGCAACATCTTTCTCGAATAAAATTTTGTCAAGATTGTAAAAATCAACAAAGTCTTTTTCACTCAGCTGACCTTTGTATGGTGCATAGTAGTGCATGTGTGGCGGATTCAGGGATTCATTCCAGCCATGGTTTCTCCAAACCAAAACATAGGAAATTTTATAATCACCAATTGCTTTCATCAAAGTATCCGTCCACCATTTATCATAAGGAATTTGTTCATATCCCGTTTCGGCAAAAGCCATGATTTTATTTTGTTCTTTGGCAACTTCATCCATAATTTTGAATTGTCTTTGGCAATTTTCAATAAATGAATTGTCTTTAGTGGGGTCATTATATTGGTAATTGTCAAAACTTAAAATGTCTGCATAATCAGATCCTGGATAATATTCCAAAAACTCTTCCTTGTTTTTAAAACCGGCAGTATTGTAAACATAAATTAAATTATGAACCCCTTTTTTTTGTAAATAATCAATCGTGAACTTCCATAATGTTTTGAATTCCTCGGGGCTTCCGTTGTTTTTACACCACCAAAACCAGTTTCCTGTAAGTTCATGATATGGGCGATAGAGCATCGGAATTGCTTTTCCTTTTTCGTCTTTTAAAGACAAAATGAATTTTGCGGCTTCATCTAACCAAGATTTAAATTTTTCGTGACTTACTCCTCCCGGTAATGCAGATGCAAGAGATTTTGGAGTGGTATCCCAAGCATTTTTCCCAGTCAAAGGATTATCAAAATGCCAGCTAATGGTGATGATTCCACCTCTGGCGTGAGCGTCTTTGATGTACTGTTTCATCTTGTCAAAAGGAACACCGTCAATATTCTTGGCTGACTTTTTTTCTAACCCGCCAAGATCCCATCCGTAAACTGCCGGATAATCTCCCGCAACCTCTTTCACGTCGCTTCTCCCGGCTTCATATTTCCAGTTTACGCCATAGGCCAAATCATCCTGATGGCCGAACATTATTCCTTTATTGATTAATTTTGTTAAATTTTTGTACAGTGTTACAGTTTCAGGAGTCGATTTTTTGTCGGAAATAGATAATTTAGTATCAATAGCTTGAGCTTTTAGGGAACAGGAAGTTCCAATAAAAAAATAAGTTAATAGCACCGTAATGGATTTTTTCATATTTGTAATTGTTAATTTGAATAGCTGGAAAAGAGAACTATAAATCTAATTTTAGGTTTTGTAACGTTGAATTATTTGATTCAAGAAAAAAATAATATTTTTCGAATGTAATTATCAAAATTATAAAAACTGGTTATATTAAAAGCGATTAATGTTTATTATTCCTATTGTTTGTAAAAATTCAATAATTGCATTTTTCAAAGATAATTCGACGACTCCCCATGAATTAATATTATTTTATCAATTATATGTCATATTATTGCAAACAAAAATACAACATGAGTAGTTTAAAGAATTTTTACAGAGAAATACCTCCTCTTTCTCCGCTTGATAGTTTTTTAGTTTTTGACAGGGTTAAGGATACTTTTGATTTTCCGGTACACTATCACCCTGAATTCGAGATCAATTTCATCCTAAATGGCAAAGGGGTTAAACGTGTTGTTGGCGATAATATAGAAGAAATTGACGATGTAGAATTGGTTCTAATTGGCCCTAATTTATATCATGGATGGGAATTAAATAAATGCTCAAGCAAGCAAATTCACGAGGTAACAATTCAATTTCACAATGATTTATTTCATGAATCCTTGTTATCCAGAAGAATAATGGGTCCAATAAAAGACATGTTTAATCGTTCGATTCATGGTATTTTATTTTCAAAAAAAATTACTGAAGAGCTTTCCCCTCGACTCATTAAAATTTCGAAATTAGACGGAATGGATTATTTTCTGGAGATTACATCCATACTATATGATTTAGCCAACTCCAGGAATCAAAGGCTTTTGTCTACTTACACAGTTGATTACGCTACTTTCGATGACTATGACAAAATGAAATTAGTATATGAGTATGTGCAAAAAAACTTTGCCAAAAAAATATCTTTAGAGGACGTTTCTAAAGTGGCAAGCATGACCAGCATTTCATTTAACAGATTTATTAAAAAACGTACTGGAAAAACTTTTGTGAATTATATAAATGACATCAGAATTGGTTATGCCGCCAGATGGATAGTAGAGAAAGATTTAAGCATTTCTGAAATTGCATTCAAGTCCGGCTTCAATAATATAGCCAATTTTAACAGAAGTTTCAAGTCCATTAAAAAACGCACCCCTAGTCAATATAGAGAAGATTTTTCTGGTTTAAAGCGAATATTATAACTCCCCGTTTCTGCTTCATTTTTTTTACCATCCTTCGAAATCGTTTGAATCTAAAACGGACCACTTATCTATTAATTTAATTCTTATTATCATACTTTTTTTGGCAAAAAATTACATATACCATAAATAATGATAGTTATTATTTTCATATCTATTACTTAAAAGTTATGAAGTAAAAACAGTATCATTAAATGATATAATACTATTAATTTGATGTTAACCGGTGTTATATATTTGTTTTTAAATTGTTTAAAAATTATCTTCTGATTGGACATACACTAAAATTCCATTTTCAGATGTTGGAAATCCGACTACTTGGGATCAGTTAACTTTACAAGAATCAGGTAATTTTGGAGGTAACACAATTCTTATTGATGATATGGGCTTCGTGCTCAAATAATATTTTGGTTTCTTTGAGTTAGTTTTTAAGACATTCCCTAATTGAGCATTAGGGAATTCTTTTTTTAAGCTAAGATTAATAAAAAATAATGACAGAATACCCGTTAGCATCTTATTTCAAAGAGTGTTTTATTTGTAAATTTCCTTGTAAAGGACTATTTTTATTCTATGAAAATATTAAAAAAGAGTTTTTCAACTGTTCTTATTTTACTCCTGTTTACCACGCTGCTTTTTGCACAGTCTAAACCGGCATCGCAGGAAAGAGAACACATATCAATTGACCACGGTTGGAAGTTTGCGTTCGGACATCCTTATGATACCCAAAAAGATTTCAATAACGGAACAAGTTATTTTTCTTATTTAGCCAAAACATCTTATGGAGATGGCGCTGCTTCTCAAGATTTTGACGACCGTGCCTGGAGAAAATTAGATTTACCGCACGATTGGGCAGTAGAACAACCTTTTAGTAAAGAAGCAAGTTATAGTCATGGTTTTAAAGCTATCGGAAGAAAATTTCCTGATGCCAGTGTGGGCTGGTACCGCAAAAAAATAACCATCCCCGAAAGTGATTTGGGTCGCCGCATCCATATTGCTTTTGATGGTGTTTTTCGCAACTCAATTGTTTGGGTAAACGGACATTATCTGGGAACCGAACCCAGTGGCTATTTGGGCTTTGAGTACGATATTACTGATTACATCAATTATGGAGGCGAAAACACAATAGCCGTTCGTGTCGATGCAACTATGGAAGAAGGTTGGTTTTACGAAGGAGCCGGTATGTATCGTCATGTATGGCTAAACAAAACCAATCCGTTGCATATTCCTGCTGACGGAACATTTGTATCGACAAAAATAAATGGAAAGAATGCCGAGCTAACTTCAAAAGTTTCGGTAATTAATGAAGGTGGCGAACCCCAAAACTTTAAAATTATTCAAACTGTTTTAGACGCAACCGGAAAATCTATTGCTACTGCAACAATTAATAATTTAAGTTTGAAACCAATGGAAACCAAAGAGTTTAGTGCTACCCTATCCGTTGACAATCCGAATTTGTGGTCAGTTGAAACCCCGTATTTACATAAAATGATTCATTCTGTTTTTATTGGAGACAAATTAATAGACACATACGAAACCACTTTTGGCATACGTACCCTTCGTTTTGATCCAAATGAAGGCTTTTTCTTAAATGAAAAACATATTAAAATAAAAGGGACAAACAACCATCAAGATCATGCCGGTGTTGGTTCAGCTATGCCTGATGGTTTGCAGGATTTTCGTATTGCCACTCTAAAATCATTTGGAAGTAACGCTTACAGATGTTCACATAATCCGCCCACACCTGAGTTATTAGACGCTTGTGACCGTTTAGGGATGTTAGTCATTGATGAAAACCGATTGATGGGAACCACTCAGGTACAACTGAATGATCTTAAACGAATGATGATCCGTGACAGAAATCATCCTAGTGTTATCAGTTGGTCTATAGCCAATGAAGAATGGGGGGTGGAGGGAAATATCATCGGTGCTCGAATGGCAAGAACCATGCAGGATTATGCAAAAACTATCGATACCACCCGTGGAATAACTGCGGCCGTAAGCGGTAATTGGGATAATGGAATAGCCACTGCCGTAGATGTTATTGGATATAATTATATTAAACACGGCAGTACGGATAAGCACCATAAAAACTTCCCTTTGCTATCCAGTTGGGGAACCGAAGAAGGTTCTACGTTTGCCACAAGAGGCATCTATTTTGATGATGAAAAAAATCAATTCAAAGCGGCTTATGATCGAAAACCAGCTCCCGAAGCATTCAGTTTAGAGGAAGGTTGGAAGCATTATGCTTCTCGTCCTTACCTTGCAGGAATCTTCATTTGGACTGGTTTTGATTATCGTGGTGAACCCACCCCTTATGAATTCCCGTCTGTAGGTTCCTATTTTGGTATGGTGGACCAATGTGGTTTTTATAAAGACGATGCGTGGTATTTAAAATCATGGTGGGACAATGTGCCTATTTTGCATATTTTACCTCATTGGAACTGGAAAGGTAAAGAAGGACAACCAATAGACGTTTGGGCATACAGCAATTGCGATGAAGTGGAACTTTTTTTGAATAAAAAGAGTCAAGGCAGAAAAACAATGGAGAAAAACAGTCACTTGGAATGGAAAGTGAATTACCAACCGGGTACATTAGAAGCTGTAGGGTTCAAAAACGGTAAAAAAATCCTGAATGATGTAGTAAAAACTACAGGCACAGCCGTTTCGGTAAATTTAGAATCCAATAAAAGGACGCTTGACGCCAATAAAGATAATATAGCGATGATTACTATTGACACCAAAGATAAATCAGGATTACATGTACCCACTTCTGATAAAGAAATCACCTTTTCTATCTCTGGACCTGGAAAGATTATCGGAGTAGGAAATGGAAAACCAACTTCTCTTGAAGCCGATAAATATATAGAAACAAACACTATTATTGCCATTTCTAATTTAAAAGAAAAATTCATCAGCGACTTGACTTCTAAAGAGAAGGCGGCAGATAATGTTGACATTTCTAATTGGCAAAATGCATTCAAAGACAGCAGAGACACCCTTTTTGGCAAAAAAGTAAAAGCAATTGTCTATAGAACCACTTTTGACTTACCCCAAAATTTTAATGAAACCCAAATCAATTTGTTTTATAATAGCATTGGTCAAACCCAATCTATTTTCATCAATGGAAATGAAATTGCTAAAAACATTCCGGAAAATAAAAAAGGAGACGCCTTTAAATTAGACAAATCAATCCTTCGTGCCGGAAGTAATACAATTTCGATAGTTGCAATTCCTTTGATTTTTAAATACAAATGGGGAACCGTTAATACAAATCCGGGAACAATTCAAATAATTACTCCAGCTCCATCCTATAAAAGAACTCTTTTTAGTGGTTTAGCGCAAGTTATCGTGCAAACGACAGGCGAAGCAGGTGAAATTGTATTAACAGCATCTGCAAATGGATTAAAAAAATCAGAAATTAAAATCAACACAATTAAATAAACAAACACACTTAACATGAAAAAAGTAATCTATTCATTACTACTTCTTAGCTTATCGATAGCTTCGATTGCTCAAGGCAATACTTATACCCAAGGATCCGGAAAATATGAAGGTCTGGCCATGACTCCACCGATGGGCTGGAATTCCTGGAACACATTTCAAACTAATATTGACGAAAAATTAGTCAAGGAAACTGCTGACATAATGGTTGCTTCAGGTATGGCAGCCGCGGGTTATAATTATATTGTTCTCGATGATGGCTGGATGGCTAAAGAGCGTGATGGAAATGGGAATCTAGTCCCGGATCCAATTAAATTTCCAAGCGGAATGAAATCTTTAATTGAATATGTTCATTCAAAGGGATTAAAATTTGGATTGTATAATTGCGCAGGTACAAGAACTTGTGCGGGATATCCAGGAACTCGAGGATACGAATACCAAGATGCTCGATTTTATGCAGGTTTAAATATCGATTATCTAAAATACGATTGGTGTAACACTCAAGGAATTAATGCGAAAGAAGCCTACACCACAATGAGTAATGCACTGAAAACTGCGGGAAAACCTATTGTTTTTAGCTTATGTGAATGGGGTGATAATCAACCATGGAATTGGGCACAACCTGTTGGTAATCTTTGGAGAATCTCCGGGGATATTTATCCTTGTTTTGATTGTGAATTTAAGCACAAAGAAGGAAATTGGTCTTCTTGGGGATTTATGAAAATTCTTGAAATGAGAAAAGACATCCGTAAATTTTCAGGTCCTGATCATTGGAATGATTTTGACATGCTCGAAGTGGGTGACGGAATGACAAATACCGAAGACAAAGCACATTTCACTATGTGGTCTATAATGGCTTCGCCCCTTATTGCTGGGAATGACCTTAGAAAAATGTCTAAGGAAACATTGGCAATTTTAACAAACAAAGAAATAATTGCAATAAACCAAGATAAATTAGGGGTTCAAGGTTTTAAATATTCATCCGAAGACGGATTGGAAGTTTGGGTAAAACCTTTGTCAGACGAAAACTGGGCAATCACTTTCGTGAACAGAAGCGAAGTGGCTAAAAAGATAAATTTTGACTGGAAAAAACAAACTATAAAAGATGCTGATTTTAATTTAGAAGCTAATTTAAATACGACCGTTTATAAAATTAAAAATCTTTGGGAAAACAAAGCAATTGGCACCACTAAAAAAGCATTCAATTCTGAAATTGCTCCACACGATGTAATCGTTTTAAAATTAACTAAATAAAATAATGAAGATAAAATCTAATATTATTGGATTATTGTTTTTATCGATTTCTACTTTATCAAATGCCCAGTTTGTAAAACATCACGGGCAGTTAAAAGTCGAAGGAACACAACTCGTCGATAAAAACGGAACGCCTATAGTTCTTCGCGGTTTGAGTTTTGGCTGGCATAGTTTCTGGCCAAGATTCTATAATGAAGGAGCTGTAAATTGGCTGAAAAAAGATTTTAATTGCAATGTGGTTCGTGCAGCAATGGGAGTTGAAGTTGGCGATAAACCCTATAAAAAGGACCCTGTTTTTTCAAAAGAAAAAATTGAATCAGTTGTTGATGGCGCCATCAAAGCAGATATTTATGTGATTATCGATTGGCACAGTCATAATATAAATCTAAAAGAAGCGAAGGAGTTTTTTGCGGAAATGTCGAAAAAATACGGTAAATATCCGAATGTTATTTATGAAGTTTACAATGAGCCGGATTATGAAACTTGGGATGAAGTAAAAGCCTATTCCGAAGAAGTTATTAAAGTCATAAGGGCAAACGATCCAGATAATATTATTCTCGTGGGTAGCCCTCATTGGGATCAAGACATCCAACTACCTGCAGCAAATCCTATAAAAGGATATGATAATTTGATGTACACCATGCATTTTTATGCAGGCACTCACGAAAAATGGCTGCGGGACAGAACCGATGATGCCATAAAAAGCGGATTACCCATTTTCGTTTCCGAGTCAGCGGGAATGGGAGCATCCGGCGACGGTCCCTTAAATTATACTGCCTGGCAGGAATACATCGATTGGATGGAAGCTAAAAAAATAAGCTGGATCACTTGGTCTGTTTCCGATAAAGATGAAAGTTGTTCTATTCTAAAAAAATCAGCAAAGTCTGAAGGAAATTGGAAAGACGAGGATTTAAAAGAATCAGGTATTAAAGTTCGGGACTACTTACGAAAGTATAATATCGAAAAATAGTTTATCCTCAACTATTTTCAGGACTTGACAAATTATACCGCTAGTTATTTCAAATTAGTCCAATAATCCCGATAGCTATCGGGAGAACTAAATGAAATATACAGCGGCATTATACCAGAACGATTGGACTAAAACATATTAACCAATGGTATTAACAAAAATGGGGATTTACAAAAAACCCGTGAAGCAAGCTTCACGGGTTTTTACTGATTATTGAAACATTACTGTTAACTTAATTTTTAGAGTGTCAGATTGAACCAATTCCCAATCTGCAAGTAGTTACGTTATATGATTATTCCTCCTCAGAAACAATTGCTGTTTTTCTGTCCATTGCCACATTTAATGCGGCAGCAACACCTTTACTGTTTATCATGGTCATTCCCAATACATCTAATTTCGCCATCTTTTTAGAAACCAACCCACTAAACTGATTATAGGAAATATTCATTTCTGTTAGCTTTTTTAATTTTTCTAATTCAAAAAGAACTTGTCCTTCCATCTTATTATCAAATAAACTTAATTGTTGAAGTTCGGTAAGATTTGAAATAGACTGACTCAAGGTTCCTGATATTTTATTACTGTTTAAAAGCAACACTTTTAAATTTTTCAACTCATAAACAGAAGATGGAATTTGACCTTCAATTTCATTATTGTATAAAGACAATGTTTCTAAATTGCTTAGTTTACCTATTTCGAAAGGAATATTTCCTGTAAATCTATTCATGAACAACTCCAAAGTTTTCAAAGAAGACGCCTCATCTATTGAAACAGGAATAGATCCAGATAATTTATTGAATGATAAACGAAGCGACTCTAATGATTTCATATTGCCAATTGAGGAAGGAATGGTTCCTGAAATAGAGTTTTTGAACAAATTAAGACTTTTCAAATACAATAAATCTGAAATTTCTGAAGGCAATTCCCCCACTAAATTATTGTCGGGTAATTGAATCGAAATAACTTTGTCATCTTGTAATTCCACACCAAACCAAGAAGAAACGGGAGCTTTCAAATCCCATTTTGTTGTCCAGTTGGCACCGTTTGTAGCATCATAAAATTTTATGAGTGCGTTTTTTTCAGAAACTGAAACATCTGCTTTCATTACAAATGAAAACGCGATTATTAACAGCAGTGCGAATATTTTTTTCATGATAAAAACTTTTAACGATTACTAATGAACTAAGATAATCATAATATCGATAATATGTAAAAATAATCGATGAAATACACAAATAATTAACTAAATATACAGTAACATAAATTTATTCATATAACAAGCATTATGCATAACCTATTAGGAGTAATTATTTGCAGAAAACAAACGTCTCAGATATTAGTTAGACTGCTGAAATTCAGTGTTTTGAAGTTTTAAAAACAACCCAAATTTAATGCCAAAACACGGATTTTTCAATTCTAAATTAAGGGTTATTTTGGTTTCATTGTTGTCCGATTAAATTTTAAAAATATATACATATCGCCCCGATGGGGCTTTAATCAAGGAATAACTATTCATTCTACAAACATTTCGCTCCTAACGGAGCTGTTTTAGTCCCATCGGGACGGAATGTTTGTAGAAAAATTGCTACCCAAATAATAAGCCCCAGCGGGGCGATATGTTTTATAAGTCCCGTCAATAAAAGCATTATTCGATTTTAATTTTTTTTATCGGACGACAATGTTTTGGTTTCTATTTGCAAAACAGGTATTTTAACTTTTTAATTATAATTTGAAGCCCCCGTTATCCATAAAAATGTATTCCCCAACGGCACAGTTTCCAAATAGCTGGAATAAATTTGCTATTGAAAACATTTTCCTAAGCAAGGAATATTTAGAAATTTTGGGGAAACCGGCTCCAAAAAACACGAACTGTCATTTTATTGGATTGTTCAAGGAAAGCGAATTGGCAGGAATTGCACTTTCGCAATTTTTAGATTTAAATAAACTGGAATCTTTTGGAGAACATGACAGGTGCATAAAAACTTCGATTCGAAATATCATTTTCAAAAACTTTTGTTTCCATAAAGAAAAACAATAACCTATTTTGATATGGTTTATTTATTTGGTTTATTTGTTATTAAAACAAAGTCACCGTGGAAGATTATCTTATTGGAATAGGGAAACGCATTAAAAAAATCAGAAAAGAAAAACAACTTACCATTAGCGAGGTAGCTTCAAGGGCCAATGTAAGTAATGGTCTCATTTCTCGAATTGAAAACGGAAGAACGATACCTTCATTACCTGTTTTATTAAGTCTTATAGCCTCTTTAGACACTCCGGTAAGTATTTTTTTTGAAAATCTAGACCCCGAAAACAACGTCAAATTTATAGTTGCCCGTCATGACGAATATACCGATCTCGAAAAAGAGATTGAAGCGGAAGGATTTACCTATAAATTCATCTTCAGTAAACAATTGACCTCTATGGGGTTTGAAGCCGTTCTTTTGGAAGTGAAACCAAATTCCAAAAGAGAAAAAGTAATTACAGATGCTTTCGAATTCAAATACATTTTAAGTGGCGAAATCACCTACCTCATAGACAAGGAAGAAGTAATCCTCAGAGAAGGGGACTCTTTGTTTTTTGATGGCCGAATTCCTCATGTTCCTGTCAACAAAGGAACCAGCTCTTGTAAAATGTTAGTTTTGTATTTTTTTATAAAGGACAAAGAAAACTAACGATAATTTCCACTTAAAAACATATCGTTAGTTTAGTATCTATTTTTAACTATATAATTTCCAAAAGAGCCGTCAGATTATCAAACACATAGCTGGGAGATGCTGAATTTAGCTGTTTTCGAGTCTGCGCTCCTGTCGTCACACCAATAACGATTCCGCAATTTGCCGCCTTTCCCTCTTCGATATCAACTATAGAATCTCCTACTTTAATAACTTCATCAGGATTAATAATTTGAAATAATGCCATTGCTTTTAGTATCATATCTGGTGCTGGTCTTCCATTTTTTACGTCATCCGCAGTAATTAACGCATCGTACTCTCTTCCCATTTTCCAGTTAATTTTTTTCAACAATGTAGATGCCGTAACATAATCGTATCCCGTATTCAAAACCACTTTTATATTCTTTTGTTTTAGCAGTCCAAAAACATTTTCCGCATCTGAAAAAGGTTTTATTTCTAGATTCATATAGGTTTCTTCCAAGCTAACCTTAAACTTTTGAAATAACTGAAAAGCCTCTTCATCCACATCTTGATCTGGGTTTTTGCTTTTTAGAATATCGGTAATTGCTTGAAGTTTTTCTTTTCCAGCCCCCAAAAGCAAAACCTCATCAAGGGAAGCAGCATATCCCCCATCGTTCACGACTTTTTGCACTGTTTTATAAACTGCATTACCTTCATCTATGGTGGTTCCTGCCATGTCAAACACTATCATTTTTACCATTACAAGCTAACTGTGTTTAGATTAAAAATAGTTGCGATATTCTCTTTTGAAAATCCACCGCTTCCCGTCATTCCCTTACCACCTATTCCGGTGACAATATGAATATTGTTGTCGATTGTTTTTTGAAATATATCCTTATTCTTGCATTGGGAATACACACCCGTCCACCTGCGTTGCAATTCCCAATTTGGAAAATCAATTATTTTTTTGGCCTCTTGAATCATAAAATTGTCAATCTCCATATTCAATTCATATCCCAATAAATCGGCATCTTTGGCATCGGCATATTCGTGTGAATCACCAAAATAAATACTACCATCAACCCCTTGTTTGAAGATAATATGTATTCCCCATTTTTTTTCCAGGGAGTCTATGGCTTCTTTCTCTTTAATAAATTTGTAAGAAGAACATTCCGAAAAACTCTCGTATCTTCTAATGGACAATCCTGTTAAAATATTTCCTTTTAAAGTATAGTTTTCTTGAGGTTTTGTTTGAAGGATTTGAAGCTTGGTGACTTCTAAATCGCTGTCGTTATACAGTTCTGGATACAATAATTTGAAATCGCTACCATTACATATTATAACTTTAGAAGATTCATAAACATCATCGTTTGCCGTCGTTACCTTTACAATATCATTGCCAACACTTTCACATGATTTCACAGCTGTGTTTGTAATGTATTTCAATTTATATTTATCAATCAAATATTTTTGGAACTGATGAATCAAGTATATGGAATCAACAGTTGCTTCTTCAGGAAAAAACAAGCCGCCAAGTGCATAGGATGGCTTTACCCCAGAAAACTGCCCGATACATTCTTCTTTCGTCAATAATTTTGACAAATAATCATTTGACTTGTTTATTTGATGCAATTCTTCCAACAGAGTTAATTCTTCCTCATTTGAAGCTATATACACGGTTCCGTTTTGACGAACGGTCAAATCTATTTCTTGCTGAATTTCTTTATATAGCTTTAAACTTTCTCTCCCGTATTGTTGCCATTTTATGTCCATTCCCGAAGGCACCACTTGTCCAAAATTACGTACCGTAGCCCCCAATGGCTGTTTGTCCTTTTCAAATAAAGTTACCGTTAGTCCGTTTTGCAGGGCATGGAAGGCATGGAATGTTCCGAGCACCCCTCCGCCAACAACGATTAAATCTGTTTTACAATTCATGAATGCTAATTATTAAAGGTTTTACTGTAATTTTCTTTTTATGCGTTATTTTAAAATGGATGATTAATGTCGAAATTCCTATAATTCCCACTCCTGATATGACATAAGTCCCATAAATAAAAAAGTTTACCCATGATAATGACGATAGCCCGAAATTTTTATAAAGTAAAACCCCCATACTTCCCAAATAACCAAAAGCATCAAATATATAGATCAGAAAACCTGCATTTCCTTTTATTTTGAAAGTCGCTATCATTCTATCAAAGAAAATACCATTGAAAGGAACATAGCAGGCATATAATCCAAATCCGGTAAAAATCATCCAGGAAAAGGGAGTTATTTGCCCCATTTGAAAAACCCAAGTACTGAGTCCTATCAAAATTGCACTAATCAAGATGATATAATGATACATTAAGAATGCTTTTTTATTGCTTTTTATAAATCCGAATGAACTGAAAATAAGCAACACCGCGATGGCAATAGGAATTTCGGATATTGAATATATTGAGCTACTATTTTGATATCCTAAACTGTCCCAAAGTTCCCTGGCAAAATTGTCCCTGAAATCCCTAAAAGCGGTTAATAAGACAAAAAAGAACACCATTATGATTAGCGGAAAAGCAAACTTTGCCATAATTTTTTTTCTCTCTTCACCAGTCATAGGCAACCTTTTCTCCCGTTGTCTCTGGTCTTTCTTGTTGGGTTGCGGTATTTTTTCCAATAAATAGGCAAAAAACAATAATGGAAGAACAAACAATGCTCCCGTCACTGCAGGCATCCAATATTCCGAGACATTCCATTGTTCCATCGTGTATTTGCCTATTGATTTTACAAATCCTGAAGAAACAATGAAACTACTGCATAAAACAACTCCTAATACTTCGGTATTTCTCCTTCCTTCCAAATACGAAAAAACGACACCCCAAATCATTCCTAAAGGCAAGCCATTTAAGAACATAAAAACAATATTGTACGGTCTTGGCACCAACCCAAAAAATACCAACGACACTTCTGCCGCAAAAATAAGCCCAACAAGATACAATCGTCGCTTGGAACTGTCCATTTCCGAGATGATTTTTATCCCTATAAATTTTGAAAGCATATATCCTAAAACTTGGGCAATTATAAGTAAGATTTTATAATCCACCCCAAAATAAGCAATCCCTTCATAGGTTGCAACCGTAAAAGGTTTTCGAAAAGCATACATACAGAAATAAACTCCAAACGAAGCCACTATAGCGTGAAGTGTTGTTTTAATCGCTTTATTATTTTTCACTTTTTTCATAAAATTAGTTTGATTTTCGGGTAACTTCTCTATTATAATTATAAGCGCTTCTGGGTTTTGTGTGAAAGTAAAAACCATCATATATGATTCAATTTAGGACTCGGATAAACGCCGATTTGCTTTGCGAAAACACGGATTTAAACGGATTTTATACAATCTATTTTTGTCCGTGTTTTGCCTTGGCAATCCGTTTCCTCTGTGTTCCTTTTTACAATATTTCCAGTAAAACCTAATTGTATTTATTAACCATAATTACATTTATTCTCCTGCCTTTACACACCAATTTCTAACATTGGCAAACCGCAATGCAAATTTTATTATTTTTTTACTATTTGTAAACTTTTGATGTTTATCTATTTGTTAACTTTACATACATTCTATCTTTATTTATTGTAAAATAATTATTATGCACACTGATTTTCTATGCATTTAAACCAAAAAATACAGAAAACAACTTCATTCCCGAAAATATTATAACACAACAAACCGCCCTTATGAGGCGGTTTGCTTTTCTTAAACCAAGTAAAAATATTTTACATATATTAAATAATACCTTATACCTTACTTCTTTTTTTACGATTGATTCTATTGGCATTCTGGTATTTGTTTAAAAAAAGACTTCAACTATTTTATCTTTAGTCTTCATAGTTTTAATTAATTCAAAATCCACATTTTTTTATTTATATCATCAGTCCCTTGATACTGTCTTGACAAAGCTTCATTTACGTTCGCACTGTTATTTTGAAATTCAGATTGAGGATATTTCCATCTTAAAGGAATAAGTCCCCCATTGTTATTAGCAGCCCCAACATTAAACACAGGTAATTGAGTTCTTCTATAATTAAAATAGGCTTCATGTCCAGAATTATCAAAAAAGGCTATGTATTTCTGTTTGATAATTTGTTGCAACCCTTGTATGTTATTCCCCGCATAATTTACATTTCCTTGCGCCAAAAATACATTTACATCTTCAACGGATACATTATAGAAACCCATTGACGCTTTTATTCCGTTTTCATAATGCATCTTTGCGTCTCCGGTAACATATCCTCTATTAATTGCTTCAGCGATAGTGAACTCCTGTTCGGCATACCCTATTATGATATAAGGTTCTCCATCATAACCTTTGTAATATCTAGCCTCATTAGGATAGGATAACATTCCGTTATCAGAAGCTACTTGCATAGGTCCTTGAGCATCACCCGTATTTGCCCCTACGTAAGCATTTAAATTTAACGGATCGTTTGAGTTATATAATGCTGACGCTGGATCTGCAACTTTATAAATTCTAGGATCGTTATTATCTTTCAGCAAGTTCAAATAAGTGGCGCCAATTATGTTGCGGTTTCTATTGAATCCATAATTTCCGGGATTAAACGGGTAGTAATTATTTTGTTCATTCCCATAACGACGTTCCATATTGTCATCTAAACCTCCCATTAATGGATATTTGCCCGGATTGTCTAAAATTGTTTTTATTCTTGAGGCAACATCCATTTCGCTTGATCTGTTACTTAAGCTTATAAGTACTCTTAAGTGGAAAGAGTTAATGGCCTTTTGCCATTTTTGAAGATCTCCTTTAAACAATGGGTCTCCATGCAATGAAGCAATTCCTACTTGGGTTCTGGCTAATGCAATTTGGTCATTGGATTCTTCCAAATAAGTCAGAATTTGTTCATATACGTCTTTTTGAGTGTCATATTTTGGTTGTTGTATACTTGGCTCCCCAGAGGCTTTTAATGCTTCGGACATTGGAATATCACCAAGTCTTTTAGACATATAATCAAAATAATAGGCTTTGAAAAATTTCCCCAATCCTTCATATATGTTTTTAGAGTCTAAAGTTTGCGCCTCTTTTTCCATTGCATCAACATTGGCCAAAACTTTATATTTAAAACCTGCTTCTCCCCAGTTATAATCCTGATTGCCATAATAATCAAATGAAATCACCCAAAACTGATTGTCCCTTTGTGTATCATTCCAAGCTCCATCCGAAATAACATCCGAAATAACTCCTGAAAGAAGCATTGAAGGAGGTACGCTTGTAGCCAGATTTGGATTTACTGCCAACTGGTCAAAATTTGTGCAGGAATTAAGGACGGCTATCATAAGTAACAGCATTATTCCTTTTCCTATATGTTTACTATTTGTATTCATCTTTATTGTCTTTTAAAATTTAACATTAATATTGACACCAAAACTTTTTACCGTTGGCGTTTGTAATGGAGATGTAGCCTCGTCAATAAACTGGTCTAAATCTATATTCTTGTGCTTAGAGAAATAAAATAAATCCCTGCCTATCAAAGACATTGACATTTCATTAACAAATGTGTTTTTTAATGCTGATGAAGGCATTTTGTAAGTCAAGGTTACCTCTCTTAGCTTGGCAAATGTTTTATCGATGATGTTGTATACTTGTGTGCCATAATACGATTTGGCATAATCTTGATAAAAAACTTTAGTTGTATTCGGAGCATAAGTTCTGGTGTCTGTAATTACGTTCCCTTCGCCATCTCTTGATAATTGTCCTCCCGTAACAACTACCCCATCCGCTACGTAAGATTTAATTCCTAGTACATCATTGGCTCTTTCTGGAGTAACACTATCAGGATGACGACCGCCTTGCCATAATTTTCGGTTTACATAATTCTCAATCTTACCTCCATATCTTCCATCAAATGAAAAGCTTAAAGTAAAATTTTTATAATCAAGTTTATTTGTTAATCCAGCCGCCCAATCCGGATTTTTATACCCAGCTTTTGTATAATAGGTGTCCAATATTGGTTTTCCGTTATTTCCAATGATTATTTGTCCAGTGCTAGATTTCATAAAATCCTGTACATAAAAAGCATCTACACGCTCTCCCACTTTTATTCTTCCATCATTCGTGATTACTTCTCCCGTGGCTGTATTGGTATATACTTCATCCAAATATTCTTTGTAAGTAGACCAGTTAAATCCCATATTCCATCTAAAATCTTTTGTTTTAATAAATGTGGAATTTAATGCTACTTCAAATCCTTTTGTCCTCGTGGTAATTCCGTTTTCCTTTTTACCGCTATAACCTGATGCTTCAGAATAGTTAAGGTCAAATATTCTGGGGCCGTTTTTATTGACAAAATAAGTCACATTTAAACCCAACCTGTTATTGAACATATCCGTATCAAAACCAAACTCTGTAGAAGAGTTAAATGCCGGCTTTAAATTTGGATTTGACAGGATTGAATTCACACTTACCGGATTGTAGGATGTTCCGCCAATAGTGTATGGAGTTCCCAATGAATAAGTGTCAAGATTACTGTAAATATCTGTTAAAGATGTCCCTACTTTTGCCCAAGAAGCTCTTACTTTTAAGAAATTAATCATTTCTGGCATTGTAAACAAACTGCTTAACACCGTACTTAACGAAGCCGACGGATAAAAGAAAGCATCGTTTGCTTGAGGAAGTCTTGAATCTTTTTGCCATCTTCCGGTAAGTCCTAAATACATAAATCCTTTATAAGACAAATCCGCAGAACTGTATACGCTGTAGTTTTGATATTCCGTTCTGTTACTTGTGGGCTGAACAGGTGTTTGAGAATTACTTAAAGTATACAATCCCGGAACAATCAAATAATCTGTTGTAGCGAAACTGCTACGTGTTTTTTCTATTTCAAGATTAGTCCCTACCAATGCGGTAATTTCAAAATCATTAATTTTTTTCTTATAATTGAACATCAAATCACTATAGCTGCTCGTACTATAATTGTACCTTTCCTTATAGTCTCCTTGTGCCTTTTCACGTCCGTAAGTGGTGGCAGAATATGGAAATTTTTCGTCTTGAAACAAGTTATTTGTCGCAAGGTTTGAACGGACAAGGACATTGAAATCTTTGGTAAACTTATGCGTTAAATTAAGTTGACCCGAAAAATCATTTCTATAATACCCTCTAAGCCATTCATAAGCCATAAAATAAGGATTATTATATCTGGTGTATTCAAAATTCTTTTGTTGAATACCTTCTTTTCCTTTTTGCCAATAATCTCTTAAATCTCTAACATCATAATCAGCGCCTCCCCATATAACCATATTATAAAGATAGCTGTTAGGTCCATAACTTACATTAGGGTTATTTGGAGAAGATTGATAATTAAAATTTGCCGAAGCATTAATGCTTGTTTTTTTATCAAAATCATAAGTCCCGGACAAGTTATAATTAATGGTATTTAATTTAGTATTGGGATTGATTCCTTTTTGATAAATATGTGAGGTGGAGAATCGAATACTTCCATTTTCGAATTTTGAAGCTATGGAAAGATTGGTTGTTTCCAAAAGCCCACTTTCCATAAAATTCGTGAAATTGTTTTTACCTCTATTCGTCCAAGGAGTCGGAATTGGATTTCCGTTTGCATCTAATGGACTATCATACTGGGCTATTAATTGCCCATTAAATTTTGGACCCCATTGATCGTAATCGGCATCATTAATACCACCTCCTTTTCCATCCTTAAAAGAGTAATTTCCATAAGAACCAGGACCATACGAATTTTGCACTTTTGGAATAGCATTAAATCCTGCTTGATACATTGAATTTTGATTTAATTCTACCACAAAACCTCTAGGGTCTTTTGTCCCTCTTTTGGTCGTGATTTGGATTGCTCCATTTGCACCATCAGAACCATATAAAGCTCCTGCATTTGCCCCTTTTAGCACTGTCATTGTTTCTACGTCATCCGGACTGATGTTCCATGAACTAGTGCCTAATGGAACTCCGTCAACAACTATCAATGTATTCTTGCCTCTCAAGGAAACTCTGGGAGCTGAGAAAAATTCAGCAGAATTTGCTATTATCAAACCCGATACTTTACCGGAAAGAGAACTTAACGCATTCACATTTCGTGCTTTGGTAAGATCTCCTTGAACTTCTTGAACGGAGTAACCCAAACTCTTTTTCTCTCTTTTTATTCCTAAAGCCGTTACGACAACTTCCTTTAGTCTTTCAGAAAGGGATTCCAAATAAACATCCCCTATGTTAAGCTCTCCATTCTTGGAGTTTACGTTAACTTCCACTTCTTTAGATTTATATCCTACATAAGATATCACTAAAAGTTGTTTTCCATTAGCAACATTTGCCAAACTAAATTTACCGTCAGGATCTGTTGTGGCTCCAATATTAGTTCCTTTAACTAAAACAGAAGCACTGAACAAAGGAGCTTGCTCATCGTGGACGATTCCTATAATACTTGTGTTTTGCGCCCTGCCAAATTGAGAGCTTGCCAAAAAAAAGAGTAGCATTAAACTACTTAATAGTGTTTTCATTTTTACAATTATTAAATTATTGATCGCAAAATTGACAATAAGTTTATTATTTGTAAACTTTTTAAGTTTAAGTATTCTTTAACATTATTAAAACACAACGTAAGTTCTGTGTTAAAAAAAAGTTAATCAACAGCCGAAAGACCCCGAATATTTAGGAATGGTTAAGAAATTGTTTCGGATTGAATATATTTATGAAGATTGCAACAAAAACAAAAAAAGAACAAATCCTCATATTCGTCTCTTTTTAGAATATTGATCTCGAAATCAAAAGTTCCACAGGAATAAAACCCCGAAAAAATGTTCGGGTTTATGAAACACGACAATCGAATTATTGATTATGAAGTCGCAAAAGTATTTTGTTGTTTTGAACCAAAAGTGGTTTGGCAAGAGCTACTCCTTTTAAAAAAGCATCAAAAACTAAGGGATTGCCACTTTAACCTTATTGGGCGAAATCTTGATTTCAAGTTCGGACTCAACTCCACAGTATTCACCGTCAATCTGGAAACTTACCGGAAAATTGGTTTTGATTGTTGCTTTATCGGTTGAAATGATTTGAATAGCTTCAGAATTTATGGGAATGTTGCCGGTGATTATTTTTCCAAAAACAACTAAATCCAGATTTCTCAAAATCACCAGTTCAAACTTTCCGTCATTCATCACGCCATTGGGATTGATGGTTACTCCGGTGCCATATTTTTTTGAGTTGGCAATTACAATCATTCTTGCCTCAGATTTTATGGTTTGATTGTTAGCGGTAACCGTTGCCGTGAATGGCTCTCCTGAATCTATTAGAGTGTTCAACGCTTGCAATAAATAACCCCATTTACCGCGAACATCACTTTTTTCGTAGTTTTTAACAAGTTCCGCATTCAATCCCAAATCGCTCAAGTGGTAACATTTTTTGCCATTTATGTCAATTGTATCCAGTTTGATGTAATCACCATAAAAGGCAATTTCTAAATTTTCTTCGAGCGTTCTCATCAAATCTAAATCTACCGCTAAGCCATTAGACGAACCAGCCGGTAAAATTCCAAGAATCACGTCTTTGTCTTCCATTGCTTCAGCCACCATTTTTATGGTTCCATCGCCACCTACAATAATAATTCTTTCTGGTTTATATTTATCATAAAGTATTTTCACTTTTGAAATATCATTTTCACCGGAAGTTTCATACTGCACAAGATTCAGATTTTCATTGGACGCAAAAATTAATGCAGCTTCAATAAATTCAAATTTATCGACACCACCAGATATTGGATTAACAACCATTAATATATTATTTTTCAAAGTTTTAGTCCGTTTATTGCTTAAATTTAATTAATTTTATTCACACTTCAAAATCCCAAACAATGAAGCCCATTTTAAAATTGTACCGCGGATATGCAAATGAGCAGGAATTAATTGTAATGGGACACGTTTTTGAACCAACAAAGACTAGAGATTATGACTTTCAGAAAAAAAGCTTTAAAAACGCAGCTGCGGTCATCAGTTTGTTTCAGGTTAAAACACAGGCAAATGCCAATGTTTATCTGAAACACAACAATACTACAATCCACACCAAAACACTGATTGACGGTTATTTTAAGTTCTGCATTCCATTAGACCAGAATGTTGGATATGGATGGATTGATTATCAGGTAAGCATTATTTACGGTAACGAAACAATAGTAACCAAGGAAAGTTACATTCGCCCACATAAAGGAGATATTGGAATAATTTCGGACATCGATGATACATTTTTGATTTCATACACATTAAATCCGTTGAAGAAGTTATACCATTTGTTGTTCCGAAATGTAAATACCAGAAAAATTTATGACGACGTTGTCCCGCATTATCAAGCCTTGGGTTTGGCCGGAAGAAATAATAAGGAGGAACAAAATGCTTTTTTTTATGTTTCGAGCAGCGAATGGAATTTGTATCGTTTCATCGTAAAATTTACCGAAATTCACAAATTGCCGAAAGCCGTATTATTACTGAAAGATATTAAATCCAGTCTTTCTGATTTTTTCTGGACTGGCAGGGGTGGTCATAACCATAAATTTGAAAAAATAAAACACATTTTGGAATTTTATCCCAATTTGAAATATGTTTTGATGGGTGATGATTCACAACACGATCCTTTTTTGTACGAAGCTATCAGTAAAATTTTTCCTTTAACCGTAAAAGCAGTTTACATAAGGCAAACTGGTAAACGTAAAAAAGAAAAAGTCACAATTGCATTGAAAAATATGGAGAGTTTAAACGTGGCAGTTTGCTATTTTACTGACAGCAGCGAAGCAATTGCCCATTCAAAAAAAATTGGACTGATTTTATAAACCCACATTGTCAATTTCTTCCTGAACGATTTCCCAATCCAAAAGCAGTTTGTCCAATTCGGCTTTTTTCTTGTTGTATGCCATAAAAAATTTAGCGTCCTCGATATGTTTATCATAATTGGAAGCCAACATTTTGTCATCGTGTTGAAGATCTTTTTCGAGTTGCTTGATTTGACTTTCGACTTTGCTTAAGCGATTCTGCAAAGCCTTTCCTCTTTTCTGGTCTTCATAAGATGCTTTATTGCTTTCTTTCGGAGCCGATGTTTTTAAGGCGTCCTTTTTCTCGACTTCACGCATATTTTCAAGATTGCGTTGCTCCAAAAAGTAATTGACGTCTCCCAAATATTCTTTTATTTTTTGATCTTTAAATTCATAAACGATATTGGACATTCCTTGAAGAAAATCCCTGTCGTGAGAAACCAAAAGCAATGTTCCTTCATATTTTTGTAAGGCAGCTTTCAATACATTTTTGGATTTTATATCCAAGTGATTCGTTGGCTCATCCATTACCAAAACGTTGATGGGTTGCAAAAGCAATTTACAAAGTGCCAAACGGTTTCTTTCGCCACCGGAAAGAACTTTTACCTTTTTCTCGACATCATCGCCACGAAACAGGAATGAACCCAGCATATCGCGAACTTTGGAACGATTCGTGTCGGTAGCTGCATCTTGCATCGTTTGCAGCAAGGTAATTTCACCGTCCAAATATTCTGCTTGATTTTGGGCAAAATAACCCACTTGTACGTTGTGTCCTAATTTTATGTTTCCCTCGAATTCAAATTCATTGACAATTGCTTTGATGAAAGTCGATTTCCCTTGTCCGTTTTGTCCAACAAAAGCAATCTTGCTTCCCCGTTCCACCAAAAGCGAAATGTCTTTTAGGATGGTTTTATCGCCGTATTTTTTGGTCACATCTTCGGCCTCGATTACCACCCTTCCGGGAACTTTTGATAATGGAAATGAGATATTCATCACCGAATTATCGTCTTCGTCGACTTCGATTCGTTCAATTTTATCGAGTTTTTTAATCATCGATTGTGCCATCGATGCTTTAGAAGCTTTGGCACGGAATTTCTCTATTAATTTCTCGGTTTCCTCGATTTTTTTGGCTTGGTTCTTTTGTGTTGCCAATTGTTTTTCGCGAATTTCGTGTCGCAATTCCAGATATTCGGAATAGGGCTTGTTGAAATCGTATGCTTTCCCCAAGGAAATTTCTATGGTTCTATTGGTCACATTGTCCAAAAACATTTTATCGTGCGAAACAATTACTACAACGCCAGGATAATTACGCAAGAAACTCTCTAACCAAATGATACTTTCGATATCCAGGTGATTCGTTGGTTCATCCAGAAGCAAAACATCGTTGGCCTGCAATAATAATTTGGCCAATTCGATACGCATTCTCCATCCGCCAGAAAAAGTTTCGGTTTGATCATTGAAAACGTCTCTTTTGAAACCCAGCCCAAGAAGAATTTTCTCGGTGTCTCCGATATAATTATAACCACCGAGCAAATCGAAACGATGTGTGTAATCGGATAAATCTTCTATAATTTGACTGTATTCCTCACTTTCATAATCGGTTCGGGTAACCAAAAGATGATTGATTTCTTCCAGTTTTTTTTCTACGATTTTAATATCCGTAAAAGCTTCATACGCTTCTTCGAGCACCGTTCTTCCTTGCTCAAAATCAATATCCTGACGCAAAAACCCCATTCGAACTTCCTTTTCTTGGGAAATAACTCCCGAATCTGGAGCAAAATCCTTTGCCAAAATTTTCAGCATGGTCGATTTCCCCGCACCGTTTTTGCCGACAAGACCCACTCGGTCTCCGGCACCCAATCGAAAGGTAACTTCTTCAAACAAATAAGTTCCTCCAAAAGAAACGGATAAATTATGTATATTAAGCATTTATTGTGTTTTGTATTTGTAAATTTGCGGCTCCAAAAAAGGAGAAATTTAATTTTTTTGCAAATGTTAAAAAAAGGATCCAAACTAAATAGTATTTTAACAGGAACTTGTCCTAGATGTCAGAATGAGAGTATGTATTTGGATAAAAATCCTTTACATTTTTCCAAATTACTCAAAATGAACGAAAAATGCAGTCATTGTGGTTTGAAATATCAAATTGAACCTTCCTTCTTTTATGGCGCCATGTATGTAAGTTATGCCTTGAATGTTGCGCTTGGAGTTGCAGCTTTTGTGATTTCTTATCTTATCTTTAATACAAGTCTAAAAGTTGCTTTTATTGCGATAATTGCCTCCAATGTTGTTTTATTCCCGTATGTTTTACGGTGGTCAAGGAATATATACATTAACCTGTTTATTTCTTATAATCCAAATTTTAAAAAATAAATCAACTTTTTTTGGTAAATCTTTTAATGTCAATTGCTTTATCCAACGGTTTTTGGTGTTCAATGTTTTCAAATAATGCTTTTGCCATTGCCGGCCCAAGCATAACACCACGGGTTCCTAACCCATTCAGAATATGTATAGAATCGTGATTTGAATAGGTTCCCACCAACGGCCTTCTGTCTTTGACGGTAGGCCGAACTCCTGCAAAATGGGACACAATTTCAAAATCACAGTCAATTATCTCTCTTATTCTTTCAACCAATTCATTTTTTCCTTCTTCGGTAGGGACATCTGTTTTATCATCCCAATTGTATGTTGCTCCAATTTTGAACAAATTGTCTCCAAGTGGCAAAATAAAAACACTTGTATTTACAATCACATCTAAATTCAGTTGTGGAACTTTTATTACAAGTAATTCTCCTTTTGTACCGTCAAGAGGCAAATCCTTAAAGTAAGGATTGGCATGCATCCCAAATCCTTCTGCAAAAACAATATGCCTAGCTTGGATATCTTTGTAACGAATCCCATGGTTTTCTTCCTGCAACAGCGTATACTCAAATGATTCTTCAAGAAATAATTGATTTTTTACAAGATACTCCCTGTACTTTTTTAACAGCAATGCCGTGTCCACATAGCCGGTTTGTAATACTTCGCCATATCCGAAAGGCGAATCCATTCCTGTATACTTTTTAGAAATTAAATTGGTGGACAAAAAAGGGGCCAGATTCACTTTGTCGGAAGCGGCGAACCAGTTGTTTTGTTCTTCGACAGAAGAAAACTTTCTTAAAATTGGCGTTCTAAAATTTACTTTAAAATCCAGTTTTTTCTCCAAAACAGAAAGAAATTCATTCATGATAAGCAAATGCTCTTTCGCCTGCCCCACTTCGCTGAAACGTTTTAAAATAACGGGGTTGTATAAACCGCCGGCTATTTTTGAAGAATTTTGGGAATTGTTATCCAGTACCAAAATAGATTTATTGTTTTGCAATGCCATTTCAGAAAATGAAATGCCTGCCAATCCTGAACCTACTATTAAATAATCTATCATTGGGAGAATTAATTTTGAAAATAAAATGCAAAGAACGTATATTAAAATAATAACCTGCCAATAAAGTTATCTTCTTGCAGCAAAGTCAAGAGCATAGATCTAAAAACAAAGAACTCTTGCCGTATTGACAAGAGTTCTTTGTATAAGATAAAATTGAACCTAGTAATTCCACATATCTGATTCGAAATTACGGATTTTTTCTTTGACCCTTTCTGATTCGAGTAATTGATTTTGGGCATTATCTTTCATATAACTTGCAATTGACCTGTCACCATAAACATTTTCTTCTTGATAAATTACACTGTTAAAATGTCTTGAATTTAATATTTGATCAAAAGAAATTGGCATTGCCGAATTTTTATCGTTAAATGATTTTGCTTCATGCAAAACCTCTCTAGCCGATGGAAAAAAGACCCAGAACAACTCAATGTAATCTTTTTCATCACTGTTCATTGTATAAACATCTGGAGTAACAGGACAAATACCGAGTAAACGATATTTCAATTCACTTTGCCTTTTGTCAAAATACCAATACCCTTTAATTTTATACTGCGTAACATCCTGTGCGGTAAGATCTTGCTTCACGATATACTCTGGTGATATTTGAGTTCCGGCATTGATTTGCTCTCTTCCGGCATCAGTTGTGTCAATACGTGTCAAAGAGGCTTTAATATCCTTATAAGATTTTTTAGTGTTGAAATAACTGTCTGAATACACTTCGGTGATTTTTCCGTTTCGGATGGCTTTTGTCAAAACATCGTATAAAGAGCGCCTATCTGACCCAATATTTGCCGTATCTACCGGAAAATACATGGGGAAATTAATTCTTTCACTTAAATCAATAATTTCCCAAGTCATTTTACCCATCAAAATATCCCTGTCATCCACATAACCATATTCCAACGGTTTGTCATTGTCAGAAATGAGTTGGGCTGCAGACTTAATTCCTATTTGTTCAGGCACCTTCGCATTAAGCAAATTAGATTGTGCAAAAGAAGCCACACCTCCGGTAATAGAAATAAAAACTATTAAAAAATTTCTTATATTCATCATGGTATCATTATAAGTTATTGAAGTAGGCTATACATCTAACTTCCTTATTTATTGTATTTCGTAAATTACCGGTGCAGTTCTTGGCAACAAGTAACTACCCGCTCCAACAAGTTTTGTTTTGATTTCGGAAATGGTAACTTGATCGCCTCTTCCTACTTTTGAAAGAACAGATTTACATTGTGCATTTAATTTATTTCCTTGAACGACCACGGTAGGCTGACCTGCTACTTTAAAATTAAATCCAACAACATCCAAACCAACCTCAAAATCAAAATCAACTAATTTTGCTCCGATTGTTGAAATTTCTAAACTTGATTTAGGCCCTTTTACGACACCCATTTCTCCTCTAATAGTCCCTGTCGGACTAGGAATTCCTTTTATTCTAAAAACTTTTGTATCTGGAACAGTTTTTCCGTCAGGAAGTTTACCCACAACATTAATTTTGACTTCAGTTCCTGTTCCCGGTCGCATAGTGTATGAACTTGAATTTCCAATACGCGTCAATCCTGGTGCAGAAGCCGAAACCATATCGGGTGATAATCCTGCAAATGAAATGGTCATTGGGTTTACAACACCACGATACACCACATTCATTTTATCAGCAGAAATTGTGGCTGATTTAGGTCTAGCAACAACAACATAAGTAGTTTTTTGAATAGGAAGAGGAATTGGTTTTCCATTTTCTTCAAAATTAAAAGAACCACTAATTGGATGTTCTCCAATATTACCTGCACCAAATGAAAATTTTGCTTGTCCAGCTTCAGCATTCAAACTTGCCCCATTTAAAATAACCGACTTAGCTTTAAGTGTGGGATCAAATTTCCCTAATATGACTTTACCTGTAACTGCTTCTCCTTGAAAGAAAACAGATTTATCAAGAACCACTATAGGTTGATAAGCGGTAAGCGATGCAGCAGCAACTAAGTCTGATTGAAACATCCCAGTCATTACATCACTTTCGGTTGTTTTTATATCAGCTTGTAATTGTGTTAACTTAGTTATTGTAGCAATTAATGGAAAACCATGGTAATTATATTCCATCCATGGTAAATCTTTTCCCGCTTTTTCTGAAAAAACAGGTTTAGTTGCGAATCGTTTTTCTATTTTATTCATTTCAATTTCAGCAATAGAACTACCTCCAATTTGTTTAATTTGAGCTGGGAAATTTTGAATTTTTTTCAAAAATTCTTTTCCTTTTGCAGACAATTTTTCTTGACTAAAAAGCATTCTATCAATCAAATCACCTTTATCCATTTGTTCAAAAGGATAATTTCCTTCCTTATCTTTTGGATATTTTTTAGTTATCTCAACTTTAATGTTTTCAATGTAACTAGAAAATTCTTTAGAAAGTGCTCTTATTTTTTCTACTTTCAACTTTTTATCCCCATATTGACCAGGCTGATCTTGAGCTTTTTGGGCTAATTGTTGAAATGAACTTTCATTTCTACTATCGGTTAATGAATTTGATTCCTCTATTTTAATATTCAAAATTCCAAATGCAGATAATACCTCTTTAGACATATTTAATGCCAACATCGCAATAAAAACCAAGTACATTAGGTTTATCATTTTCTGTCTTGGTGTCAATTTTCCTCCTGCCATATTTTCTAATAATTAGTTAATGTTATATATACCTATAGTCGAAACTAATTATCCTTTGTTATTCATTGCAGAAAGCATTCCACCATAAACATTGTTCAAAGATGACAAATTGGTGGTCAATGATTGCATTTGCTCTTTTAATTTTACATTATTTTCCAATACTTCTTCGTTTATTTGGGCATTTCTTGAAGCACTTTGTAATTGTATTTTATATAAACTGTTTAAAGATTCCATTTGGGCCGCAGCCAAAGACAATTCTTCACTATATTTTTTGGTAGAAGCAATAGAATCTGCTGTTGGCATAATACTTTTGGCAGCACCTTCAAAATTTTTGATGCTATTTCCTAAACTAACCATCAATTCACCGTCAATTTTAGCTTCTTTTAACATAGCATCCAATTTCTTAGACAATAAACCTTCTACATCAGAAGAAGGAGCTTCTGTTTTAGCTGTTTTAACTGGTACTGCATTTTTGTCACGCAGTTGTGGATAAACGTTTTCCCATTTGTAATATTGGTCGTCCTCAACAGGTTCAAATGCCGAAAGTGCAAAAATCAAAGCTTCGACTACTAATCCTAAAGTTAACATTGCGTTTCCTGTAAAAATTGGAGGGAACTCAAGATGTGTTATTTTGAACAAAGCTCCAATAATTACTACTGCCGCTCCCATACCATAAGAGAAATTCATAGTTTTTTTACTCAATAATGCCATAATGTTTACGTTTTTAGATTAATTAATTAAATGTAGGTTAGTTTATTTTTTCTTTTTAATTTTTTCGGTTGCCTGGGTTCCCATATAGTCTTGAACGGTTCTAAAACCAATATAACTCCTTGCAGAATCCGCATATTCATGATCACGAGTACTTACTTGAAGGAAATAAGCAACATCTTTCCATGAACCGCCTCTAACTACCTTTCTCATATTTTTATAATCTTGAACATTCGGGTTCATTGAAGATACGTATTCGTAGGCGTTTGGATCGTAAGAGGTATCAGTCCATTCAGAAACATTCCCCGCCATATTATAAAGATTATATCCATTTGGCTCATATGATTTTGCTTCTACCGTATACAATGCTTGGTCAGCTGCATAATCTCCCCTGTTCGGTTTGAAATTGGCAAGAAAGCATCCCCTGTCATTTTTCGTATAAGGTCCTCCCCAAGGATAAGTTGCAGATTCTAACCCTCCCCTGGCAGAGTATTCCCATTCTGCCTCGGTGGGTAACCTGAAACTATTGGTCTGATCGTGACCTTTCTTTTTAGATTTTATATAGCTGTTTTTATTTAGTGTTCTCCATGCACAAAAAGCTCTTGCCTGTTTCCAGTTCACCCCCACAACAGGATAATCTCCATAGGCTTGATGCCAAAAGTAATCATTGTGCATCGGCTCATTATAAGAATACGAAAAATCTTTAATCCATGTTGTTGTGTCAGGATACACTTTTACTTGTTCCGTTCTAATAAAATCTTTTCTTTTACCCGTTTTGGCTTTTGCGGCAGCTTGAATATCCATCCATGAATAACGGAATTTTAGTTTGTTTACGTCAATTGTCCTTAGACCATTAAAAGACTCTTCCATTGGCAAATACATGGAATCCATAACTTCTGTATAATACTCGTCGGGATATAATTTAGTGTCCTTGATTAATTTTACCTTGTGATTGAGTTTTCTACCGGCATAAGGATCATCATCTGTACCAACACTATAATAGTTATCGTACATATATTTATCGTATGCAGTCATTTTTTCAGGATCAGAATCATTAAAAGCAAAATCAGCTATACTTCCGGTATTTTTGCCTTTGCCTCCTTTTGCATCACCTTTTTTTATTCCGGATTCGTCAGCAAGAATTGCTAATCGAACCCTCATGGTTGAATCTTTCACCCATTCCACAAATTGACGATATTCACTATTGGTTATTTCCGTTTCGTCCATATAGAAAGACCGAACGGTAACTGTTTTTGTAGTAGCGTCCCCAACATTGGCTACATCATCGTCAGATTTTCCCATTATAAATGAACCTCCAGGAATCAAAGTCATTCCATAAGGTTTTTCAGGATGCCATTTCCCACCTTTAACACCAACTAATTCACCTTTGTCGCTTGATTTACCACAGCCAATTAGTAAGCTTAAAATTGCCGTAAATGCAATGAACTTCTTCATATAAATTCGGGTTATATATTCATTATTATTAAGTGAGTAAACCTATTTATTATTATTTTAAAAAACAATTATTTATCGTACTATTTATTTCAATAACCAAAACTAAAATTAAATACGGTAAGAAAAAAATATTTTGTCGACAAAACGCTTAAAATACCGATAAAATGCTTAAAAACGTGATTTTTCGTAGGTTTTGTTTTATAGAACTAGTCTATACCAATCCTGTTGTCAAACAGTTTGTTGGGGGTTAAAGTGCCGTTTAACGATAAATTATATCATATTCTTACGTTGTGCCTTCCACCATCTTTCCGGAATTTCTTGGTTACAGGCCCCTAAATATTCTTCATACGAGCAAGGTAACAACGTGTTTTTCTTTAATTTATTATTGCTGTTTGAAATAAACGGTATTTCTATCCACCACCTATCGGTTTTATTGCTTTTATAGAAGATTAATTCTTCTTCTTCTAATGGAATAATGTATTTTAAATAATTTTCTTTACTCCCAAATGGGTATTCATTGGAACGGTAGTGAAAGCCTTCGATAAAATACCAAATAATTTGGGCTATTAAAACAGACTCTTGACTGGAATTGTTATGATTAAAAATTCCAAAAAGGGAAATTTTGTCACTAATCCCGGCATATCTTGACAAAGTACAAATCTCTTTTCCATTAAAACCATTAGGCGTAAATGGATTATTATTTCCCGAATCAGACGATTTTATAGCCGTTAAATCAATGCTCACAATATCGGCATCCCTAAAAACGGGTTCGGCAATAGCGATAGTATTGGAAATATCTCCCAAGCGATAAGCCTCAAAAAATAATTTATCAATTAAATCAATCTCTTCCTGCGAATTATAATAGGTCTGAAATCCGATATTACTGAAATTAAAAAGGTTATTGGGTTCGTCTATGATAATTTTGGTTAAATAAGAAGTGGCGGAAACGGAGTCACTTTCTTTTCCGAAATCAAATTTACTGTCAATGGAAACCAGATTTACCATTTGCTCCAAATCATCGTAAGCTCTGTAAAGCGCATACGTTAAATCTTGGGAACCGCCTATAACAATGGGGGTGATCTTTTTCTTGATTAGACTTGCAATTACTTTTTTTAATGCAAAATAAGTATCGTCACTCGAATTACCAGCCAGAATATCCCCCAAATCGGCAATGGAAGCATTCCAGTTTCCGGGAAACAGCGCATACAATTCTTTTCGAATATTTGACAAATCTACCTGCTCAGTTTGGTTTTTATCTCCTCGATTTTCCAAAACACCAATGATGGCAATTTTGATTTTATTTAAATCAGGAAAGTCTTTGGCTGTATGAAATACAATTTTGCTTCCCAATTGCTGGGAAGAAAAGTCCTTAATAAATTGAAGGATTTCATCATCTAATGGTTTTAGAAAATCAAATTCCATATTATTTCTTTTTTGCAACAGGTTTTTTAGTAGCAGGTTTTTTAGTAGCAGGTTTTTTTGCGGTTGTGGCTTTTTTGACAGCAACTTTCTTGGCCGGGGTTTTCTCGGCAATCATTTCTTGAACTTGTTCCAATGTTAATTTTGTTGCGTCAACATCCTTACTCAATTCAATTTTGATTTTACCTTTGGTAATTACTGATCTTCCCCAGCGGGCTTTTTCGACCAAAATTCCCTCATCTTCCCAGTTATGCAAAACCTTTTCAATATTTTTTTGCAATTTATCGTCAATCAATTCTTCAATATCTGATTGCGATAAATTATCAAAATTATATTTTTTGCTTACATTAATAAACAGCCCATCCCATTTGATAAATGGACCAAAACGACCCACCCCTTTTTGAACCGGTTCATTTTTGTAAATTGCAATTGGCGCATCAGCTTTTGCTTTTTCATCAATCAATTCCTCGGCACGTTCCAAAGAAACGTCAAGTGGATTTTCGCCTTTTGGCAAAGAAACAAAAACACTCCCGTGACGCACGTACGGACCAAAACGACCGTTACTTACCTCAACTTCTTCTCCTTTATATGTACCTAAATTTTTTGGCAACAAAAACAAATTCAAGGCTTCTTCCAAAGTAATGTTTCCAATATTTTGGTCTGACATTAAACTCGCGAATTTTTTCTCTTCATCCTCCGCTTCTCCAATTTGGGCCATTGGACCAAATTTTCCTAAACGAACACTCACTTGCTTTCCTGTTTTTGGATCTTTCCCCAAAATTCTCTCTCCGCTTTCTCTATCTGCATTCGCTTCTACATCTTTCACTGTTGGGTGGAATTTATCGTAGAATTCCTGCATCATTTTTGTCCATTCTATATTTCCTTCGGCAATTTCATCAAAATCCTCTTCGACCTTGGCAGTGAAATTATAATCCAAAATATTTCCGAAATTTTTAACCAAGAAATCCGTAACAATAGTTCCAATATCAGTTGGAACCAGTTTTCCTTTATCAGAACCCGTGTTTTCTTTGAGTAACTTCTCGCCTACTTTCCCTGATTTTAAGGTCAGTTGCGTATAATTTCTTTCCTGTCCGTCAAGATTTCCTTTTTCAACATATTTTCTGTTGATAATCGTGGAAATCGTTGGCGCATAAGTCGAAGGACGACCAATTCCTAATTCCTCTAATTTTTTCACCAAAGAAGCTTCGGTGTATCTTGCCGCCGGACGAGAATATCTTTCGGTTGCAGTGATATAATTATTTTGCAATTTTTCGTTGACTTTCATTGCAGGCAACATTCCTTCTTGCTCATCATCATCGTCATCATTTCCTTCCAAATAAACCTTCAAGAAACCTTCAAAAAGCAAAACTTCTCCAGATGCAGTGAATATTTCACTGTGATTATTGGCTGCAATTTTAACGTTTGTTCTTTCCAATTCAGCATCGCTCATTTGAGAAGCCAAAGTTCTTTTCCAAATCAAATCATACAAACGCGCTTGGTCTCTGTCGATATTCACGGTATGGCGCGACATATCTGTTGGACGAATCGCTTCGTGTGCTTCTTGTGCTCCTTTGCTTTTATTAACAAAAGTTCTTGGTTTAGAGAATTCCTTTCCGTAGGATTTGATGATTTCGGCTTGAGCAGCATCCATCGCGTCTTTCGACAAGTTCACACTGTCCGTTCTCATATAAGTAATGAGTCCCGCTTCGTATAAACGTTGTGCGAGTTGCATTGTGATTCCAACAGGCAAATACAATTTTCTAGCGGCTTCTTGCTGCAAAGTCGAAGTTGTAAAAGGTCCGGTTGGTGATTTTTTGGTAGGTTTTGTTTCTAAATCCGAAACCTTGTATGTAGAACCGATATTCTTTTTCAAGAAATCCTCGGCTTCTTTTTTGGTGTTGAAATTCTTTGGCAGTTTTGCCTTGAATGACTTTCCAGATTCGTTAGTGAATTCTGTTACAACTGAATAAGAAGCTATTGGATTGAAATTCTGGATTTCTCTTTCTCTCTCCACAATCAAACGAACCGAAACCGACTGAACTCGTCCGGCAGAAAGTCCTCCTTTTATTTTTCTCCATAAAACTGGCGATAATTCATAACCCACCAATCTGTCCAAAACACGACGTGCCTGTTGCGCATTAACCAAATTATAATCAATTTCACGTGGATTTTCAATTGCTTTTAGAATCGCAGATTTCGTGATTTCGTGAAAAACAATTCGTTTGGTTTTCTTTTTGTCCAATTTTAATTCTTCGGCAAGATGCCAAGAAATAGCTTCACCCTCGCGATCCTCATCCGAAGCCAACCAAACCATATCAGCATTTTTTGCCAAGGTTTTGAGTTTGCTTACCAATGCTTTCTTGTCGGCCGAAACTTCGTATTTTGGTTTAAAACCATTTTCTACATCTACACCAATTTCTTTAGAAGGCAAGTCGGCAATATGCCCATAACTTGACTCTACTTGATAATCGCTTCCTAGAAATTTCTCGATTGTTTTTGCCTTTGCAGGGGACTCAACGATAACTAAATTCTTTGCCATTGCTTTGTTTTTCTGCGACAAAAGTAGAAGAATTTTTTAAATATTAGGATTTTGACTTAGTTTTTAAAATTATTAAAATTGAAAAGACTCAATAATTACAGCCATAAATATGTTTTTTTAGTCTCAATATATTTCATTACGTTTACTATATGAACCAATCTGGCTCGGATAAAACAATCCAATGAATCGACTAGAACAATTAGCAAAACTCCAGCAAACACCAAATTGGGATGTGATTATAATTGGTGGTGGGGCTTGTGGACTAGGAACTGCTGTTGATGCAGCTACTAGAGGTTATAAAACAATTTTGCTCGAAGCTGTGGATTTTTCCAAAGGAACTTCCAGCCGAAGCACAAAATTAGTCCACGGCGGAGTGCGTTATTTGGAACAGGGTAATTTTCCATTGGTCATAGAAGCTTTGAAAGAAAGGGGTTTGATGGCAAAGAATGCTAGACATCTAGTACGAAATCTGTCTTTTGTAATTCCAAATTACAATTGGTGGGGCGGCTATTTTTATGCCTTTGGACTTACCATTTATGATTTATTGGCGGGTCGATTAAGTTTGGGCAAATCTAAATATATTTCGAAGAAAAAAACCATAAAATTACTCCCCACGGTCGAACAAAAAGGATTACGAAGTGGCGTTATTTACCACGACGGCCAATTTGACGATTCCCGAATGGCGATCAACTTGGCACAAACAGCAATCGAATACGGCGCTTGTGTTCTGAATTATGCCAAAGTAATCCATCTTTTAAAAGACAAAAACCATCAAGTCATCGGAGTAGTTGTTGAAGATCAGGAAACAGGCAAAAAACACGAAATAAAAGGAACGGCTGTTATTAACGCCACTGGAGTTTTCACCAATTCGATTATGAAAATGAATGACAAAGTATATAAAAAATACATTGTGCCGAGTCAGGGAATTCATTTGGTTTTTGACAAATCCTTTTTGCCAAGTAATGACGCTTTGATGATTCCAAAAACAAGTGACGGCAGAGTTCTTTTTGCAGTTCCTTGGCACGATAAAATAGTTATTGGCACGACAGATACTTTAAAGAAAAGTCATAATTTAGAACCTATTGCCACCGAAAAAGAAATAGATTTTGTGCTGGAAACCGCCCAAAGATTCTTGTCTAAAAAGCCAACAAGAGCCGATGTTTTATCTGTTTTTGCGGGATTAAGACCTTTGTCGGCGCCAGAAAAAGAAGGACAAAGCACCAAAGAAGTTTCCAGAAGCCACAAAATCATTGTTTCCGAAACAGGATTAATTACCATCACCGGAGGAAAATGGACTACCTACCGAAAAATCGCAGAAGACATTATAAACAAAGCCATAATCGTGCATAATTTACCGAAATCAGCCTGTAAAACGGAGCATATTTCTATTCACGGCAATCAAATAACCACTACACTAGACCGAGAAAATCACCTATATATTTACGGAACCGATATTCCTAAAATCTTGCAATTGCAGGAAAACGAACCCGAATTAAAAGAAAAATTACATCCGAATTACGACTATACAATGGCAGAAGTCGCTTGGGCAATTCGTTACGAAATGGCTAGAACCATTGAAGATATTTTGGCAAGACGTGTGCGATTACTCTTTTTAGATGCGCGTGCAGCAATTGCTTGTTCCAAAAAAGTAGCCGATTTATTAACCAAGGAATTGGGTTATGATGAAATTTGGAAACAAAATCAAATTGCAGTTTTTAAAACGCTGGCTAACGGATTTCTTTTGAAGGAGTTTCGATTATAAAAACGTTTCTACCACGAATTGTGTGGGTTTTATCAAATAGAAACTATAAGTGAAATAAAGCATTAAAAAAAGTTAGCCACGAATTTCACGAATTTTCACGAATTACTTTGTCTTAAAAATTTCACGAATTCCGTCTAAAGTCGGCATAAGTGTAAAGAAAATTCATTTTATTTTTATTTATAAAACGCTGATTTATAGTAATTAATAAAGAATTACACAAATTCTAATTAATACCGAGCTAGAATTTGTGCAATTAAATTTAAAAAATCAATAATTCGTGAAAATTCGTGAAATTCGTGGCTAAAAATTTTACCCACACAATTCGTGGTAGAGCCTCTTTTTTGTTTTTCACTCTTTTACATTCCATTGCTTTTTAGTATGTTTGTAGATTGTAGGTTCAGATTAGTAGTACATTCTCTAAATAGGGTCTATTATAACGAATATTCCCAATTGCGTCCGCAGTGCGTCCGCAATTCAAAAAAAGAAGATTTTGTTCAATACAACAGTTGAAAGAAGTAATTATATGGCAGATAATACCAACAGTCTATCAATTTTAGAAAGTGATTTATTCATTGAGTTATCACAACTTATTGAGCAAAGCAAACAACAAGTAGCGGTTCAAGCAAATAGTGCCGTTACTATTTTATTTTGGCAAGTGGGTAATCGCATCAATCAAGATATCCTACAAAACAAACGTGCAGAATATGCAAAACAAATTGTGTCGACACTGTCTACACAATTGAAAGAACGATACGGAAATAATTTTGAATTAAGAAATTTGAGACGTATGATGCAGTTTGCAGAGCAATTTTCCGATTCTCAAATTGTCGTGCCACTGGCTCGACAATTGTCTTGGTCGCATTTTGTGGAGTTATTGCCATTAAAAACAATCGAAGCAAAAATATTTTATGCACAAAACGCATCAAATAATTTATTTGGGGTTAGAGAATTAAGGAGACAAATTGCTTTAAAAGCCTACGAAAGAATAAACATTGCCGATGCACAAATTATCGAATCAACACATATTCCATTCAATACATTCAAAGATCCTTATATTTTAGATTTATTGGGTTTACAAAATACTTTTTTAGAAAAGGATTTAGAAGATGCTATACTTCACGATTTAGAAACTTTCATTCTCGAATTAGGCAAAGGTTTTACCTTTGTAGAACGCCAAAAGAGAATGATTATAGATGGAGAAGATTACAATTTAGATTTGCTTTTCTACCATCGTAAACTGAAACGATTAGTAGCCATAGAATTAAAATTAGGGAAATTCCAAGCCAAACATAAAGGGCAAATGGAGTTATACCTCAAATGGCTGGACAAATACGAGAAGCAAGAAGGAGAAAATACACCAATCGGATTAATACTTTGTGCTGAAAGTAGCCGAGAACAAATTGAGTTACTCGAAATGCACAAAGACGGAATAATGGTTGCCGAATATTGGACAGACTTACCACCCAAAAAACAGTTCGAAGAAAAAATACATTTGCTTTTAACCGAAGCCAAAGAAAGAATGGAAAGAAAAAAGTTGTTGTAGAAAACAAAATATCTTTCACTCCAAATTACCTTACCCCCCTTACCCTAAATTTATTTTCATTTATTTTCATCCGTTTACGGTTTCCTCATTTTCTTTCGATTGCTTTATTGTAAGTTTGTGTGTTGTAGGAATAAAATTTTTATTTAAAAAAAGATATGCAATAATGAATTTACAATAATGAAATTGGGAAATTAAATGAAAAAAAATATCAAAAATTATGTCTCCTTATTAGATAGCGAAATCAAAAAAGAGATTCAGAAAGAATTTAACACTGAACAAGAACAGTTTAAATCATTCAAAACTTTTGATTTTGTTAATTTTCATTTAATCAATAAGATAGTCTTAAATGAAAATGATAAAGATTGTTTTATAAGTATTCCTGAAGATGATTATCGTCCTAACTTTTTCGCTTCCATTTTTCATTCATTAGTATTAATAAAATTATATCAGAATTTTTTCAATTTTAGTAAAACAAAACCAGCTTTAGATTTAAAAGACTTGATTTATACCAAATATCAAAATCAATTTAGAGTTTGTGAAATAAAAAGTGTTTATAATGACAACATAAAAATAAATTTAAAATTCCCTAAAAAAAATGAGCATTTTCAGAACTTTGATTTGAAAGGAAGGAATTTTACAAAATTAAACCCAAATCTTGTTGACAACAAAAACACCGCAAAAAATATAACTGTTTATAACGATTTTTTGCTTTCAAATTTCACTTCGGATTTTCCTTTTATAACAGACTTTAAAAGTAAATCATTAGTTATAGCTGATAAAAGGTTTTTCAAAGAAAGTAAATTTTTGCCAATTAATTACACCAATAAAAACGGCAAAATAAGTAATGATTTGCCATTTTTTAATTATCTAATTGAGAGTTGTAATGACTTTAAAACTGCTAAAGATTATTTGTTAGATGAAAACCAAACTTTTGATGAAATAATTGTAATTGGCGATTCTAAATATAGAGAATGTTTTTCAGATATTTTGCAAGAGGCAAAGTGGCTCGGTAAAGTAAAAAACATTATTTTGATAGGAACAGAAAAACCAATTACGGGACATATTTTTACAGAATGGCTCTGGTCAAAAGATGAAATAAAAATTGCTAATAGTGAAATTCCTAAAACTCCTCAAAAAGTAGTTTTAGAGAATGATTATTTAATACTAGAATTAGGAAGATTAAAAGATGAAATTGAAAACATAAAAAAAGTGACAAATGTAAATCTTTCGCATTTATTAATTTACGCTAACTTTTATTTCAGAATAATTCTAGTAAATACTAACTTATCAAAAGGAATCTATCGAGAATATTCAGATAGACTATACCAGTATTTTAAAAGTGATAAGTTCGAAGAAGAAATGAGTAAGAACTTTTTTGGACAAGATATTTATAATAAAGAAACCATAAAAAATCATACAGAAAAAATACTCAATAAGTTCAAATGTATTTCTGATATTTTAGAAAACCAAAATTTAAAATGGAATTACATCAAAAATAAAGCAAAGGAAGTTAATAATTTATATTTGATTGTAGAAAAGAAAAATTTTGACGCAGTTGAAAACCAAATCAAAAATGAAAGAATAAGTAATATTAGATTGATAAGTGACAAAAGGATTGATTGCGAGAAACAATATTTAGATAAATGGATTAATGACATTAAAAACACTGAAAATCAAACTTACATAATCCCATATCTAAACAACACTGAATTACTAGATAAAATCAATTTATTGAAAGGAAATTGTGAAGTTTTATGCTACAAGGAAATTGATGAAATTTCATTTGATAATTTATTAGGAAATTATTATCGGACTGAAAAAGACAGACTTATTCATAGAGACAGAAATCAATTTGTAAAAACAGAGTTTTCGTTTATTGAACAAGTATTGCAAAGAAATTTAGATGACCTTTTTAAATTTGATTTTGAGAACGAGAATTTTAAAAATGATCCATACGAAAGTATAGATGTTCCAAAGGAAAAAGTAAATTATGAAATTGAATTTACTGACGGAACTTCAGATAAGTTTGATTCTTCAAAAGGTGTATTTCTAATTGATAAAGAACAACTAATAAAAACTAATATTGGAGAAATTTTCGAAGGTGCCACAATAAGGTTTTATCAAAATAATAACCCCAATGATTTTAAAAAAACTCTAAAAATATTTGATATTGACAAACAATTAGAGTCGTTTGATAGTTATTCCGAAAGTTGGAAAGAAACATTAAAAAAACTTTCAACTAAATTTAATGGTATTGAAAACCTATATAGTAGGTTGTATAATCAAAATTATAAAATAAACCTAAATACATTTAAACATTACTTTGAGGAAAATTCTAGTACTCGCTTTCCAAGAATTAAAACATTAGAAATCATTAAAGATTTTTGTATTACCAATAATTTTAAAGAAGAGTTAATTGTTAATGAATTTGAAAAATTCAAGATTTATTCAAAAAAAGACCATTCAATTAGGCAACAAGTTGGAAGAGTTTTGGGGAGTGATTTAATTGATTTTGTTGCTTCTAATGAAACTGAAATTAGTGAATCGTTAAAGAAAATACCAATGGAGATTTTAAATAAGTTAATTGAAACTATCCAAGAAAAAACTATAAAAAAGAAAACTTTACTAGAGGATGAATAATTATATAGAACAACCAAGATTAATATTTAGAGATACAATTCAAAAAAATCTGATAGGTCCAGGTTCTGATGTTTTCTCAAGTAATAATGAAGAGGAGATAATTTCAGATTATCCTTTAAGTAGATATTTTTCTGGAATACTATTTCCGGAAAGAGAAATTGATATAAAAAAAGACAGTATTGGATTAAATATTGAAGTAAATACCAATGCAGAAACTGAAGATGGAGAAGATGACCAAAAAGAATTTGAGACCGATAATACAATTGAAAGCGAGGAAGTAGAAGAAAAATTTGATAAAAAATTAAAGGAAGAAAACGACAATGAATATTCCGAAGCTAATCAATATTTTCCTTCAAATTTTGGTTTAACTTTTTGTGTTTCAAAAGAAACCGAAAAAATAGACATCACTTTTTCATTTGCTAAATACAAACAAATCAAGCCAGTTGATGCTAAAATTATAATTGAGGAGAAGGTATTTAAGGATTTTATAAATCATCCATTATATCCATTAGGAAATGTCTTAGTTTATGATAATGGATTTATGTCATTAAATAAAGAAGCATTTTCAAGCAGTGGTTTAAGCGTTTATACTTTGAAAGAAAAATTCAAGCAAAAAGAACAACAAGCAGAACTCATAAATACAGTTGTGTATAGAAAAGTTGAGTTATTACTTGGAAGGCTTTGGGAACGAGTAAAACAAGAACCTTTGTTAATTACTTTAAATCTTAATCAAAACAATGAAGATGAAGCCAAAGAGTTTTCATTAATTGAAAATTCTAATAATAAGAAAATTTTAACCTGTTACTATAAAAAAATATACGAAACGAATTATGGTAAATTTGTCAAAATTCTTATGGCAAATAGAGAATCGCATCCAAAGAAAAAATTCTCTTTTGGTAACGAATTGTTAAACCATAAGGCATTATTTCAAACTGAAATTTTGGTTAGAGGAACAACATTTTTACCTTACAAGCAGCTTTCTGAAACAAATCCTTTTGACGAAGAACTAAATACAATAAACTTCCAATATAGAAATGAAAAATCTTACGGAATTGGTCACGGTTGTGCAGTTATGTGGAATGATAATTATAAACCCACGGAATTAAAAACAACTTTTTTACCCGAAGTAGATATAAAAAATTACAGTAATGAATTTAAAGATGATTTTCCTGAAAAATTAAAAGACATAACAGAACTTAAAAAACTATCAATTTGGACAGATTTAAAAAAAGAAACCATAATTGATAATCTGAAACTTTTTGCTAGTGAATATCAAAAATTCATTGAAAAACAAAGTAAAACAGAAGTAGAACCAAATTATTTGCATTCTTTTGAAACGATAATCTCCAAACAAAAAAATACTTATGAGAGATTAATTAAAAATATTGATTTCTTAAATTCAAATGAAATTGCATACAAATCTTTTCTACTTTCGAATACTGCAATGTATATTCAAATGCTCATTTCAAGGAAAGATGTATTTGGAAAAAAAGGTATTGAATTAAGTGAAATAAATCCAGAAATCGATTATAATAATTTAGATTTTTTTAAGAATAATACTTCTTTTAAACCTCAATATAGACCTTTTCAATTAGCTTTTTTTCTATTAAATTTAGAATCAATTATTAATGAAGATTCAGAAGATAGAAATAACATAGTTGATTTACTTTGGTTTCCAACTGGTGGTGGTAAAACAGAAGCATATTTGGCATTAACTGCTTTTACAATCATAAGTAGAAGAATGTTGCATAAAGAAAATTCAGATGGTGTTTCTGTAATTATGCGTTACACACTTCGATTATTAACAGCTCAACAATTTGAAAGGGCTACTAAATTGATTCTCTCTTTAGACTTTTTAAGAAAACAATTTAAAGAACAAAATGATAATTTTTTCGGCAATTCTCTAATTTCAATTGGCATGTGGGTTGGAGCTTCCACAACACCTAATTCATACGAAGATGCAAACAGAATTTATAAAAAAGTTAACGAGGAATTAGTAAAGTTCAATCAGAAAAAAACGGGTGATTATAAAAAGTATAACACATTTCCAATAACAAATTGTTCTTGGTGTGGTTGTAATTTAATATCTCAAAACCAACAAGGATTTTATGTTCAAGGATATAAAGCAGATAAAAATAGTTTTTCAACTAAATGTTTAAATATAGCTTGTGCATTTAGTGATGAATTACCAATATATTTTGTAGATCACAAAATCTACAACAATCCACCAACATTATTATTTGCAACAGTTGATAAATTTGCAATGCTTTCGCACAAGGAAGAAGGGCATAAACTTTTCAATTCATTAGATCCAAATAAATTTCCACCAGATTTAATTATTCAAGATGAATTACACTTATTAAGTGGACCGCTAGGTTCCATAACAGGTCTTTATGAATCGCTTGTTGAAATGTTAGCTACAAAAGGAAAAAGAAAACCAAAAATAATTGCATCGACTGCTACAACTAGAAATACAGAAAATCAAGTAGCAATGCTTTATGGTAATCGAAAATTAAATATTTTCCCACCAGTTGGAGCGTCTTACGATGATAATTTCTTTTCGTATGTTTCAAAAGACAGTAAAAGAAAGCACATTGGTTTTATGCCCACTGGGAAAACAGCTTTAAATTCTCAAATTAGAATTTTAGGAAATTTACTTTTGGCAAGAATTGAACTTTTTAAATATTATAAAGAAAAAGCAAATTTAACACAAGAGGAAGCAATTCTTGAAATTAATAATTTTTGGACAATAGTTTCTTTTTATAATAGCTTAAGAGATGTTGGGAAAATTTATAATAAAGTTCCTTCAGAAATTTTAGATTTTATTAAACTGCTTCACAACCGATATAGTTTAAGTAAATCACATTATAATTTTAACACGATTGGTTTATCAAGTAGAACTAAAGAATTAACTAGTAGAATTGAAAGTAATTCAATTAAAAAACTGTTAAATGAATTAGAGCAACCTTTTAATTTAATCGTTAATGATGGTAGAAGTTTTGTTCAAAATACAGTTGATTTAGTCTTGGCTTCAAATATGTTTTCAGTTGGAATTGATATTGAGAGACTAAATGTGATGCTCATGAATGGACAATCAAAAAATGTTGCGGAATACATTCAGGCATCAAGTCGAGTTGGAAGAAAAGAAAAAGGAATAGTAATTAATCTGTTGGATGCAAACCGCTCAAGGGATAAATCTTATTTTGAAAATTATGTTCCGTTTCATAATGCGTATTACAAATTTGTTGAGCCGTTGAGTGTTACACCATTTACAGAAATCGCATTAGATAAAGTTTTAGCTAGTTTATTAGTTTGCTTTGTACGACACAAGCAAGGTTTATATAAAGACAATCAAGCCAAAGATTTTGATGGAGATATTGATGATTTGAAAACTTTCTTGAACATCCGAATTTTAAATAAAAAACAATTGGAATATGCGATTGAGAAAGTGGAAGATTTAACTAAAAAGTGGCAGGATAAAGTTGAAAATTTAACTTATAGAACACTAATAAAAAAAATATCTGATTTAGACGAGTGGAGTTTAATGATGTCAATGAGGGAAATAGATACTAATAGCATTATTAAAATAATCAATAAATAATGGGACAATTCGAGCAAATACAAACAAGAAAATCTATAAGTACTAATGGAGGTGTTGGTTCAATTATAGAAACAAGAGACGGCTCTATATTTATAAATCTATATAATGAATGGCCATTTTTTGAAAGTATAAATGGTCAGTTTGAAGATTATAACTTAATAAGTGATAAGAGATTCAAAAATAGAATAAGTAAATATTTTCAACAATTAGAGCATCTTGTAAAAATACCAGTAAACGATTTAAAACAAGGTTACAGACCTGAAAATTCTTTTGCTTTATTGTCCGCAAAGTATTTTCCAGAATGGTTTTATTGTAATACTTGTCATAAGTTTGATAAGTTCTCAAATTGGAAATATAATTGGGAGAATAGTGTTGACACTAATGATCAAGGAAAGTTTTACCCTCCAAAATGTTTTAAATGCTATGTTAGAAATAGGAATAACAGGAGAAAGTTTTTTGATTTAGAACAGATACGATTTGTTTTAACTTCTAGCAATGGAGAAATTGCAGACATTCCTTGGGACAAATGGGCTTTACTTAAAAAGACAAAAAAGAAAAAAGAAGATGCTAAAGAAAATTCAGAAATAAATAGTGAAGAAAATATTATTACGCTTGCCAATATCAATGTTCCAGATGATTTAGAATTAGAATTTAAAACATCAGATAAATTAGATGACTTAAAAGGTATTTGGATTATTGCAAAGAATAAAAGTGGAGAGCAGATTAATTTTTCAACTCTTTCTGGTTTATTTAATTTAAGAATCAAAATCGAAGAACTAATTCCAAATACAAATGAGAAAGGAATATTGTTTAAACCTGTAATCAGAACAAGTAATAGTGTTTATTATGCTAATATCTTATCTAGTATTTATTTACCAGCCAATGATGAGCTAAATAAATATTCAATTGGAATTATTAAAGACTTATCTGAAAAAGAGATGAATTCTGATGTTATTGCAGCAATCCTTCCAACCACAAATAAATTGAATATTGATAAATTTGTAATACAAAAATTAATTGATAATAATTTTAGTGAAAGAGAAGCAGAAATCTCTAAAACAGAAAATGAATATCGCTTTGATGAGTATAAATTCATAACAAGTAAAGAAGAAGAAAAATTAGAAAATTTATTAATTTTCGAAAAAATAAAAAACAAATTATTTTCCGATGATTTAATAAAATCCATTTACAAAATGGATAAAATCAAAATTACTTCAGTTCAAACTTCTTATACAAGACAAGAACCAATTTCAACGGATTTGTTTTTAAAGGATGATGACGATAGTAATAATGATATAGATAAAATTCAAAAGAAGTTTACTTCAAAAGAAGGTATAAATGCAAAATATTTGCCAGCAATCGAAAGTTTTGGAGAGGGCATTTTCTTTGATTTTGACAATGATAAATTAAATGAATGGATAAATACTTATCCAGAAATTCAAAAAAGAATTCAAATAATAATTGATAATCACAATAATTCTGACTCTTCATTAAACAAAGATTTAGCATTAACACCAAAATTCATATTGATTCATACATTCTCTCACCTTATAATTAAAGAATTAGAGTATTTATGCGGATATCCATCAACATCTATCCAAGAACGATTGTATATTGATGATAATCCAAAAACAGAAATGAATGGTGTTTTAATATATACAATTGCAGGTTCAGAAGGAAGTTATGGTGGATTAACATCTATTTGTGATAATGATAAAATAGGAAAATTAATTTTGTCAGCAATGATGAGAGCTAAAGATTGTGCGACGGATCCAATTTGTTATCATACAGGCGGACAAGGTGTCGGTAACTTAAATTTATCAGCTTGTTTCAGTTGTTCTTTATTACCTGAAACTTCTTGTGAAATGTTTAATTGCTATCTTGATAGAAGAATTTTAATAGATAAGGAGTATGGGTATTTTAAAGATTTGTATTCATAAAGTTAATATTTTTAATTTTTTTGCTTCAAATAATTCCTAAAATATTAAATTCAAAAAAATAAGAATATGCTTAATTTTGCACAATCAATATAGTAAAAGCATTCTATGGACCCTATCAAAGACATATTGGAGCATTTAAACATCACAGACCAATGCACAACTATTGAAGCCAAAAAGAGTTTTATATTTGATAATAATACAATTGAATAAAATAAAAATGGAAAACAAACAATATGATTTATTCGATGCCGTTGAGTGGCCTTTATTCCAGTCAATAACAGAAACTTTTGCTAATAATGAATTTGCAGAATTGGAATATAAATCAGCACAAGGAGGTTTCCCAAATGATTTTTGGAAAACCTATGCTGCTTTTGCAAATACTAATGGAGGCTATATTATATTAGGTGTTTCTGAGAAAAAAGGAATGCTTAAAATTGACGGTCTTGAACCCGATAAAATAAACCAACTTCAAAAAATATTTTGGGACAGTATAAACAATCTAAACACTACAAATAGAAACCTACTGACAAATGAGGATGTAAAAGAAATTGCTGTTTTAGGAAAAACAGTTTTGGGTTTCAAAATACCAGTCGCTAAACGAACAGATAAACCGGTACATCTTACTAGAAATCCATTTCAAAATACGTACAAAAGAAACCACGAGGGAGATTATAAATGCAAGGACGAAGAAGTGAGAAGAATGCTTGCCGATGCTGATACTACTTTACATCACGACAGCCGAATTTTAGAAGGATTCACACAGGACGATTTAGATGCTAATAGTCTAAAAAAATACAGGCAATTATTTGCAGGGGCAAAACCATCGCATCCTTGGTTGGCTCTTGATGATATTGAATTGCTTGAAAAACTTGGAGGTTATAGAAAGGATCGTGTAACCAAAAAAGAAGGATTTACAGTGGCTGGAATGCTAATGTTTGGAAAGGAAAGTAGCATAACTGACCAAGAATGTGTTCCTAATTTCTTTCCTGATTTTAGAGAAATTCTTTCAAATGATCTATCGATACGATGGACGGATCGAATTTATCCAGACGGCACTTGGGATGCTAATTTGTTTCAGTTTTATTTAAAAATATGGCCCAGATTATCGTCAAGTTTACCAAAACCTTTTCAGCTCAAAGATGGTGTACGACAAGATGAAACTCCTGCACATACTGCCATTCGAGAAGCTTTTGTAAATGCTTTAATTCATACAGATTACTCGGCTTCTGGAAGTATTATTATTGAACACAGGATGGATAGCTTTATTTTCTCCAATCCTGGTACTTTATTGGTTTCAATACACCAATATTATCAAGGTGGCATTAGTGAATGCAGAAACCCAAATCTTCAGAAAATGTTTTTAATGATGGGTAGTGCAGAAAAAGCAGGTAGTGGAGTAAACAAAATTATGTCGGGTTGGGAATATGCACATTGGAGAAGTCCTTATTTGAAAGTAGATACACAACCTGATAGATTAGTGTTAGAATTACCAATGTTTAGTATTATTCCGGAGGAAACATTACACGAATTAAGAAAATTATTTGGTCACAATATAGATGTTTTAGGAAAAGACGAACTTACAATTCTAGCAACTTGTCATATTGAAGGCGAAGTTTCAAATAGTCGGCTGCAATATATGATTGACCAACACCGAACTGATATTACCAAAATATTACAAGATTTATGCAAACAAGGGTATTTGTTATCAGACAGCAAAGGAAGATGGACTACTTACCACTTAAATACGCTATTTCTTTCTACTTATGTGGACAGCTTGCAGATTAATGTGGACACTTCAGGGGTTGAATTACTTGACAATCTGTTGCCTACTAATAGGGACACTTCATTATCTAATGTGGACACCTCGAACAATAAGATGGACACCTCAAATGATAAGATGGATAGTTCTACAGAAGATGTGCCAAAGTCAAGAATGAAAAAAGAAGATTTAGAAGTCATTATTCTTGGAGTATGTAATTCAGAATTCAAAACATTAGACGATATAGGGAAACTTATAGGCAAAACACCTAAATATCTTAAAAACAACATAATACCTTCACTTATTAAAAGTGGCAGATTAGAAAGATTATATCCAACAATTATAAATCATCCACATCAAGCGTATAAAGCGGTCGAATAAAAGTATAGATTTTTAAAAGTAGAAAGTAACCCAAATAGTTATTTCAATGATAGAAGATGATATTAATGGTTTCAAAGAATTAGCAGAAAGTATACAGAAAAACACGGAGGAAGCCTTCCTAATTTACGAAGTACAAGTTGATAGAATATATCGCAATATGATTAAAGACGAAAAAGAAATTGAACGTGTAATAGATGCTTTATTAGATTATTGCTATGATGATAAAATGTTGTTGCTTTTTAAAAGATTATGTAGGTATTACTATGAAATCAATCCAATTGCAACCTACGAATATGTGAACATCTATCGTGAATTGTGGGACGAAGAACCTTTAGATGAAAAATAATACGAAAAAGAAAATACTCATCAGCTCATTCATCTGTACAAAAACCGTCTTTAATCCAAGTATTCCAAAGTCTAATTTTTCCTAAATACATTTGTTTCGATAAAAATCAAAACCAATAATAACATTGTTTTGATAAAAATCCAAATCAATACCATTTTCACGCAAATATTAAAGCAGGAGATTGCTTCCGCCACGGCAAAAAAGTCATATTTTGTAATGACACTTTTCGAAATTTACAACGCCTTAAAATACTGTTAATTCTTCGGCTGACATCTTGTCATATTCATTCAAATAATTGTAACTTTGCATTCTTATTAAAACACACTTTTGAAAGTGACTATGGAAAAGATTATTGAAGAAAGCAAGCAAGGCGAAAGCCTAGTTTTAGATTATAAACCTGAGAATACCAAGAAACTCTTTATAGAAAGTTACGGCTGTGCGATGAATTTTTCGGATAGCGAAATCGTGGCTTCCATCCTATCTTCAAACGGATATAATACCACACAAATCCTTGAAGAAGCGGATTTGGTTTTGGTAAATACCTGTTCGATTCGGGACAAAGCAGAACAAACAATCCGTAAACGTTTAGAGAAATACAATGCCGTGAAACGTACCAATCCGAAGATGAAAGTTGGGGTTTTGGGCTGCATGGCAGAACGTTTGAAAAGTCAGTTTCTGGAAGAAGAAAAAATTGTTGACCTCGTTGTGGGTCCTGATGCTTACAAAGATTTACCTAATTTATTGGCGGAAGTCGAAGAAGGTCGCGATGCCATCAACGTGATTTTGTCAAAAGATGAAACCTATGGCGACATATCCCCCGTTCGATTGAATTCTAATGGCGTTTCGGCATTTGTTTCCATCACGCGTGGTTGTGACAATATGTGCACGTTTTGCGTGGTGCCTTTTACCAGAGGTCGCGAACGCAGTAGGGAACCGCAAAGCATTATGAAGGAAATTCAGGATTTGTGGGACAACGATTTTAAGGAAATTACGCTTTTGGGACAGAATGTCGATAGTTATTTATGGTATGGCGGCGGACTGAAAAAAGATTTTGTCAACGCTTCCGAGATGCAAAAAGTAACGGCGGTTGATTTTGACCAATTACTCGAAATGGTGGCAGTTGGTTTCCCGAAAATGCGCATTCGCTTTTCAACTTCCAATCCGCAGGACATGCACGAAAGTGTGTTACACGTCATTGCGAAACACGATAATATTTGCAAACACATTCACTTACCGGTTCAATCAGGAAGCAACAGAATCCTAAAAGAAATGAACCGTTTGCACACTCGGGAAGAATACATGACCTTGATTGATAAAATCAGATCTATCATTCCGGATTGTTCCGTTACCCAAGACCTGATTTCAGGTTTCCCTACCGAAACCGAAGAAGATCATCAAGACACTTTGAGTTTGATGGAATATGTGAAATACAGTTTTGGCTATATGTATTCCTATTCTGAACGTCCGGGAACATTAGCCGAACGCAAAATGGAAGACGATGTTCCGGAAACAACAAAATTGCGAAGATTACAAGAAATTGTGGATACTCAAAGGAAACACAGTGCGATAAGAACTCAGGAATTCGTGGGTCAAACCGTAGAAGTTTTGGTGGAAAAAGCTTCAAAAAAATCAGAAAATGATTGGTCCGGTAGAAATTCCCAAAGTATTGTGGTGGTTTTCCCCAAAGAGGATTATAAAATTGGGAATTTTGTGAATGTAAAAATCACGAGTTGCACTAGTGGAACCTTAATTGGGGAAGCGGTTGGTTTGAGTGAGATGAATTAAAAAAGTTTAAAGTTTAAGGTTTAAAGTTTCACGTTATCGAGAGAACTTTAAACTTTAAACAAAGAAAACTTTAAACAAAAAAATAATGGATACAGTTCAAGCAATAAAACAACGATTTGAGATTATCGGGAATGACCCGAAACTCAATCGTGCGATAGAAAAAGCTATTCAGGTGGCGCCAACTGATATTTCGGTATTGGTTGTGGGTGAAAGTGGCGTTGGAAAAGAAAGCATTCCAAAAATTATTCATTCGCTTTCGCACAGAAAACACGGAAAGTACATCGCCGTAAACTGTGGAGCAATTCCGGAAGGAACGATTGATAGCGAGCTTTTTGGCCACGAAAAAGGCTCTTTTACAGGAGCAACCGGAACTCGTGAAGGCTATTTCGAAGTAGCCAACGGCGGAACCATTTTCTTGGATGAAGTGGGCGAATTACCCTTGACAACTCAAGTAAGATTGCTTCGTGTGCTGGAAAATGGCGAATTTATAAAAGTAGGTTCATCACAAGTACAAAAAACAGATGTGCGAATTGTTGCCGCTACCAATGTCAATTTGTTCAATGCGATTGAAAAAGGGAAATTCCGGGAAGATTTGTATTATCGATTGAGTACGGTGGACATTCCTTTGCCTCCGTTGCGAGACAGAAAGGACGATATTCATTTATTGTTCAGGAAATTTGCGGCTGATTTTGCCCATAAATATAAAATGCCCCCAATTAAACTGGACGACAATGCTGTTCAACTATTGCAAAAATTTCGCTGGAGCGGGAATATTCGGCAATTGCGAAATGTAGCCGAACAAATTTCGGTTTTGGAAACCAATCGCGACATTTCGGCAGCCACCTTGCAATCCTATTTACCATCGGAAGGAAGCAATTTGCCGTCGGTGATTAAAAACAAGAAAAACGATAGTGAGTTTAACACCGAAAGAGAAATTTTGTATAAAGTGCTTTTTGACATGAAAAGTGATTTACACGATTTGAAAAAACTAACCTTGGAATTGATGCAAAGCGGAGGCACGAAAGTACAAGAGACAAATTCGAATCTGATCAAAAAAATATATGGTTCTAAAGAAGACGATAGCGAAATAGATTTTGAGGAAGAACCAAGAACCGGTATCATTACAGCTCAAAATAATGAGAATAATTATCAGGAACAAGATGATAATTACCAATTTGCAGAAACCATCGAGGAGGAAGAAGAAATTTTGAAACTGGAGCAGCGAGAGATTGAGATGATAAAAAAATCCTTGGAAAAAAACAGAGGGAAACGAAAAGCTGCAGCCGATGAATTGGGGATTTCCGAAAGAACATTGTATAGAAAAATAAAACAATTCGATCTATAAACACAAATTATTTGTTTTGTAAATCAATCATTAAAATGAATATCTTTGACCCGAGCGCCAGCGAACTGGCGAAACACTTTTTTAAATCCAAAATGAAACACTTACATTACATATCTGTCATTGCACTATTTTTCGCATTTAGTAGCTGCTCTGTTTACAACTTTACAGGAACCGGAAAAATTGACGCTAAAACCTTTCAGGTAAACTTTTTCCAAAACAATGCCGAGTTGATCGAGCCTGGAATCGACAGAACATTTACTTTAGCTTTGCAGGATATTCTCCAGAATCAAACCAACTTGAATTTAGTGAAAAGTGGAGCCGATTTAACTTACGAAGGAGAGATTGTAGATTACAGAATAAGCCCGATGACCGCAACAGCCAATCAGCAAGCTTCTCAAAATAGATTGACAATTAGAGTAAATGTCAGGTTTACCAATAAAAATAAAGAAACCGATAATTTCGAAAAAACATTTGATTTTTATTATGATTATCCGGCTACACAACAACTCACTGGGTATACTTTGAATAGTGCCATAAAAGTGATTTTCGAAAGAATAACACAAGATGTATTCAATGAATCACTCGCAAAATGGTAAATTAGTTTGTAGTTAAAATCCTGAATATAGAAACATTTAGCCATTTTTAATAACTTTATGAATGGATTGATTTTTTCTGAAATCTGATTCCGAAACCTTTCGGGTCTAAAATCTGAAATCTGAAATCTGAAATCTGAAAATGAACGTAACCGATTATACTTATTTGATTAATAGACCAGATGCCATCAATGAAAAGCAAACCATTGCATTGGAAAAAGTGCTGGATGAATTCCCGTTTTTTCAAAGTGCGAGAGCATTACGATTGAAAGGACTCTACAATCAAAATAGTTTCAAGTATAATTTTGCGCTAAAAGTTACTGCGGCACACACCGGCGACAGAACAGTTTTATTTGATTTCATAACTTCAGATACATTTGTCGCCATCCAAAAAGGATTGTATGACAAAAAAATACTTGAACTTCTTGACATTAGCGTGATTGATAGCGAAATAATTAAGCCTGAAATAAGGCTTGAGCCAAAAATAAACACTTTGGAACAATCAATTCTTACCTCTATAAAAGAAGCTTCACAAATAGAGGCTGACGAGAACATAAAAATAGCGGTCGAAAAACTGGAAATTGGAAAACCTTTGGATTTTTCCGTAAATGAAAAACATTCCTTTCAAGAATGGCTCCAACTCTCCAGAACACAACCAATTGATAGAGAAAAAGAAAGTATAGGTAATTCTAAAACGCCTTTATTGGATGACGAAAAAAAGAAAAAGGCCGAATTGATTGATAAATTTATTGAAGCCAGTCCAAAGATTTCCCCTGTAAAACAAGTCACTACTTCAATAGTTCATTTTGAACCAAATAAAGAAGATAATTCCTATCTAATGACCGAAACGTTGGCCAGAGTTTATTTGGAACAAAAAAAATATCAAAAAGCGATACAAGCTTATGAAATATTAATTTTGAAATATCCAGAAAAAAGTAGTTTCTTTGCAGACCATATCTCGGATATTAAGATTTTACAACAAAATAATAATTAAACAATGAGCACATTTTCAATTTTTTTAGTTTTAATAACAATAGTTTGCTTTCTACTGATTGTAGTAATAATGGTTCAAAACCCTAAAGGTGGTGGATTGTCATCTTCATTTGGAGGGTCTACTCAAATGGGTGGAGTTCAAAAAACATCAGACTTTCTTGATAAAAGTACTTGGACATTAGCTGCCATATTAATTGCATTAATAATGCTTTCCAGTTTAAGTTTTGGAGGTTCGTTAAGCGATACCGATTCTAAAATTATAGATAAAACAGAAACCACAGCTCCGGTAAAAACTGCACCTGTTCAAAACACGCCTGCCGGAACAAATCCAGTAAAATAGCTTTTACACAAAATACACAAAATGCCAGCCTGACGATGCTGGCATTTTTTTTAAGAAAAAATGTCAGTCTTTATCAGTTGGCATAATTTCTGAAATCAGATTTAATCAAATTAATCATAAAAAACACAATAGATATGGCTTTAAATATTAGACCACTTTCAGACCGAGTTCTTATCGAACCCGTTGCTGCTGAAACCCAAACCGCCTCAGGGATTTTTATTCCGGATACCGCAAAAGAAAAACCACAGAAAGGAACTGTTGTCGCTGTTGGAAATGGCACAAAAGAACACGAAATGACTGTGAAAATTGGCGATAGCGTGCTTTACGGAAAATATGCAGGCACGGAATTGAAATTAGAAGGAAAAGATTATTTGATAATGCGTGAGGATGATATTTTAGCAATCATCTAAATTACAACAAAAGTACGGACAAGTCGCGACTTGTCCCTTCATTAACAAAAATTTAAACAAAATTTAAAAATGGCAAAAGATATAAAATTTGATATTGAAGCACGTGACGGATTAAAACGCGGTGTTGATGCATTGGCAAATGCAGTAAAAGTAACTCTTGGACCAAAAGGTCGTAACGTGATTATTGGAAAATCTTTTGGTGGACCAACCATTACTAAAGATGGCGTTACCGTTGCAAAAGAAATAGAATTGAAAGACCCTTTAGAAAATATGGGGGCTCAAATGGTAAAAGAAGTTGCTTCTAAAACCAATGATTTGGCAGGAGATGGAACTACAACTGCAACCGTCTTGGCGCAAGCCATCGTAAAAGAAGGTTTGAAAAACGTTGCAGCCGGTGCCAATCCGATGGATTTAAAAAGAGGAATTGACAAAGCGGTTGAAGCTATTGTAGCCGACTTGGCCAAACAAGCAAAAGTAGTAGGAAGCGATTCAGATAAAATAAAACAAATTGCCTCAATTTCTGCAAACAACGACGAAGTGATTGGTGAATTGATTGCCAATGCCTTTGCGAAAGTTGGAAAAGAAGGTGTAATCACGGTTGAAGAAGCCAAAGGAACCGATACTTATGTAGATGTTGTGGAAGGAATGCAATTTGACAGAGGATATCTCTCTCCTTATTTTGTTACCAATGCGGAAAAAATGGAAGTGGAACTAGAAAGTCCTTACATTCTTTTATACGACAAAAAAGTATCTTCATTAAAAGAATTACTTCCGGTTTTAGAGCCAGTGGCACAATCCGGAAAACCATTATTAATTATTGCCGAAGATGTGGATGGTGAAGCATTATCAACATTGGTGGTAAATAAATTGCGTGGCGCCTTGAAAATTGCCGCAGTAAAAGCCCCCGGTTTTGGTGACAGAAGAAAAGCAATGTTGGAAGATATTGCCATTTTGACTGGAGGAATCGTAATCTCGGAAGAAAGAGGTTATACTTTAGAAAACACTACCATAGAAATGTTGGGAACTGCAAAAAGAGTAACCATTGATAAAGACAACACAACCATCGTAAGTGGTGCTGGGGAAGCCGATAAGATTAAAAATCGCGTGAACCAAATCAAAGGCCAAATGGAAGCAACGACTTCGGATTATGATAAAGAAAAATTGCAGGAACGTTTGGCTAAGTTGGCTGGTGGAGTTGCCGTTCTGTACGTTGGCGCTGCTTCTGAAGTAGAAATGAAAGAGAAAAAAGACAGAGTTGACGATGCGCTTCATGCTACTCGTGCCGCTGTCGAAGAAGGAATTGTAGCCGGTGGTGGTGTTGCATTATTGAGAGCAAAAAATGCACTTGCCTCTTTAAAAGCCGACAATGCCGATGAAGCGACAGGAATTCAAATTATCTCTCGTGCCATTGAATCTCCATTGAGAACGATTGTCGAAAATGCTGGTCTTGAAGGCTCTGTTGTCGTGGCAAAAGTTGCCGAAGGAAAAGGTGATTTTGGCTACAATGCTAAAACTGACGAATATGTTGATATGCTAAAAGCCGGAATTATCGATCCTAAAAAAGTAACTCGTGTGGCATTAGAAAATGCGGCGTCTGTTGCCGGAATGATATTGACTACTGAATGTGCTTTGGTGGAAATCAAGGAAGAACACGGTGGCGGAATGCCAATGGGTGGCGGAATGCCTGGAATGATGTAAACCTTGTCGAAAGTCAAAAGTCGAAAAATATAATGTAAAAAAAATCCGAAGTTTATAGCTTCGGATTTTTTTATGTTTATCAAGTTTTTATTTTATATATGCACTCTTTTTTTCAAAAGCTTCCATAAGACAGGAACAGTTGTGATTAGAACAATGACAATAACAATGTATTCTATATGACTTTTTAAATCGATGTTGAATTTTTCCAAAAACAGAGCTGATAAATAATGCCCTGCAAGAATCAAGCTGAAAGACCAAAGAACGGAACTCACAATATTATAAAACATAAATTTCTTTTTATCCATTCCAGCAATTCCGGCAACTATAGGTGCAAAAGTTCTGAAAATGGGCAAAAATCGCGCGAAAACAATTGCTTTTCCCCCATACTTTTCGAAAAAATCCCTGGATTGCAAAAGGTACTTTTCCTTAAACCAAAAAGTATCTTCCTTTCTATAAAGATAAGTGCCTCCTTTTACTCCAAACCAATATCCAACCGCATTACCGAAAACACCTGCCAAAGAAACTAATGAAGACAATAAAACTACATTAGCCAAGTCATTGCTCATTGATATTTGTCGTGTCAATAATTCACTATAAATACCTGCCAAAAACAACAAACTATCTCCAGGCAGAAAAAATCCGGCAAACAAGCCTGTTTCGGCAAAAATTATAAAAAGCAAAACAAACAATCCTATTTTAATTCCACCAAATTCCAATAAAATATAGAACTCTGGGTTTACTAATTGCTTCCAGTCAAAATTATGCATAAAACTATTTTAAAAAATTTTTGGTTGTGAAAGTAATTATAATTTGGCAAAACTGCACTATCAAGGCAAGGCATTTCTAAATATTTAATAAATATTTAATACAATTTAAATTTCCACCTTCATTTTTCATAAATCAAACTCTTGCCCCATCAAAGGAACGGTGCAATCAAAATGGTATTTTTCAGTAATTTTTATTCGAAGCTCATCAGCTGGTTGATTTTCGCCATGAACCAAGAACACTTTAGTCGGTTTATTTTCTAAAACAGAAAGCCAATTGAGCAAATCTTTTTGGTCACCGTGGGCAGACAACCCTTCGATTTCTAAAACATTAGCTTTTACTTCATAATATTTCCCGTATATTTTAGTTTCTTTGGCACCTTCCAATAATTTTCTACCACGCGTTCCTTCAGCTTGGTAGCCAATGATGATTACCGTAGTTTCCGGCAAGCCGATATAACGTTCTAAATAACTCAAAACCCTTCCACCAGTAATCATTCCGCTGGCCGCAATAACCACTTTTGGTTGTTTGTCATAAATGGTTTCAATGGTTTCTTGATAATCAGAAATCATTGAAAACATTTTGCACATTCCTACATAATGCTGTTCCGGTAATTTATGCCATTTTCTGTTTTTGGAAAAAAGATCCAACGCACTAATTCCCATTGGCGTATCAATTATATACGGAATATTAGGAATTTTTCCTTCCTCTTTGAGCTGCCACAGCAAATACATGACTGTTTGCGCACGCTCTACGGCAAAACTCGGAATGATGATTGTACCGCCTCTTTGAACCGTATTGTTGATGTACATCTCGAGTTCCGCTTTAGCATCTGTATTGGGATGAAGACGATTTCCATAGGTACTTTCCAGAAATATGTAATCGGCCTTTTGGGGTTTGGTTGGCGGATACATTAACACATCATTATCACGGCCTATGTCCCCTGAAAAAACCAAGATTTTGTTTTCCAAATTTAATTCGATACTACAAGCGCCAATGATGTGTCCAGCATTGGTGAAAACAGCAGAAATTTCAGCATCCAAAGGAATTTGTTCATTGGTTTTAATCACTCTAAAAAGCGGAAAAACTTGTTCGGCTTGTTTCACGGTATAAAGTGGTTCGGCAATTTCGTGTTTGGAATACTTCTCCTTATTGGCTCTATCCGCTTCTTCTTCCTGAATTTTGGCACTATCCAAAAGAATAAGTTTGGCAATATCTTTTGTTGGGCTGGTACAATAAATTTTTCCTTTAAAACCTTGGCTTACTAATCTTGGCAACCAGCCGCAATGATCCAAATGACCGTGGGTCAGCAACACAAAATCTATTGTCGAAGGTAAAATGGGCAATGGTTCCCAATTGAGTTCCCGCAAAGGCTTAATACCTTGGAATTGCCCGCAATCTATCAAAATCCTGACACCATTGCTTTCAACTAATGTTTTTGAACCGGTAACGGTACCAGCTCCGCCAATAAATTTAATTTTCATCTGAGTTTCATTTTAAATTAATAAAAAATCGTTTCTAAATATATTCACACAGTTCTGACGCTTCTTTCAGTACGTTTTTTATTCTATTGGTATTCAATCCAATTTGTTCCAAACGTTCAGAATTATTAATTAGCTCTCTTACCAAAATCACGTCCAGCACTAATAATTTATCTTTTTCGGCAAGGGACAAAGTAGTAAGACATGTAACCGGATAGAGGTGACTGGAGTCGTTTTTGGTTTTTAAATTATTGTTTTCAGGATAATTCCAACTTAATAAATTCAGGCTTGAACATTTCGCAAAATCAATGGCATCAGTCGTAAATCGATTATTTGTAACTATCCAGCACTTGGAAATAACATCATTCGTCTCGAAAATAATATGTCGATTTTCTTTCAAATCATTAAACCGAGATAAAATATACATGGGAACCTTAACATCAGAATTGGCATCTTTTCCTAAATGAAATTTACATTCAATCATGGCAATGACATTGTTTTTTTTGATTAAAACGTCTATTTCATGTGAAACGCATTTGCCTTGTAAAATCAAATTGATTTTGGTTTCGTGTTTTTCCGATGAAAAAAGGCGGGCGATATATTTTTCGAAGAAAAACCCTGCCGGACCCAATAATCTGATGGCTTCTTTTAAATTATATCGGGCAGCATGAGAACTAGAAACTTTTTTTAATAAACCAAAAGCCATCTTATAGATTTGTTTGGTGGAAATTCCTTCATAGATTTCCTTTTCAATAGTATTCAAAATGGCTGATGCCGTTAATTGGCTTGCGCCGGATTTCAAGAGGGAGTGTTTGAGTTTTGTTGGGTCATAATCAACAATATTTCCAGAATGTTTAACTATTTTCATTAGTTCGTGATTTAACTGTTATCAAATCAAATGGAAAACTAAAGGTACGATAAAATTACTTGGTTTGCTTTTGGTAATAAAATGCTGGAAGAAATAACAATAAAAAAATAGGTTGAATGAGAAACCTCCGAATGTAAAACAAGGTCATTTTATTGGCTTCGCCAAAAAAAGAAAGCACGAAAAAGAAGGTAATAACAAGGATTATGAAAAACAACAGATACAATATAGAAGCGAATTTGACAGCTTCAAAATCTTTAAACAAGACATAAATTACACCTAAAGATAGTGTCGTATTCAGAAAATATCTGGAAAACAAACCGAAAAATAATTGAAGATTGTCGATTTCTGGTAATGGCAAATTATAATAATCGGTCTTGAAATAATTCAAAAAAGGGTCATAAAACAAAACGTCTTCATAAGCCCGAACCAAAGCTAATAAGACAACAAGAAGCATCGCCAAGGCAATTCTGACTTTATGATTGAATAGTTTTCGTAGCATATTTTGAAAATTTATTGACCCAAATAATCCACAACACGAAAACCACTCCATAGATAAACAACGGAAAAAATACCCCATGCAAAAGGTGTTCTTGTCTAGGGAAATAATACATTAAAATACACAAAAGTGCGATTCGAAAAACATTCAGAATATGAATGAGCAAACTCCCGCCAATTATAAATAAAATAGTTGGTTTTATTTTTCCTGAAAATGCAATTACAAATGAAATAAACAAAATGATTACACTCAAACCATTACAGCCTTCGATAATTCGGGCCATAATTTTTTGATTATAGAATAAATTTATGCCTGGCTCGTTTGCATTTGTCGCAATATTGGCATCGTAATTAAAAAAAACCAACAAATCTTTAGATTGTTTGGCCACTAATTGGGTAAACCCGTCATCTTCAAATTTCTTGACATCAAATTGACCAAGGTAACTTTCATAAACAAATGTCAAAAGTAAATAAGTCAACAAAAACTTCCCTAAAAACAGGAGAAATGGTTTGTAGAGGATTAAATACTTTTTCAAAATTGAATTTTTAACAAATTTATATAAAATTAGACAGCCACATTTAAATACTTTTGCATAAAAATTTGCGACTATGACTTTCGAAGAATTAAAACCAAAAGTAACCGAAATTACTTCAAATTTAGTGATTTCAAAAGAAGAAAAACTTTTAAAAATTTGCGAACTTCTCAAAAACTCAGTTGGTTATTATAACTGGGTTGGTTTTTATTTTCGCAACGGCGAAAAAGAAGAGTTACTCCTTGGTCCTTATGTAGGCGCACCCACAGACCACACTGTAATTCCTTTTGGAAAAGGCATTTGCGGACAAGTCGCGGTTTCTAACGAGAATTTTGTTGTTCCAGATGTAGCCGCACAAGACAATTATATCGCTTGCAGTTTCACGGTGAAGTCAGAAATCGTGGTTCCTTTATTCGTAAATGGCAAAAACATTGGACAAATTGACATTGACAGTCACGTTTTAGATCCTTTTACAGCAGCCGACGAACGATTTTTGGAGTTTGTGAATGGTGAAATCGCCAAGTTATTTTAGTGATTTTTTTAAGTTATGGGTTTAAAAGTTTAACCCTAAACCCATAGCCTTGCAAACTTATGACCCCATTCGTTTGCAATTTCAAAAATAAAAATTACCTTTGCAGCCGTCTTGCAATAGATGTAGGACATACATAAAAATCATTTAAATAATATTGGAATGTACTTAACTAAAGAAGTTAAAGAAGAAATCTTCGCTAAACACGGAGAAGTAACAAACACAGGAAAGTCAGAAGCACAAATCGCTTTATTCACTTTCAGAATTAGCCACTTAACTGAGCATTTGAAAAAAAATCGTCACGATTATAACACAGAGCGTTCACTAGTTTTGTTGGTAGGTAAAAGAAGATCTTTGTTGGATTACTTGAAGAAAACAGAAATCAACAGATATCGTGAGATTATCAAAGTATTGAATATCAGAAAATAGTCAATAGTAAAGAGGTGCGAAAGTGCCTCTTTTTGTTTTAATACATTTTTTACAAAAAAAGTTTGGTTTTTCATTGGGTTTTAGGCATTAACTACGCACAACGACAACTACAACACAACTAGAACCCATTGTTTAATCACAAAAAAAAATTATGATTCCAAAAGTTTCAAGAGAAGTAATCGATTTAGGAGATGGCAGAAGCATCTCAATCGAGACCGGAAAATTAGCCAAACAGGCTGACGGTTCAGTAGTAGTACAAATGGGAGATGCTATGTTGCTTGCAACAGTAGTATCTGCCCGAAAAGCAACACCAGGAGTTGATTTCTTGCCTTTAACATTAGATTATCGCGAGAAATTTGCTGCAGCAGGACGTTTCCCAGGTGGTTTTTTCAAAAGAGAAGCAAGACCTAGCGACAGCGAAGTTTTGACAATGAGATTAGTGGATCGTGTTTTGCGTCCGCTTTTTCCAAAGGATTATCACGCCGAAACACAAGTTATGATTCAGTTAATGTCCCATGACGAAAACGTGATGCCGGATGCTTTGGCAGGATTGGCAGCTTCGGCAGCATTATCATTGTCTGATATTCCATTCTCCACTTTAATTTCAGAAGTTCGTGTTGCACGAGTTGACGGAAAATTTATCATCAATCCAAGTCGCACTCAATTAGAATCATCTGATATTGATATGATGATTGGTGCATCTAAAGATTCTATCGCAATGGTAGAAGGTGAAATGAAAGAAATCTCGGAAGCAGAAATGGTGGAAGCCATTAAATTTGCTCACGAAGCCATCAAACTTCAAATTGCTGCTCAAGAAAGATTAGTTGCGGCTTTTGGAAAAAAAGAAGTGAGAATCTACGATCAGGAGAGAGAAGATGCAGCCATTTACGAAAAAGTAAAAACAGCTTCTTATAATAAATGCTATGCTATTGCAAAATTAGGAACATCAAAACAAGAAAGAACAGCGCAGTTTTCATTAGTAAAAGATGAAGTAAAAGCTTTATTTACTGAAGAAGAAGCGGCTGAAAATGCTGACTTAATCGGAAAATATTTCTCTAAAGCACAAAAAGAAGCCGTTCGTAACGTAATCCTAGATTTAGGTTCTCGTTTGGACGGAAGAAAAACTACCGAAATCAGACCGATCTGGGCTGAAGTAAGTTATTTACCATCTGTTCACGGTTCAGCATTATTTACTAGAGGAGAAACTCAAGCATTGGCAACAACTACTTTAGGAACTTCAAGAGAAGCCAACCAAATTGATTCTCCATCTCAACAAGGAGAAGAAAGATTCTATTTGCATTATAACTTCCCTCCTTTCTCTACAGGTGAAGCAAAACCTCTAAGAGGAACTTCAAGAAGAGAAGTAGGTCACGGAAACTTGGCTCAAAGAGCCTTGAAAAATATGATTCCTGCTGATTGTCCTTACACCATTCGTATCGTTTCTGAAGTATTAGAATCTAACGGTTCATCTTCAATGGCAACAGTTTGTGCCGGAACATTATCTTTGATGGATGCCGGTATTCAAATGATCAAACCCGTTTCTGGTATTGCAATGGGATTAATTACAGAAGGTGACAGATTTGCTGTATTGTCTGATATTCTTGGTGACGAAGATCACTTGGGAGATATGGACTTTAAAGTAACTGGAACTGCTGACGGAATTACCGCTTGCCAGATGGACATCAAAATCGAAGGATTAGCATACAACATTATGGAGGCAGCTTTAGCTCAAGCTCGTGATGGACGTTTGCATATTCTTGGAAAAATAATCGAAACTTTGGCTGCGCCAAGACCAACGGTTAAAAAATATGCTCCGAAAATTATCAAAGTAACTATTCCTGGTCAATTTATTGGTGCATTGATTGGACCTGGTGGAAAAGTGATTCAAGAATTGCAAAAATCTACCGGAACAACCATCGTTATCAACGAAGAAAATGAGCAAGGTATTGTTGAAATTCTTGGAACTGATCCTGACGGAATCGAAGCAGTATTACGCAAAATTGACTCATTAACTTTCAAACCACAAGTGGGAGAAGCTTATGATGTCAAAGTAATCAAAATGCTTGATTTTGGAGCCGTTGTAGAATATCTTGCCGCTCCAGGAAATGAAGTATTGCTTCACGTTTCTGAACTAGCTTGGGAACGCACCGAAAACGTTTCTGATGTAGTGAAAATGGGCGATGTTTTTCAAGTGAAATACCTTGGTATGGATCCAAAAACACGCAAAGAAAAAGTGTCAAGAAAAGCGCTTTTGCCAAGACCTCCACGTGAGGAAAGAAGAGAGTAATCAGATCTTAGTTTACTAAAGGTTCTTTATAGGAAACCCCATTTCATTCATTTGAAACGGGGTTTTTCATTTTATATTGAGGATTTAATTTCCTTGACAATACTCTTATGATAAGCTATACAATCTTTAAAATCCAATAATTGATCATTGACCTCATCTATGTCAAATTGGCAAGGTTTTAAATTTTCAAAATCATACCACTCATTCATTTCTTCATAATCTGGATGTTTTTTGTCATCCATTAATTCGAGGATATTAGCATAACCCCGAACACCGCCACAATCTTCAATTGGGCAAGCATTTGCTCCTTTTATGCAGAACGGTAATTGAGGCAATTCGATTTCTGAAAATACTTTTTGCACCTCCACTTTATGTTCCCAACTGTCACCAAAATCATATTCATAAGTAATCGTGTCTTTGGGAGCTTCAAGAAAGCCTTCGAGTTTAGTTTTTGAAATGTCTAAAATAGTGTGATTAAAATCAAAAAAATCATCCTTTGAAGATATTCCAATTTCTAAATCTCTTCCTTTTCTAAATGCAAAAAGGTGCTCTGTGTCCCAACCCATTATTTCTTGAATCGCAGCGTGAAGCTCTAGAAAACCTTTATCGGCAGGGAAATAAAAAGTTCTGAAAATACTGGGTTTAAAGTTTTTTAATGTAACTTTTATTTGAAGTACGTTTTTAAATTTTGGCATTTAAAAAAAATTTTAGATGAATCTCAAAATTAATAAAATTATTGGATTTGTGAAAAATAATATTTTTTTACCCCTTTTTGTAACTTTTTCGCAACCCCTCACGTATAATCATTCGTACACTTAAAAATTGAGGAGACAAAAACATGAGACAACTTAAAATCACCAAGCAGGTAACCAATCGTGAAACTGCATCATTAGACAAGTATTTACAGGAAATTGGAAAGGTAGATTTGATTACTGCCGATGAAGAGGTAGAATTGGCACAAAAGATAAAAGCCGGTGATCAAGCAGCACTAGAAAAATTGACGAAAGCCAATTTACGTTTTGTGGTTTCGGTGGCTAAACAATACCAAAATCAAGGTTTGACACTTCCCGATTTGATTAATGAAGGAAATTTAGGTCTTATAAAAGCAGCACAACGTTTTGATGAGACACGTGGTTTCAAATTCATTTCGTATGCCGTATGGTGGATTCGTCAATCTATTTTGCAAGCCTTGGCCGAACAATCTCGTATCGTTCGTTTGCCATTGAACAAAATTGGTTCCATCAATAAAATTAACAAAATGTATGCTTTGTTAGAGCAATCTAACGAAAGACCACCAACAGCCGAGGAAATTGCCAAAGAATTGGATATGACAGTAAATGACGTAAGAGAAAGTATGAAAAACTCTGGTCGTCACCTTTCTATGGATGCGCCACTTGTTGAAGGAGAAGATTCAAACCTTTACGATGTATTGCGTTCCGGGGAATCGCCAAATCCAGACAGAAACTTAATTCAAGAATCATTGCGCACCGAAATTGAGCGCTCATTGGAAACATTGACTCCAAGAGAAGCCGATGTGGTTCGTTTGTATTTTGGTCTTGGTGACCAACATCCAATGACATTGGAAGAAATAGGAGAAACTTTCGACTTGACTCGGGAACGCGTTCGTCAAATTAAAGAAAAAGCGATCCGCAGATTGAAGCATACTTCAAGAAGCAAAATATTAAAAACCTATTTAGGTTAACCCTTCGACTCCGCTCAGGGGGACAAGTAACGACGGTCTGATTAACTGTTCGTTTTTTGATTGATGATTGAAACTCCGGCTGATTACCGGAGTTTTTTATTAGCCCATCTCTAACCCTTCCCAAAGGGAAGGGAACTAGAAATAGAAATTCTTGGTCTAATCTATGCTTCATAAAGTTCTTCTTCGTGAACTTTGCGAAAAACTTTGCAAACTTTGCGGTTAAAATTCTACTTTTGCAAAAACAACACAACTTGTAAAGATACACTGCAGTGCATCTCAACGTAACAACCAAACAATGAAAAATACAATTATTGCACCTTCAGTCCTTGCTGCTGATTTTGCCAATTTGCAACGCGACATCGAAATGATAAACAATTCCGAAGCCGATTGGTTTCATATTGACATTATGGATGGCGTTTTTGTTCCTAATATTTCATTTGGAATGCCAGTTTTGGCTGCCATTGCAAAACACGCAAAAAAAACAATCGATGTCCATTTGATGATTGTCGATCCTGATAGATATATCAAAACTTTTGCTGAATTAGGCACCAATGTTTTATGCGTTCATTATGAAGCTTGTCCGCATCTTCACAGAACGCTGCAAGCTATCAAAGCCGAAGGAATGAAAGCTGGCGTAGCATTAAATCCTCATACAAATGTCGATTTGTTAGAAGATGTAATAAATGACATTGACATGGTTTTGATTATGAGTGTGAATCCAGGTTTTGGCGGACAATCATTCATTGAAAACACCTATGAAAAAGTACGAAAACTAAAAGCATTAATCAATAAAAAAGGTGCTTCAACAATAATCGAAATTGACGGCGGCGTAACCAATAAAAACGCCAAACAATTAGCAGAAGCTGGAGCCGATGTTCTCGTTGCCGGGAGTTTTGTTTTTAAAGCAACAAATCCAACAGAAACCATTGCCGATTTGAAGAAATTAACATTGCTGTAAGAACATCAATCAAAGAGGCTGCCCAAAATTACTTTTTGGGCAGCCTCTTTTTTATGCTTTTCTATTGGGTTCTGACCTACTGAACTTCATTTATATCCAGCAAAACACTTGTTCTTCTCAAGTTAACATCAGGATTAAATCCTGCTTTCATCAAAAAATCGCCTGTGTAAACTTTATCGTAGGCGATTGATGAAGGAACCCCTGGGTACAAGTTAATTTCTTTGACTGTATATTTTTTCTTTGGATTTAATCCATTCAATACAACTGGTAGCTCCGTTGCAGTCCTATTAAACCTATTATTTACCAAGTAGTTAAAAACAATCGCTTTGCTTTTATCCGGATTTACATACATCAATGCAGCAATATCATTTTCATGAGGATTGACTAAACGGAACATATCGCCGTGCCATACAATCTCTTTAAATGAGTTATAATTTGTTATTGCCTGTTTGCAAAATAATTTATCATTCTCATCTAGTTTTCCAGCTACAATATCAAAACCCAATTTGCCCATACTGGCCACATCTACTCTAAATTTAAGTGGCTGTTTTCCCCAATCAGTAACATGGTTGTCAGTGGAAATAGCAGGGAAGAAATAAGAATAATCCCATTGCAGAAATATTCTTTCTAAAGGCTCGGTATCATCACTTGGCCAAAATTCCGTAAAATACTTCAAAAATTCATAATCGCCACGACCACCGCCACCAGAACACAACATCATTGGAACTTTTGGATATTTTGCACGAATTCGTTGGAGCACTTTATACAATCCTTGGGTATAATCTACATACAAATTAGATTGTGGCAATCCTTTTTTGTTAAGATAAGCAGAATAGGCGTTATAAATAACCGCATTGCAATCCCATTTTATAAATGCCAATTCCGGATTTTTTACAAATAGATTATCTACAATTCCAAAAACGAAATCTTGAACTTCGGGGTTCGACAAGTCCAATACCAGTTGGTTTCTATAATAAACTTCAGGTCTTTCCGGTTGTCGTATTACCCAATCAAGGTGTTTCTCGTATAACTCACTTTTGGGGTTTACCATTTCAGGTTCTATCCAAATGCCAAATTTCACACCTTCTTTTTTCGCTTCTTTTACCAAATAACCCAAGCCGCTTGGTAGTTTCTTTTTATTCTCCTGCCAGTCGCCAAGTCCTGCCTTATCGTTGTTTCTTGGATATTTATTACCAAACCAACCATCGTCCAGTAAAAACATATCGACACCCAAATCTTTTGCGTCTTTGAACAATCCTTTTATTTTGTTTTCATCAAAATCAAAAAAGGTCGCTTCCCAATTGTTCAACAAAGTAAGACGTTCGCCCTGACCATCAAGGAGTCTGTATTTTCTTGCCCAATCGTGTAAATTTCTGCTGGCTTCGCCTGTGCCGTGATTGGATAAAGCGTAGATTAAAGATGGCGTTTTGAAGATTTCGTTCGGAGCCAGTGAATATTCCGAAGCAAATGGATTGATCCCTGCAATTAGCCGAAGATTTTTATGGGAGTCAATTTCAAAATCAAGTTTAAAGTTACTGCTCCAAGCCAACTGACCCAATAAAACGGTCCCTTCATTTTCTGAAGCCGGTTTGCCAAATGATACCATAAAATTAGGCGTTTGCAAGAGCATTGCTCTTGTTCCTAATTTAGAATCTACCGTTCTTATCCCTTGCAAAAGCTTGGTTTCTATGGGTTGCATCTCTTTTAGATATTCTCCCTGAAAACTCGTGAGATAGAAATCTTTGTTGGCAAAATACAAATTAGCGGAAGCATATTTTTGCAATAAAACAGATTTTTTCTCTTTGTGTTTTATTTCGGTCCATTGCTCGATTATATTTTCTTTTGCCCAAACTTTATAGAACAAAGTAACCTCAAACGGATAAATTGGATCTTTCAGAAGGATACTGGTAATGGAAGTATTATCATCGATTTTTTCTTTTTTATGGCTCACATATTTCAGTTCCAAAGAAGGATTTCCGTCCGCATGTTTGACCTGAATGGCGGGTTCAGACAGATTCCAAGTCCCCGAAGGAGTATAAGAAGAATTGTAAATCCCTGAGTTGGATTCATCATAATTAAATCCTGCCGAAACCGCCGCATATTCACTTTCATTTTCAAGGGGTTTTCCAAAATAAACGATTCTCAACCTGTTGCTACTATCGGTTTGCAACAATAACACATTGTTTGCAGTAGCAATGGGAATAGTTACTGTTTGTCCCGATAAATTGAGGACACCAATCATAAAACTAAAAAGGAACATGATTTTTTTATTAAAATAGGACGCCAATTTTTCTTTCATAATTCTTGTTTTAAAACTCTATTTTTTTGAATGTTTTTTTTTTAGAATTGAAATAATTACTAAATGCATTCTTTTTAGAATAATGGATAAAATTAATGATTTTTTACAAACATTTTGCTTAATGGATATTTATATGGCATAACCACTAAAAACACCAAACAATTAGCGAAAACTGACGTGGATGTTCCCGTTTCCGAAAGTTTAGCTTTAAAACCAAAACCCTACAGAAACCATTGCCAATTTAAAAAGGCAGTAAATGAAAAAACCAAAGAAATTCTCTTTGGTTTTTTTTGTGACCGCGGCAGGGTTCGAACCTGCAACCCTCAGAGTCGAAATCTGATATTCTATCCAGTTGAACTACGCAGCCTTTATTTTGTTAATTTTCCTTTTAAAAATTCTCTTCCACTTCCTGTTTTAAAATATTTTTCACGAAGAACTGCTTCGTCTCTTGTTTCAAATGTTTCAAAATAAACCAATTTCCAAGGCTTATAACCTTTGGTAGATTTTGTCTTACCTGAATTATGTTCTTTTATTCGTTTATCTATATCACTTGTCTGACCTTTATAAAGTCTGCCATCAATTTCACTCTCTAAAATATATATAAAATATTCCATTTATTGTCGAAATCTCATATTCCCTGCCTGCCGGCAGGTATCCAGTTGAACTACGCAGCCTTTATGATTTTAGATTTAGGAATTAGGATTTTAGATTTATGAAGTTGTGCTCAAATCCCAAATCCTAATTCCCAAATCTAAAATCCTTAATTTTTACGTCAAAAGTTTCTTAACAATTGTTGAGATGGTTTTCCCTTCGGCAGTTCCGCCTAATTGTGCGGCAGCTAATCCCATAACTTTTCCCATTGCAGCAATACCTGTCGCGCCAGTTTCTGCAATGATTTTTGCAATCACGGCTTCTACTTCGGCCTCACTCAATTGCGCTGGTAAGAATTTTTCGATTACGGCAATTTGTGCCAATTCTGGTTCAGCTAAATCTAAACGATTCTGTTCCGTGAAAATTTTGGCACTATCCTTACGTGTTTTTACCAATTTTTGAAGCAATTTTATTTCTTCTTCTGCCGTGATTTCTTCTTTTGATCCAGTTGCTGTTTGGGCTAAAAGAATTTCGGATTTAATAGCTCTTAAAGCCTCTAATGCTATGGTATCTTTGGCTCTCATGGCGGTTTTTATTTCCTCCATAATTTGTGTTGATAAACTCATAATAATTTTATATTTTAAATATTTGATTTTAGATTTGCCATTCGCCCTTAAAAACTGAACTCTTTAAAATTGCCCCAGACGGCAGAGAAAAGCATTTTCTAAAAAAGCTTGGAACGTGCAACTGGATTAAGGCTCGCAAATTTAAAGAAATTTACCGGGATTAACAAAATATTGCTCTGCTTCATTCTTCTCAATTCCTTGCAAAGACAAAAAATAGCCCGAAAATTAAATTCAATTTTCGGGCTACCGTAATTTGGTTTGGGTTAATTAATCTACGTTGTCATGCAAGTACGAATTATTGGAACGTAACTGCAGGTCATCATTACTATCGGTTCCTACCGAAATTCTTGAATTCGTGTTATTGGTTTGTGAACTCGAAATATCTATTCCTAATCTTTTGTAAGCAGGTTCTCTTTCAAATTCATCAATTCTGGAAACATTATTGTGGAATTTATAATTGAATTCCTTGAGCTTTTTTCTTCTTTCGTCGGCCCTGAATTTCAATGTTTCCTGAATTGTCATTTCCATTGGAGAAATATTCTCGAAGGTGGAAGAAGTATTTGCGGCTATATCCACTTTCTTCATCGTGATGTTCAACTCTTCGGGGATTACTTCTTCGATAACTTTTATGGATGGTTTTGATTCTAGCAGGTTATTTTCCAATTCCATGTATTCTTCGAGAGAATATCTAATAATTCCCTTGTCGGTCAATTCAGTTACCGGAACAAACTGAACAGGTTGATTCACTTTAATCTCCCTTGTTTCATTGGTCAGTTCGAATAAAATTTTATTTTCATCTATTTGTCCAACTGGTTCAGGAACGGTATTCGTCGGGTTAAAAAGCGGCAAGTCGAAAGAAAAAGTAGTTTGTTCTTCTCTTTCATAAACTTTTGGCTCCCCTACATTCATTTGCTTCGCCGGTTCACTTATGCTTGTGTCCCTAACATTGGCAGCTTTTGGTGACGACACCATAAAATCGATGTCATTGATTGGAGAAACAATTTCGAAAGTCACGTCTAAATTTTTTATAAATTCGGACATAACCATTAACTCTTCTTTGTTTATTGACACTATAGCCGGTTCAGCAACGGCATCTTCCAATAATTCGAAAACAATTTTTTCGGTTGCATTTGATATTGGCGATTCGTTATTCCAATTAAATGCCGGAACTGTTTTTTTTGTCAAATCATGCACGCTTTTTTGTTCGTCTTCAAGCGTATGAATAATCTTTTTTGGTTCGGTATTTACAATTTCGTTTTGTTGTTCCACGTCAAATCCGGTTGCAATTATTGTAACCGAAACAGCGTCGCCAAGTGCTTCGTCTTCGCCAACACCCATAATAATATTGGCATTGAAACCCGCTTCGACTTGAATAAAATCGTTAATTTCGCCTATTTCATCAATCGTGATTTCATCAGAGCCAGAAACGATGAGCAACAATACGTTTTTGGCACCGGTGATTTTATTATCATTCAATAAAGGAGAATCTAATGCTGACATAATTGCTTCCTTGGCTCTGTTTTCGCCCGAAGCAACAGCTGATCCCATAATGGCTGTTCCACTATTGGCCAAAACTGTTTTAGCATCTTTTAAATCGATATTTTGTGTGTAGTGATGCGTAATTACTTCGGCAATTCCTCTTGAGGCTGTTGCCAAAACTTCGTCCGCTTTTGAAAACCCAGCTTTGAAACCAAGATTTCCATACACTTCTCTTAATTTATTATTATTGATGACAATTAACGAATCGACTTGTTTGCGCAATTTATCAATACCGATAAGTGCTTGCTCCTGACGAACTTTTCCTTCGAACAAGAAAGGCAAGGTTACAATTCCCACAGTTAGAATATCTCTTTCTTTGGCAAGTTGTGCAATTACTGGCGCAGCTCCTGTACCGGTTCCTCCCCCCATTCCTGCAGTTATAAAAACCATCTTGGTATTTCCGTCGAGCATTTTTTCAATATCGGCAATACTTTCAATAGCCGATTGCTGTCCTACATCAGGGTTTGCTCCTGCTCCAAGTCCTTCGGTCAAATTCACACCTAACTGAATTTTATTGGGCACAGAACTGTTTTCCAAGGCTTGGGAATCGGTATTACAAACGATAAAATCGACGCCTTTGATACCTTGTTTAAACATGTGGTTTATGGCATTACTTCCGCCGCCACCTACTCCAATAACTTTTATTACATTTGATTGGTTTTTGGGTAAATCAAATGTAATGCTTCCAAATTCTGAGTTGCTCATCATCTTATTGGGTTTTTAATATTTTTATTTGTTTTTTTTAATCCTGTCTTTTATTCTTTCTTATTCCGCATTATCCAAGAAATCTTTAATCTTGTCAACGTATCTGTCAAAAAATGATCTTCTTATTTTAGTTTCAGTAGATTCTTCTCTCTTAATTCTGTTTTGGCTTTCAACCTCCTTTTCAGCTTCGTCAATTTCTGGTTTTTGGATAACCGGTACTCTATAAACATTTGCTTTTGGAGACTCAACCACATCCATTCTAACGGCACTTTGAGTTTTATTTTCGATGCTGTTCATCACTAATCCCACCGCCGTGGCATATAAAGGACTCGATATTTCTTCGTCAGAATTCCCAGCCAAATGCTCGTTTGGATATCCAATTCTGGTGTCTATCCCGGTTATGTATTCCACTAATTGTTTAATGTGTTTCAATTGCGCACCACCACCAGTAAGCACAATTCCCGCAATCAATTTTTTACGGGGATCTTCGTGCCCGTAATCTTTTATTTCAGTAAAAACCTGTTCGATAATTTCAACAACACGGGCGTGAATTATTTTGGACAAATTCTTTAACGAAATCTCTTTTGGTTCTCTTCCTCTGAGCCCTGGAATTGAAACAATTTCATTGTCTTTGTTTTCCCCCGGCCAAGCCGATCCAAATTTAACTTTCAATAATTCGGCTTGTTTTTCGATAATGGAACAGCCTTCTTTTATATCATCGGTAATCACGTTTCCTCCGAAAGGAATAACCGCTGTATGACGAATAATTCCATCTTTAAAAATGGCCAAATCTGTTGTTCCTCCACCAATATCAATCAATGCAACACCTGCTTCTTTTTCTTCTTGGCTCAAAACCGCATCGGCTGATGCCAATGGTTCCAAGGTTAATCCGGACAATTCTATACCCGAACTTTGTATGCATCTGCCCACATTTCTTATTGAAGAAGCTTGTCCTACCACAACATGAAAACTAGACTCTAATCTTCCTCCATACATTCCTATGGGTTCCTTGATTTCGGATTGTCCGTCAATTTTGAATTCTTGCGGCAAAACGTGAATTATTTCTTCGCCGGGCAACATTGCCAATTTATTTACTTGGTCAATCAAAAGTTGAATGTCACTCCCCCCTATTACTTCCTCGGCACTACTTCTGATAATGTAGTCGCTGTGCTGAATACTGCGAATATGTTGGCCAGCAATTCCCACAACCACGTCTTTTATTTTATACCCAGATTTGTTTTCGGCTTCAAGCACGGCCTGTTGGATAGATTGTATGGTCTGGGTAATGTTATTTACCACGCCTCTTGCCACACCAAGACTTTTGGATCTTCCAACTCCCAAAATTTCCAGTTTTCCATATTCATTTTTCTTGCCTATCATGGCAACAATTTTGGTTGTCCCAATATCTAGACCTACTGCAATATTCTCTTTTTCCATTATCTATTATTTAGTACACACTACTTGCTGCGCAAACCTGAGGTCAATTGTTTTATATTTATATAACGAACTATCCAAAACAGCTTTTTGAAAAAATGCTTTGTAATTGTTAAATTTAGCTCTTACTCTTACGTCTCCACCAAAATCAATTTGATAATTAAAATTTCTATTGAGCATTATCAAGCTCCCGTTTGGCATAATTTGAACACCAATGATGTTTTTTTTCAAAAACGCATCGTTATGAATTATGCGAAATAATTCGGCTAAATCTTCGCTATTTTTTTTATTAATTTTTCCCGAAACAAGTGGAACTCTAGCTGTAAAATTAGTTGACAACGGCATTGTATTTCCTTCGTAATCAATATAGAAAGAATCATCTCCGTCAAAAACTCTAGCTATAGGAGTTTTTTGTTTAACTATTGCTTTTAGAACTCCATCTACACTAACAAACACTTCCGACTTTTCAATCATTTCGTGTGAGTTTAAAACCTTTTCCAGTTTATTCAAATCTAATTTATCTTTGCCAATACTTTGCGCATCTTTATTATTTTCTATTAACAATTTATTAACCGTTTCCCGATTCACAAAAGGAGCGTTATCTCCTACGAAAACAACAACTGATTTGGTGAGTTTTCTGCTTTCATTCCGTTTTGAAGTGAATGAAAACAGGAAAATTACCAATGCAAACATTAGCACTAATCGAATATTTGTCCAATTAAACAGTTTCATTTAACGCTTTTTTAATGGATGGAACCATTTCTCCAACATCACCTGCTCCGATGGTCACGATAACCGCTGCATCGCTCTCTAAAATCGCAGCAATTAATTCCTGTTTTTGAACTAATTTTTTATGTTGACTGGCTATTTTTCCCAATAACCAACTTGATGTAATTCCTTCCATTGGCAATTCGCGTGCTGGATAAATATCCAATAAAATCACTTCATCAAAAGCGGCAAGACTTCGTGCAAAATCATCGGCAAAATCCCTGGTTCTGCTAAACAAATGCGGTTGAAAAATTGCCAATACTTTTTTGTCTGGATACAATTCCCGAACCGCCTGATGCACCGCATTTATTTCGGTTGGATGATGTGCATAATCATCGATGTAAACTAGATTTTCGGTTTTAATTTGATAGGAGAATCTTCTTTTAATTCCTTTGAATGAACGTAAGGCATTAGCAATGTCTTCGTTTGGGATGCCGAAAGTTTTTGCCATTGCCAATGCCATAAGTGCGTTCATCAAATTGTGTTTTCCGGGTAAACCAAATTCCAAATTTAGTATGGTTTCCGAAGGTGTTCGTACGTCAAAAACATACTGACTGTTGACTATCTTGATATTGAAAGCGGTAAAGTTGGCATCTTCATTTACTGCACAAGTGACTCCTTTAATTGGCAAATCTTTGGTGATGAAAAGTTTGCTTTTGTCTTCTACTTTATCTGCAAATTCCACAAACGATGCTTCAATCGCCGATTTGTCTCCATAAATATCCAAATGATCCGCATCCATTGATGTCACGCAAGCAATATTGGGATGCAAATGCAAGAAGGAACGGTCAAATTCATCGGCTTCGACTACGGTAATAGTTTTTCCGTTTCCTATTAAATTCGAATTGTAATTTTCGACAATTCCCCCAACAAAAGCCGTAACATCAACTCCGCTTTGGAATAAAATATGTCCAAGTATGCCAGAAGTCGTGGTTTTTCCGTGGGTTCCTGCAACCGCAAAACAGAAAGTGTCTTTTGTAATTATTCCGAGAACTTCGGCTCTTTTCTTCACTTCAAAATCGCGTTCTATAAAATAATTCCACTCCGAATGATGCATTGGAACAGCCGGAGTAGTAATCACCAAGGTATTTTCTAGGTAATAATCGGCCGGGATTAAATCGATATTATCTTCAAAATGAATGGCAATCCCACGTTGCTGCAATTCCTTCGTCAGTTGCGTTTCGGTTTTGTCATAACCCGATACATTCTTGCCAATAGCTTTGAAATAACGCGCCAAAGCACTCATCCCGATTCCTCCGATTCCAATAAAATAAACGTTATGTATTTGATTTAGATTCATTTTATTAATTTCACGATTTCGTCAACTATTTGTTTTGTTGCGTTTGGCAAAGCCAATTGTTTTATGTTTTTACTCAACTCTTTTTGTTGGTTTTCATCATTTAATAAGGAGTTGAAAATGGTGGTGAAATTTTCGTCCAATTCACTTTCTCTAATCATAATCGCTCCTTTTTTATCGACTATTGATTTTGCGTTTTTGGTTTGGTGATCTTCGGCTACGTTTGGCGACGGAATGAAAATCACTGGTTTCCCAACAATGCACAACTCTGAAACCGACGATGCTCCAGCTCTTGAAATCACAATATCTGCAGTTGCATAAACCAAATCCATTCGGTCAATAAATGCCAAAACTTGAACATTTTCCGAATTGTATTTCTTGTAATCTTCGAAATATAATTTCCCGCATTGCCAAATAACCTGCACATTTTGAGAAACTATATTTTCCAATTCTTTTTCAATTAATTGGTTGACTCTTCTTGCTCCGAGGCTTCCACCGAGAACCAATAATGTTTTTTTATTGGCATCCAAATTGAAAAATTGTATTGCCTCTTCCCTTTTGCTTTCGATGTCAATTAAATCCTGACGCACTGGATTTCCCGTCAAAATCATTTTTTCTTTTGGAAAAAACCGTTCCAAATTCTCGTAGGCAACACAAATTTTATTGGCTTTTTTGCTCAATAATTTATTGGTAATTCCCGGAAATGAATTTTGTTCCTGAATTACCGTTGGAATATTTAACATATTTGCCATTTGCAATAAGGGTCCCGAAGCAAAACCTCCGGTTCCTATCACCACATTGGGTTTAAACTGCTTAATTATTTTTCTGGATTCCCATAAACTATCGATTAATTTGAATGGAAACATCGCATTTTGTAAAGTGAATTTTCGCTGTAAACCAGCAATCCAAAGACCTTCAATTTTGTAACCCGCTTGAGGAACTTTTTGCATTTCCATTTTGTCCTTGGCACCCACAAAAAGAAATTCAGCATCAGGAAAACGAGATTTCAATTCATTGGCAATGGCAATTGCAGGATAGATATGTCCTCCTGTTCCGCCACCACTTAATATGAATTTGTATTTTACCATTTTCCTTAAACTATATTTATATTTTTAAACTGCTATTTACCAAAAACTGCTTTCATCGGATTAGCTGCTTTGTCTTGTATGGAATAATTTTCTTCTGAATCATTCATTTCCTCCTCTTCATTTTCTTCTTCTAATTGCTTGTCGATTAGTTTTTGCAACGCCGCTTCTCTTCTTTCTTTGTCTTTTATTTCTTCGGCGATTTCTTCGTCTTTTTTGGTCACATTAATGATAATCCCCAAAGCGATACTCGTCATCCAGATAGAACTTCCACCGCTACTTATGAACGGCAAAGTCTGTCCCGTTACCGGCAATAACTCGACCGCAACGGCCATATTGATCATCGCTTGAAAAATCATCGGAAAACCAAGTCCAACGACTAGCAATTTTCCAAATAAAGAATTGGCTTTATGGGCCGCAACGATAAATCTAAAAAACAATAACAGATATAAAAATAAAACTCCTAAGCCGCCTATTAATCCCCATTCTTCAACAATAATAGCATAAATAAAATCGGAAGAAGATTGTGGCAAAAAGTGTTTTTGCACACTTTTTCCAGGTCCAAGTCCGTAAATTCCACCGGATGCAATCGCGATTTTCGCTTTTTCTATTTGGTAATCGTCTTCGCCAGGTTTGTTCGTTCTGAAATTTTCAATTCGACTCGTCCAAGTGTCAACTCTACTAAAAAAATGAGAATCCGGAAAAGCTTTGGCCAATAATACAAATAAAGCCAATGCCGCGATTCCAACCCCAATTATAAATCCTATGTATTTCAGAGGATATTTCCCAACGAAAGCCAACATCAAAACCATTGAAAATATCAACGCTGCCGTGGAAAAATTGGACGGTAAAATGAACATCAACGTGATAAAAACGGGCAACCAAAGTTCTAAAAGCGAAGATTGAAAAGTTGTTTCCTCTTCTCGCTTTTTCGACAAATACCTAGCCACATAAAGCATTAAAACGATAGATGCCAATGTTGAAGTTTGAAAAGTTATCCCAATAAACGGCACCTGAATCCAGCGACTGGCATTCGCTCCGGCAATAACGGTTCCTTTTATCATTGTATAGACCAACAATATCCAAACTATTGGCAATGCAATTTTCGAAATTCCTTTGTAATAATGGAACGGCACTTTATGAACCCAATAAATAATGATAAATCCAATAAAAATATGAGCCAAATGCTTTAGCAAGAAACTGATTGTATTTCCTGTTCCGTGGTTCATATAAGCCAAATTACTACTTGCACTAAAAACAGGCATAAACGAAAACAATGCCAATAAAGCCACGAATGACCATATTACCCTGTCCCCTTTTAGATTGTTTACTAGTTCTTTCATAGATTATTTTAGATTTAAGAGTTTAGATTTTAGATTCTTGATAAGTTATCTTTATGATTTATTTTGTGAATTAATTCTATTATTAACTGTTTTTAAAGCACTAACAAAAATTGCAGTTAATTCATTCCCTTCGTTCCAAATAACCTCCAATTCCTGTTTACTAATCCATTGTTTAGCCATAATTATTTCTATCCAAAACAAAGTTTCATCTGCTTCTTCTAAAACTATATTCATTTTAGAAACAAACTCCCTATCACTTCTTGCCCTACAAACTGCTCTATAATTGGCGCCAACCGATGTTCCACTTTTAACTATTTGATTAGCAACTACTCTAACAGAAATGGAATTTGACAATTTTTCTACCATGTCTACTATCATCAAAGAAAAATTCTTTGTCCTTAATTTTAGCTCATTAGTTGTCGTAAAAGGAATTTATTACTGTTATTTTTTTAATCTAAATTCTAAAATCTGCAATCTAAAATCACAGATTCTTCACTGCATTTTTAAATTGTCTTCCTCTATCTTCGTAGTTTTCGAATAAATCGAAACTCGCACAAGCTGGTGACAATAGTACTGTATCTCCTTTTTCAGTTAAACGTTGGGCCATTTTCACGGCATCTTCCATAGTATTGACTTCGACCATAATATCGACCACGTTTCCGAAAACATCAATAATTTTTTTGTTGTCGACACCCAAACAAATAATGGCTTTCACTTTTTCGCGAACCAAGGACATCAATTCATTGTAATCATTTCCTTTGTCAACTCCACCAACAATCCAAACCGTTGGCGTATTCATGCTGTCCAAAGCAAAAAAAGTGGCGTTTACATTCGTCGCTTTTGAATCGTTAATGTATTGCACATTTTGAATTTTCAACACTTTTTCCAAACGATGTTCCACTCCTTGAAAACTGGACAAACTTTCCCTAATTGTCGCATTTCTAATTTTCATCAATTTTGCCACAGAAGTTGCCGCCATCGCATTTTTCATGTTGTGTTTTCCTTCCAGTGCAATGTATTCCGTCTCCATAATGAATTCTTCCTCGTTGATGATGTTTACTTCCATATTTTTATCTTTTATAAATGCTCCGTTTTCGAAAGTTTTTGTCAGTGAAAAAGGAATTAATTGGGCTTTTGTTTTGTTGTTTTTTAACCATTCAACGATTATTTCGTCATCCGCATCATAAATGAGAAAATCCTCCTCGGTTTGGTTCATTGTTATTCTAAATTTCGAGGCAATATAATTTTCATATTTGTAATCATATCGATCTAAATGATCTGGGCTTATATTCGTAATAATGGCAATGTGCGGTTTGTAATTTATGATTCCGTCAAGCTGAAAACTGCTTAATTCCAACACATAAGAATCATATTTATCCTCTGCAACTTGCCAAGCAAAACTCTTTCCAATGTTGCCTCCCAAACCCACATTCAATCCTGCTGATTTTAGCAAATGATGGGTGAGCATTGTTATCGTTGTCTTTCCGTTGCTTCCCGTGACTCCAATGGTAATCGCCTTTGTAAATGGGGCGGCAAACTCAATTTCTGAAATTACCGGAATTCCTTTTGCAATGAGTTTTTTTACTATTGGTGATTTCTCTGGAATTCCTGGACTTTTCATCACCACGTCGGCAGCCAAAATCAGGTTTTCCGTATGAGTTTCTTCTTCCCAAGCAATTTCATTAATGATAAGAACTTCTTTATAATTTTCTTTTATTTTTCCAAAATCGGACACAAAAACATCATATCCTTTTTTCTTGCCAAGAATTGCGGTTCCTACCCCGCTTTCGCCACCACCTAAAACTACTAATCTCATTATCTTAATTTTAAAGTAACGATTGATAATATGGCGAGCATTATGGCAACAATCCAGAATCGAGTTACAATCTTGCTTTCGTGGTATCCTTTCTTTTGATAATGATGATGCAATGGCGCCATCAAAAATATTCTTCGGCCTTCGCCAAAGCGTTTTTTCGTATATTTAAAATAACCCACTTGCAAAACAACCGATAAATTTTCGACCAAAAATATTCCGCATAATAGAGGAATTAGCAACTCTTTTCGAACGGCAATAGCAAGAACGGCAATGACTCCGCCAATGGTTAAACTTCCCGTATCACCCATAAATACGGTTGCTGGATAAGAATTGTACCAAAGAAATCCTATTAACGATCCCACAAATGCAGCGATAAAAACGGTCATTTCGCCCGAATTTGGGATATACATAATGTTCAAATAATTGGAAAAAATAATATTACCGGAAACGAAGGTAAAAATCCCCAATGCCAGGACTGAAATTGCCGAAGTTCCTGCGGCTAATCCATCGATTCCGTCCGTAAGATTGGCACCATTGGAAACAGCCGTAATGATGAAAATTACAACTGGAATAAAAATTAACCAAGCCCAATTTTCATAGCCTTCGCCAGTCCAAGCCAAAACTTTGGCATAATCAAATTCATTGTTTTTAAAGAAAGGAATTGTAGTTGCCGTCGATTTTTCCTCAACCGGTGATTGAGAAATCATATTTTCTGTTGAAACCCTATAAACATCGCTATTCCCGGCCGATGTTCTCACGGTTACCCCAGGATGGAAATATAGAACTGATCCTACAATCAAACCCAAGCCTACTTGCCCAAAAACCTTGAATATCCCTTTTAAACCTTGTTTGTCTTTTTTGAAAATTTTGATGTAATCGTCAATAAAACCAATGGTTCCCATCCATAAAGTGGTGACGATTAATAATACGATGTAAATATTCTGCAATTTGGCAAACAGCATAACAGGAATCAAAGTGGCAAAAATGATAATCAATCCACCCATTGTTGGAGTTCCCGCTTTTTCATTTTGACCTGCCAATCCTAGTTCACGAACCGTTTCTCCTATCTGTTGTTTACGCAAAAAAGTAACGACTCTTTTCCCGTAAATTGTGGATAAAAGAAGGGAAAATATAAATGCCAATGCCGATCTGAAAGTAATGTATTGAAAAACTCCTGTTCCGGGAATGTTCAAAACTTTGTTGAAATATTCAAATAAATAATACAGCATATATTTGTCGTTTATTTGTTGAGTTGTTCTAAAATTTCTTTTACTATTTTCATATCATCAAAATCGTGGCGAACGCCTTGAATTTCTTGATATGTTTCGTGTCCTTTTCCTGCAATTAGAATAATATCATTGGGCTGGGCGAGTTGGCAAGCAGTTTTTATGGCTTGTTTTCTGTCGGTTATCGACAATGATTTTTTATAATTTTGAGGTGCAATACCTTGTTCCATTTCTTGGATAATCGTTTCAGGATCCTCATTTCTTGGATTGTCCGATGTTAGGACAACTTTATCGCTTAATTCAGCGGCAATGCTTGCCATAATCGGGCGTTTTGCTTTATCTCTGTTGCCTCCACAACCTACAACGGTTATCAATTGTTCGTTTTTGGTGCGAATATCATTAATTGTTTTTAGCACGTTTTCCAATGCATCCGGCGTGTGGGCATAATCAACAATCACCGTAATATTCGAATTGGAAACAATAAACTGAAAACGTCCTGAAACACTTTCCAAATCGGATAATAACCAGAGAACTTCCATGCTTTCCATTCCCAATTGAACCGCGGTTCCATAAATTGCCAATAAATTATAGGCATTAAAAGTCCCAATAAGTTTTACCCAAACTTCATTTCCGTTTATTTTCAACAATAATCCCGACAATTGATTCTCGAGGATTTGCGCTTTATAATCGGCATAGGATTTTAAGGCATACGTAAGTTTTTTGGCTGCCGTATTTTGCAACATCACCTGTCCATTTTTATCATCTATATTCGATAATGCAAAAGCAGTTTTGGGCAAATTGTCGAAAAACGATTTTTTCACGTCACGATATTCTGCGAAAGAAGTATGATAATCTAAATGGTCATGCGATAAATTGGTAAAAACACCTCCTGTAAAATGTAGTGCTTCGGTACGTTTTTGATGAATTCCGTGTGAACTCACTTCCATAAAACAGTATTCAACGCCGTCATCACACATTTCTTTCAGATAATGATTTATCGTAATCGAATCTGGAGTAGTGTGTGTGGCTTTGTATTCTTTCTCGTCAACAAGGATTTTTACCGTGGATAAAAGTCCTACTTTGAAACCCGCTTTTTTGAACAATTGGTACAATAAAGAAGCAATTGTCGTTTTGCCGTTTGTCCCCGTAATGCCAACTAGTTTTAAGTTTTGCGAAGGATTTCCAAAATAATTGGCAGCCATATAAGCCAAAGCTTTATTAGTGTCTTTTACTTGAATATAGGTTATTCCCTTTGTGGTGATTTCAGGAAACGTGTCGCAAACAATTGCAATTGCACCAAGATTAATTGCTTTTTCTATATAATCATGCCCATTTGAAACAGTACCGCGAATGGCCACAAAAACATCGTTTGCCCCAATATTCCTGGAATCAAAATCCATTTTGTTGATAGCAATATCTGTCGAACCTTTTACGGCTTCAATAGCAACTTTGTACATTATTTCTTTTAAAATAATCATGACAATTCTAAGGTAATAATTGTGTTTTTAGATAAATTTTCTCCTGGCTGTATGGATTGTTTTTTTACTTTTCCAATGCCAATTATTTTTACTTTTACTCCAAGATTTCCAAATAGAGCAACAGCATCCATTCCTGACATCCCTTTTACATCGGGAACAATTGAAATTTGCTGCTTTTGTGATTTCACGAAATAAGCATCGTAATCATTTTCCTGTTTTTGTATTTTTTTGTTTATATTTTTAATCTCGTTTGTCGACGGTGTATCGGTAAAAATCTTTTGTGCAATTTTCTTAAAAACTGGCCCTGCCACATCGGCACCATAATAATTATTGTGTACCGTACTCGGCTTATGCACCACAACTATACAGGAATATTTTGGATTCTCGGCAGGAAAATAACCAACAAATGATGAAGCATAATATTTTTCTGCTCCTCCATCTTTAGCATAATTTACTGCTGCCGTTCCTGTTTTTCCTGCCATCGAAAAATCTTTGGAATACAATTTTGAAGCCGTTCCTTTTTTGACCACATTCAATAGAACTGCTTTCAACTTCAAGATAGTTTCATGTGAACATATTTTCGGATTTATAACTTCTTTGTCGAATTTTTTGATAGTTCTATTCCACTCTTTTATTTCTGAAACAAATTGCGGCTTTACCATTTCTCCGTTATTGGCAACCGCATTGTAAAAGGTCAATGTTTGCAAGGGAGTAATGGAAACTCCATAACCAAAAGCCATCCACGGAAGCGAAAGATTAGACCAGTTTTTATCACTTGGCTGAGGAACATAAGGGATTCCTTCTCCCTTGATTGAAAGTCCCAAACATTTATTCAATCCATAACTATTAATGTGATTGACGAATTGTGAAGGATTGTTTTTGTAATTATTGTAAACCGCTTGCACCATCACCGTGTTTGAGGATAACTCAAATCCACGAGCCAAAGATATTTTTCCGTAACCTCCCCTATGGGAATCTCTTACCGATTTTCCGGAATAAGTAATAATTCCGCCATAAGTATCAAAAACAGCACTTGTGTCAATTTTTTTATCTTCGAGTAAGCTCATCAAATCAACAAGTTTGTAAGTCGAACCCGGTTCGTGCGCTTCGGCAACTGCATAATTTGTGGTTTCATAATAAGAGCCATCTTCTGCTTTCCCTAAATTTGAAATCGCTTTTATTTGTCCTGTATTAGTTTCCATAACCACCACACAACCGTGATCGGCTTGATAATCTTCTAATTGTTTTAATAAGGCATGGTGGGCGATATCTTGAATAAAAACATCAATTGTAGATACCACGTCATAACCATCTTGGGGGTCAACTTCATTAACATCACGAATGGGTTTCCATTGCCCTTTTGAAATTTTTTGCTTTAAAATTTTGCCGTCTTTCCCGTTGAGATATTTCCTGTAAGCCCATTCAATTCCTTTTCCATTAGAGCTCCCGTCTGAATTTCTTCTTTCATAACCAATGGTGCGCTCTGCAATTTTTCCAATTGGGCGTTTCCTTACCGTCTCTTGTTCTACAATAATTCCTCCTTTGTAAGTACCTAAATTGAACAGGGGGAAATCTTTTATTTTCACATATTCAGTATAACTCAAGTCACGAGCCACCAAATAATACCTATTTTTATTTACTCTGGCTTTTCGAAATTCATTTTCGAAAAAATTAGCTGATTTTCCCAAAAGCACAGCCAGCGAATCAGACAATGGTTTTACACTTTTTTCGAATGCCTCGGATTTTGGGGCAACAGCATCAAACCGTATTTCATAATTAGGAATTGAGGTTGCCAACAGACTTCCGTCGGCAGAATAAATATTTCCTTTATTGGCAGGAATAATAAAATTTTTAACAGTTCTTTCTTTGGCTAATTTTCTATAATAATCCCCTTCGACCCACTGAATATTTGTCAATTTCACAGCAATGGCAATTGCCATCAAAAAGACGGCGAAAGCTACCAGATAAATTCTGTAGGATATATGTTTATCTTCTACTGCCATATTTTGTTTAAAAAACTTTTTTCTTCTGTTTTTTTGACTTCTATTTTAATGGGAGGGATTGTTGATGGAAAAATTTGTCTTTCTACCATTTTCTCAGAAACAGTCGATTCCATTTTTAGTTTCATTAATTCCGAACGTCTATCAACAAATTCCGAACGCAATTCTTTCACCTGATTTGTCAATTCTGCAATTTTAAATACTTTTTGTTCAAATCGTTGGGTATTGGCAATCATGATAATAGCCAGAATAATTAGAAAAACGATGAAACGCCAATTTTTTATGGCATCATCATCAATAAGAAACCGCGCTTTCAATATGCCGTAAACTCCGTTTTTCATTTTTTTCTGAGTTATATCTTTTCAGCAATCCTCAATTTTGCGCTTCGCGCCCTATTGTTTATCTTTATTTCGGCACTATCCGGCACAATCAGTTTCCCTATGGTTTTAAATGGAACTGAAAAATTGCCGAAAAAATCACGTTCAGGTTCCCCTTCGAACATTCCGTTTTTGAAAAATCTTTTCACCAATCGGTCTTCTAATGAATGATAGGAAATCACACTTAACCTTCCGCCTGGATTTAATATTTCCAATGATTGTTCCAGAAATTCTTTCAGAACATCCATTTCCTGATTGACTTCAATTCGAATGGCCTGATACATTTGAGCCAATATTTTATGGCTTTTATGTGCCGGCAAAAAACGACTTAGAACCGTTTTTAATTGCTCGGTGTTTTTGATGGGTTCTATTTCTCTGGCTTCAATAATCGTCCTTGCAATGGCTGGCGCATTTTTCAATTCTCCATAATCCAAGAACACTCTTCTCAGGTTGGATTCATCATATTCATTGACCACTCTGTAAGCGTTCAAATCATTTTTCTGACTCATTCGCATATCTAATTCGGCATCAAAACGGGTGGAAAAACCTCTTTCGGCAACATCAAATTGATGGGATGAAACTCCTAAATCGGCCAAAATTCCATCAACACTTTTCACACCATAAAAACGCAAAAAACGTTTAATAAACCTGAAATTTTCATTTATAAGAACAAATCTTTCATCTGGCAAAGCATTAGCAATAGCATCTTCATCTTGGTCAAAAGCAAACAGCTTTCCATTTGGCCCTAGCCTACTTAAAATTCCTTTGGAATGTCCACCACCTCCAAAAGTTACATCAACATAAACACCATCGGGCTTTATGTTTAAACCATCTACTGATGCCTGAAGCAAAACCGGATTATGATATTCCATTGTCGTCGTCATTTATATTTCCCATTACTTCCTCGGCTAAATCCGCAAAATCCACATCTTCTCCATTTATCGATTTTTCGTATAAATCTTTATCCCAAATCTCAACAATATTAATTGCAGAAGAAAACACGACATCTTTTGAAATAGCGGCAAAAACCACTAAATCTTTCGGTACCAATAATCGCCCTAAAGCATCGATTTCAACTACTTTTACCCCTGCGGTAAACCGACGGATAAAATCATTGTTTTTCTTTACAAATCTGTTGAGCTTATTGATTTTTCGCATCATCAAATTCCATTCTTCCATTGGGTACAATTCTAAGCAAGACTGAAAAACAGAACGCTTCAAAACAAAACCGTTTTGAAGGGACGAAGCCAATTGCTTTTTTAAAGGCGCAGGCAACAGCAACCTTCCTTTGGCATCGACTTTACATTCATATGTTCCGACAATTGTACTCAAGAAAAAAGTTTTAAATGATGTAGAGCAAAAATATGAAAATTATCGCCACAATTTACCACTATATCCCACTTTGTTGATAAGTTTTACCACTTTCAAAGAAGAATCCTTAGTTTATGGACAACCAGAACGTTAGCTGTTTTTTAACTCCTTGTTAAGAACCATTGAATTGCAGAAAAGATTCGAATATTTAAAGTGGAGAAACTTTAGTTTTCAGACCCCATTTAAAAGAAATAAAAATGAAAACACATAGAACGACAACTCTACTTATTCAGACTTTAAAAAAAAAAGAAATTATATCCTTAAAAATTGTTTCCAATAATTCTTTTTTGTCTATTAAATCCTATATTTGTGAAAATTGAAAATTTGCGATAAAACGTATGGAAAAATACTATAAGAAAGAAGGCAGATACAGCTATTTTGAAGCTGGAGAAGGAACTCCAATTGTTGTTTTACATGGTTTAATGGGGGGGTTAAGCAATTTTGATGCTGTTGCCAGTTATTTTTCTGAAAAGGGATACAAAATAGTCATACCAGATCTACCGATATATTCCCAAAACATTTTGAAAACCAATGTAAAAAGTTTTGCAAAGTATGTTAAGGATTTTATCACTTTCAAAGGATTTGACAGAGTTATTTTGTTGGGAAATTCACTTGGAGGACATATTGCATTGTATCACACCAAAATGTATCCCGAAAAGGTAGCAGGACTTGTAATCACCGGAAGTTCTGGACTTTATGAAAGTGCCATGGGCGATAGTTACCCTAAAAGAGGCGACTACGAATACATCAAGAAAAAAGCCGAGGCTGTCTTTTACGACCCAAAAATGGCCACTAAGGAACTTGTTGACGAGGTTTACGCATCAGTAAACGACAGAATAAAATTGATAAAAACATTGACCATTGCCAAAAGTGCCATTAGACATAATATGGCAAAAGACTTGCCGAAAATGCATGTTCAAACCTGCATTATTTGGGGAAAAAATGATAATGTTACCCCTCCGGATGTGGCAGAAGAATTTCATAAATTATTACCAAATTCAACTTTGTATTGGATTGACAAATGTGGCCATGCAGCCATGATGGAACATCCAGACGAGTTTAATCGCTTGCTGGAAGAATGGTTGACAAAAACCCATTTGAACGCTCACTAAGCCATATATAAGAATTTCATAAAACATCAAATGAAAATTAATACCGCCGAATTTATTATCAGCAACTCTGATGTTGACAAATGTCCGAAAGACTTTTTGCCGGAATATGCTTTTATAGGCAGGTCAAATGTCGGGAAGTCCTCGCTGATCAATATGCTGACCAACCACAAGAATTTGGCAAAAACCTCAGGAAGGCCGGGAAAAACGCAATTGATAAATCATTTCAAGATCAACAACAATTGGTTCCTTGTCGATTTACCAGGTTATGGTTATGCGAAAGTATCGAAGAAAACCAAATCAGTTTTCCAGCAATTTATTACCGATTATTTTGAAAAAAGAGAACAACTGGTTTGCGCCTTTGTCCTGATTGACATTCGCCATGAAGCACAAACAATAGATATCGATTTTATGTCCTATATGGGCGAAAGTGAAATTCCTTTTTGTATTATTTTTACCAAAGCTGACAAGATTAGCAAAGTAAAAGTTGATTCCCATATTGCGGCTTACAAAAAGAAAATGTTTGCCAACAACTGGGCCGAAATGCCTCATTATTTTGTGACATCGGCGACGGAATCCACGGGAAAAGAAGAGTTGCTAAATTACATAGACGAAGTAAACGAAGAAGTTTTTAAGAATAATTCCGGCTTTTAAAACTTATTTATTCCAAAACGATAAAATCCCAAAATTGAAATTTCAGTTTTGGGATTTTTTATAAAATTAATCTACAATTTCAACTCCAGTTTTTCGGCAAAATAATCGCAAAAATCTTTCATCGTTGCGGCCATTTTTTCGTCGCTGGTAGCGCGTTCGAAAGTTTCTGTCATTGACAATAAGGTTTGATGAAAGAAAATCTTCATTTCATCAACCGGCATATCTTTTGTCCATAATTCAATACATTTTGTGGCTTTATCATTACTGTCCCAAACGGAAAGCATAAAGGCTTTTGCTTCTTCCGCATATACTCCTCCTTCAACCGCAGACCATACTAATTTTTCGGGAATTCGATTTTCATCTAATTGGATTTGAATTTTAATTTCTGAAGTGTTGTTATTCGTCATTTTTTTTGGGTTTATATTTAGATTTTTCAAATATTTCTTTAGCATTCATTTTTAACATATCTTGGAGCGGCACTTCATTGTTTTTCATATAGGAACGCACCATTTGCCAGCCTATCCAAGCTCCCACCCTTCCTGGGGATTCATTATCAATTTCAAGATAAAACTTAGAAAATGGCGCTGGATTAATGAATCGGTTATTCAATTTTTGATCATCGCTATACAACATCTCTCTTTCTAGAAAATAGCGCCACATATAGCTTTCGTTTTCTTGGCACCATTTAATTTGTTCGGGGGTGTATCCCATTTTATCGGCATCAGTATAATCAGGCAAAAGAAGGTCTTTTAGATATAATTGTTTGCCAAAATATATCATTTGACTCAATAAATTTTTATCTGTGACGGGTGCTATTTTTTTTATCGAAAAACTTGAAACCACATCCGGCATAATCTGTTTTTCCTCGAAATTTTGTTTCAAATATTTTGGAAATTGATAAAACTTATGTTCTTTGCCTAAATACAACTCAAGTGAAATAATCACTAAACTATCGGCATAAATTACTTTATTGTTATAATCCATTTCAGAGATTACGGTGATGATTTTTGGTGTTTTGGTTTCGGGAAAATAATATTTTATATGTTTAAAAAGAGTTTCCAATTCTTTATGAACAGGTTCGAAATTCGAATACTTTTTTTGAACTTCGGTATACAATTCTCGCCAAAGTGGATCTTTCATTTTATTTAACCAAACATTGTCATTATTTTGTGGCAGAAAAAAAAATGGGAATTCTTCTTTTAGTTTGCCCAAATCCTTTGGTGGAGTTTCAAAAAATAGTTTGTCAAAACGTTCTACTTTGAGTTCAACCGGAATTTCTTCGACCGCTTTTTCGACTTTTGATTGTTTGTTACAGGAAATCAAAGCGATTGTTGCCGTAATTATTAAAAATATTCTTCTTGTCATTTGTTTTTGTTTAGCCCTAATCGAAGAAACATTCTTTTTTTATTTTTTTTCAAAAAAAGATATTGCGCAGAGTAGGAAATAGCTCCAAAAAAATTATTATTTTTGCAAATATACAATTCCTACTTTTTAAAAAACCAAACTATTATGCCTAAAAAAAGCACCATTCAAGTTGAAAAAGTAAATACTCATATTGTAAATTGGTTAAAATCGTATGCTGAAAACGCAAAAGTTAATGGTTTTGTTGTGGGGATTTCCGGCGGAGTCGATTCGGCAGTCACTTCAACATTGTGTGCACAAACCGGTTTACCTACTTTATGTGTCGAAATGCCTATTCATCAGGCTCCAAGTCACGTAAGTCGGGGTCGGGAACATATTGAACAATTAAAAAAACGTTTTTCTAACGTGACGAATGTTGAGACTGATTTGACTTCGGTTTTTGAAACATTTAAAAAAGAAGTGCCAAATGATGCTGATCCCGAAAAAATCCATTTGTCTTTAGCCAATACCCGTGCACGTTTACGAATGACAACTTTATACTATTTTGCCGGAATTCGTGGATTGTTAGTTGCCGGGACAGGGAATAAAGTAGAAGATTTTGGCGTTGGTTTTTACACTAAATATGGAGATGGGGGCGTGGATTTAAGCCCGATAGCTGATTTAATGAAATCGGAAGTCTATGTTTTGGGTAAATTTTTAAAAATTCCCGTTTCAGTTTTAGAGGCTTCCCCTACGGATGGATTGTTTGGAGACGAAAGAACAGACGAAGATCAGTTAGGCGCCAATTATGACGAGCTGGAATGGGCTATGCTTGAAGATGAAAAAGGAAAAATTCCGTCAGATTTCTCGGGAAGAGAAAAAACTATTTTCGAAATTTATAAGAGATTAAACACCATTAATCAACATAAAATGAAAGAAATACCGGTTTGTTTCATTTCAAATGAATTAAAGTAGTATTTTTCTAGTAATTTACATATTTTATTTACTAACTTTACATTTCGATGAGTACAAATTCTAAAAATTAAATATCATGATAAAAGTATGTTTAGCAGATAATTCTCCCGTTGTGCATTTTGGAGTAAAATCTTACTTTAAAGACCACGACGATATTTCGATTGTTGCCAACGTTGGGAATCTTATGATGGTAAGGGACATACTTCTTACCAAGGAGATTGATGTTTTAATCTTAGACCTAGAATTGGAAGGTCTTTCCAGTATTTTTGAAGTTAAATCTATTTTGAAAAATTTTCCAAAAACTAAAATCATTATATTTAGCGACCTTTCAGAACAAATTTATGCTCCAAATGCCATAAAGGCGGGTGTTTCTGGATTTATTTCCAAAAAAGAAAAACTGGAAACCCTGGGCCAGGCAATAGTAAAAGTACATCAAGGAAAGATAATCCTAAATGAGACCGTCAAGAAAAACCTTGCCTTGATCGCAAAACAAAACAAGAGCGAGCGTTTGTACAGAAAGCTTTCCAATCGCGAAGTGGAAGTTTTGCGCTATTTAAGTGATGGGAAAAAGAACAACGAGATCTCTAAAATCCTTGGCCTTAATGAAAAAACCATTAGTACCTACAAATTAAGATTGTTGCAAAAACTGAACGTTACCAATTTGGTGGATTTGGTAAACAAAGCCAAAACTTTGGAAATAGTTTAATTATAACGGGACATTACTCTTCCTAGTTTTTTTGAAAAAGAATTGATTAGTTTGTAGTAATCCATTGCCATAGACAAAGGCTCAATGTTATCAGAATCAGGCTCTGATGATATTGAGCCTTTTATTTCTTCTATGATTTTATCCACTAAATACCATCGTAAAGTAAGAATGGTTTCGGATACATATTGACTTATGGTGTCATTTTTGGTCTTTGGAAAAATACTTTGACCTTCCCAATTATGAAGGACAACTCTCTCGTCTTCCATCAAGATATCCGTCACTTCTTGAGCAAATTCGGGCTGCAAATGCATTAAATATTGTTCAATGCTAAAGTTTTCGTTTTGATGGTAATAGTTTATCAAATTATTAAATATATCCCGGAATAATGGATTTGCCAATTCCACTTCATCTTCCTGTAAACTCAAAAAGATTCTTTGATATACTTTATATTCCTTCTTTTCAATTATATTTTCAATTTCTCCCTCTTCATTCGTTTTCAATAGCACATCTTCAAATTCCTCCGTTTTGTTTCCATACAACAAAAGAATTTCTATAATTTTTCGTTCCAAACCATACAGAATATCGATTTTTTCGACCTGAACCTGGGTTTCATTTTTTACAACTTCAAAGGCTTTTTGCTCTTGTTTTTGTTTTTTTCCAATTTCGGAAATGTCTTTTTTGACCAATTGTGCCAAGGTACTTATGAGCACCTGTTCTGAAATATCCATAATTCGGGAACATTCCTGAATGTAGATTTCCCTTTGTATTCTGTCCGGAATCTTAGAAATACTCACCACCATATCCCGAATTAAATCGGCTTTTTTAATCGGATCATTTTTTGCGTCATCCATCAACAATGATGCTTTGAACTGGATGAAATCTTTGGAATTGTTTTCAAGATACAAAACCAACTCTTCATAGGGAGTTTTCTTGGCAAAACTATCCGGGTCTTCACCATCAGGAAAAGCACACACTTTTACGTTCATTCCTTCCTCGAGAATCAAATCAATTCCACGAATTGAGGCTCGAAGCCCAGCGGCATCGCTATCAAAAAGAACGGTTATGTTTTTTGTCAATCTATTGATTAAACGTATTTGGTCAGGCGTGAGCGCCGTTCCGGACGAAGCCACCACGTTTTCTATTCCGGCTTGATTGAACTGGACAACATCAGTATAACCTTCTACTAAATAACAATTATTCTGTTTGGCAATGGCCTGTTTGGCTTGAAAAATTCCGTATAAGACTTTGCTTTTATGGTAGATATCACTTTCGGGTGAATTAAGGTACTTTGCCGCTTTTTTATCGTTGGTTAAAATTCTTCCGCCAAAACCCAAAACCCTTCCGGACATACTTTGTATCGGAAACATCACACGCCCTTTGAAACGGTCAAAAGGCCTGTCATCCTTGGGGATTGTTAAACCCGTGCTTTCCAGGAATTCTAGTTTATATCCTTTCCCCAGGGCTTCTTTGGTGAAAGAGTCCCAAGTTTCAGGCGAATATCCAAGAGAAAATTTCTTTATGGTTTCATTGGTAAAACCTCTTTCTTTGAAATAAGAATAACCAATGGCTTTCCCTTCTTCAGAATGTAAAAGTGTGTTGTGAAAATAATCTTTTGCAAATTCCGAAACCAGATACATACTTTCCCGAACATCAGTATTGGCTTTTTCTTCGTCAGTTTGTTCCGTTTCTTCGATTTCGATATTGTATTTTTTTGCCAAATATCGAATGGCTTCCGGATACGTAAAATGGGAGTGTTCCATCAAGAAAGCCACGGCATTCCCGCCTTTTCCAGAGCTAAAATCTTTCCAGATTTGTTTTACCGGAGAAACCATAAATGAGGGGGAACGCTCATCTGAAAACGGACTTAAACCCTTAAAATTACTTCCGGCGCGTTTGAGTTGTACAAAATCGCCAATAACCTCCTCAACTCGAGCAGTTTCGAAAACAGTGTCTATGGTGGCTTTTGAAATCAATTTATTTTAGGTTGAAAGTTGCAAAGTTGCAAAGATTTTTTGGATTGTATGGTAATTCCAAAAAATCATTTTCAATTTCTCGGATTTCCACATTTTCAAATTACTTTTTTCTTTCGATGACATAATTTACCATCAAAATTAAGGCATCTTTGAACTCAGATTTGGGGTAATTGTCCAAAAGCAAAAGAGCTTCCTGCTGAAACTGCGCCATCTTTTGCTCGGCATAAAGCAAACCATTATTGTCTTTCACGAAGGCAATGACTTCTTTCACTCTTTTTTTGTCTTTGTTGTGGTTTTTTATGGAATTGATAATCCAGGATTTTTCTTTAGAAGTGCAATTATTCAAAACGTGAATAAGCGGCAAGGTCATTTTTTGTTCCTTGATATCGATCCCTGTGGGCTTACCAATGGCATCATCACTATAATCGAATAAATCATCCTTGATTTGGAAAGCCATCCCAATGAGTTCGCCGAATTTTCGCATATTTTCAACCTGGGATTCATCTTCAATAACCGATTTAGCTCCTAATGCACAACAAGCCGCGATTAAAGTAGCAGTTTTTTTTCGGATAATTTCATAGTAAACAGCCTCGGTAATATCGAGTCTTCGGGCTTTTTCTATTTGCAATAATTCACCTTCGCTCATTTCACGAACAGCCACTGAAATAATTCGCAACAAATCAAAATCGCCATTGTCTATAGAAAGCAACAATCCTTTTGACAGTAAATAATCCCCGACAAGAACAGCAATTTTATTCTTCCAAAGCGCATTGATGGAGAAAAAACCTCGCCTCCTGTTGCTGTCATCAACCACGTCATCATGGACTAAAGTAGCCGTATGAATCAGCTCAATAACCGATGCTCCACGATAGGTTCTTTCGTTTATAATTCCTGTTGAAACCATTTTTGCAGTCAGAAAAACAAACATAGGGCGCATTTGTTTCCCCTTTCGATTAACGATATAATAGGTAATTCTGTTTAACAAAGCCACTTGCGAAGTCATCGATTCGTAGAACTTTTTTTCGAAAAGTTCCATTTCGTGAAAAATGGGCTGTTTTATTTTAGAAGTGATATTCATTTAGGAATCAAATATACTATTTTCGAATATAAAAACCTTATCAATTATCAGGAAGTATAAATATTTCCGTAATTGTTTTTTAATTTAAAAAAACGAATCACACATTTAACCTTTTATTTATTTCTCTATCAAAAGAACAAGCCCCTAAATTTTTTATTATGGAAAACTGAATTTTATTTCAGGAGCTTGTGCAGCTCTCTTCCTTCTTTATTGGTTGCATTTCCAATAAAAGAATCCAAGGCACAACTGCTATTTCAAGTCAGATTGTATTTATCCATTAATATGTCGACTCCAAACAAAGCGATTTACAAAATAAAATCAAACCAAAACAGTGGAAAAAAAATAAATCGGAACAGAATTAATTCTGTTCCGATTCAACTATTTTTGGAATATTCATCCTGCCAACCTTTTTTAGGACAACTTATGTATTAACTAAAACATACTATTTCAAGGCGTCAACTTTAGCTTTTACTTCTTCAAGTGAACCTTCAAAAAATTGAGTGTTTTCTTTTCCGTTTTCAGAAGTTGTTACAGTCGCTTTTGCTTTTCCGTCAGCGTTGATGATTTCAACCTTAACATTTTTTTCATCTGTCATTTTTTTAGCACAACACGCTTTTACGCCTGCTCCTGCCATAAACTTTCCGTTTGCGTCATAATGTGACAAACACATTTCTTTTTGCTCTGGAGTACATTTAAGACTGTCGCACATTGCAGCACATTCGTCTTTTGTCATAGTTGCACATTTAGATAAATCACAATTACCCATTAGCATTGCATCTTTACCCATCATTGGGCATTTCGATTGCATCATTTCAATCCCAACTAATTTGTTGCTTTCAGAAGCACTTCCGTTTCCTAAAATTGGAGCAATTACCAATCCAATCAAACAAGTTAATTTAATCAAGATGTTCATTGAAGGTCCAGAAGTATCTTTGAAAGGATCTCCAACAGTATCTCCGGTTACAGCTGCTTTGTGCGCATCAGAACCTTTGTATGTCATTTCTCCGTTAATCAAAACTCCTGCTTCGAAAGATTTTTTTGCATTATCCCAAGCACCACCGGCATTGTTTTGGAAAATAGCCCAAAGAACACCAGAAACGGTAACTCCTGCCATATATCCGCCCAACATTTCGGCAATTAATTGGTTGTTGTCTCCGTAAACTAATTTACCTAAAAGTACAATTGCAATTGGAAAACCAATGGTCAAAATTCCTGGCAACATCATTTCGCGCAAAGCGGCTTTTGTAGAAATATCAACACATTTTGCATATTCCGGTTTTCCGGTTCCTTCCAAAATTCCTGGAATTTCCTTGAACTGACGACGCACTTCATACACCATATCCATTGCGGCTTTTCCAACAGAGTTCATTGCCAATGCAGAGAAAACTACCGGTATCATTCCACCAACGAATAACATCGCCAAAACCGGCGCTTTAAAAATATTGATTCCGTCGATTCCCGTGAAAGTCACATAAGCGGCAAACAAAGCCAAAGAGGTCAATGCAGCCGAAGCGATTGCAAAACCTTTTCCTGTTGCTGCAGTTGTGTTACCAACTGAATCCAAAATATCTGTACGAGTTCTAACTTCTTTTGGCAGTTCGCTCATTTCGGCGATTCCACCTGCGTTGTCAGATATTGGTCCAAAAGCATCAATTGCTAATTGCATAGCCGTTGTAGCCATCATCGCAGAGGCAGCAAGTGCCACTCCGTAGAAACCTGCAAAAGCATACGATGTCCAAATCGCGGCAGCAAATAATAATACTGTTGGAAAAGTAGAAATCATTCCCGTTGCCAAACCAGCAATTACGTTAGTTCCTGCACCTGTTGACGATTTTTGTACTATTGCCATAACTGGTTTTGTACCTAAACCTGTATAATATTCAGTTACCGATGAAATAACTGCTCCAACTACCAATCCTACGATTGTGGCATAGAAAACTCTCATTGAAGAAATTTCTTGTAAGCCTTCGCCAAAGAAATTCATTTTCATTGTTGCAGGCAACATATATTGAACCAAGAAGAAACAAGCAATTGCCGTTAATCCGATAGAAACCCAGTTTCCAATGTTTAACGCTTTTTGAACTTGTTTTTCTTTTGCATCAGCATCAGTAATTTTAACTAACATTGTTCCGATGATAGAGAATAAAATTCCAAAACCAGCAATTGCCATTGGCAATAAAATTGGCCCTATTCCACCGAAAGCATCTTGAATGTTTCCACCCATATCTTTAATTACATAGTTCCCTAGAACCATTGCGGCGAGAACTGTTGCTACGTAAGAACCGAATAAATCGGCACCCATTCCTGCAACGTCACCCACGTTATCTCCAACATTATCTGCAATTGTAGCAGGATTTCTTGGATCATCTTCTGGAATTCCAGCTTCCACTTTACCCACTAAATCTGCTCCAACATCGGCAGCTTTTGTATAAATCCCACCACCAACACGTGCAAACAAAGCAATAGATTCAGCTCCAAGAGAGAAACCGGCCAATGTTTCCAACACGATTGTCATGTCTTCGGTAGAAGTCCAAACACCATGCATAAAAACATTGAAAAATATAATAAAGAAAGAGGTCAAACCCAATACGGCCAAACCTGCAACGCCTAATCCCATTACAGTTCCACCACCAAAAGATACTTTTAGTGCTTGTGGCAAACTTGTACGGGCGGCTTGTGTTGTTCTAACGTTAGTTTTTGTTGCTATTTTCATTCCCATATTTCCAGCCAAAGCCGAGAAAAATGCGCCAAAAACAAAAGCAACTACAATTAATAAATGAGTTGATGTTCCTGGCAAAAAGGTAATTCCAGCTAAAACGATGCTTGCAAGAACCACAAATATTGCCAACAATCTATATTCTGCTTTAAGAAAAGCCAATGCACCTTCGTAAATGTATTCTGAAATCTCTTTCATTTTGCCGTCTCCGGCATCCTGTTTCAGAACCCAGGCTCTTTTGTAAGCCATAAATGCCAGTCCTATCAATGCCATAACTATTGGCACATAAATCATTATTGTATTCATAAATTTAATTTTCGTTATAAATTTTATCGGTTGCAAATGTAACAAACCATAACAAATAAAAAAAAAACAATCTTGTTCTCTAAATATTGTTTTCTCTTTTTATGTTTGTAAAAACTATTTAATACTAAATAACCCTTCAGGTCTATTCTCAATTTGCTCAAAACGATGGGTACATTCAGTAATAATTGCATGTGCTTCACTTAGGTCTCCCCAACCTCCTACATCTACAACTTTATTTTCAAGATCTTTATAAACTAGGAAGAAATGTTCTATCTCTTTTAACAAATGCGGATTAATATCGGAAAGATTATTTAATGAATTCCAAATCGGATCAGAAACAGGCACACAGATTATTTTTTCATCTGGCCCTTTATCATCCGCCATGTGAAAAACTCCAATAGGTTTTACCTCAATCACACAACCTGGGAAAGTTGGCTCATTTATCAAAACCAATACATCTAACGGGTCTCCATCTAAGGCCAATGTTTCAGGTATAAAACCGTAATCAGCAGGGTACATCATGGAAGAAAACAACATCCTGTCGAAACGCATTCTTTTTATTTCAAAGTCATACTCATATTTATTCCTGCTCCCCCTTGGAATTTCGATTAATACATCGAAAGATTTTAATTTAACTGCTGTCATCTCTATTTTTTTCTGAATTTAACACTGCAAAAATAAGCAACAATCCGTTATTACAATACGAAATCTTTATTATCTCTGCAATAAATCATAAAAAATCAGGTCAAAGGCATCAAAATTATTTTAAGCTTTTTTTACACGAATTGCACAAATTTACACTTTATGAAATAGCGATATTGTGACAAATGATTATAGCCCTGTATTCGATTATCGGATTCAGGTTATAGAATACTTAAACTTTAAAATTCCTCAATCGCAACGAATTCATTATCACCGAAACTGAACTAAAACTCATTGCAGCCGCCGCAATCATTGGTGACAATAATATTCCAAAAACGGGATATAAAACTCCTGCAGCAACCGAAATCCCAAATACATTGTAGATAAAGGCGAAAAATAAGTTCTGTTTGATGTTTCGCATCACGGCGTGACTCAAATTTTTAGCTTTTACAATACCTTGTAAATCGCCTTTTACCAAGGTAATTTTGGCACTTTCAATCGCCACGTCCGTTCCCGTTCCCATTGCAATTCCTATGTCGGCTTGCGCCAAAGCCGGCGCGTCGTTGATTCCATCACCTGCCATTGCCACGATTTTCCCTTCGGCTTGCAGGCGTTTGATTTCCTTGAGTTTGTCTTCCGGCAAACAATTGGCGATAAAACCCGATAAATGCAATTCATCAGCGACCGCTTTTGCCGTATTTTCGTTATCACCCGTAATCATAATCACCTCAACGCCTTGACGCATCAGCTCTTTTATTGCTGCCGCGCTTGTTGCCTTTATTGCGTCGGAGATGGACACAAAACCAACGGCAATTCCGTCAACGGCAATATAGGAAACCGTTTTTCCCAGTTTTTGTTCGGCGATAATTTTGTTTTCCAAATCCTCGGAAACACTTGCTTCCACTCGCTCCATTAGTTTCTTGTTTCCCAAAGCCACTTTTTTATTGGCTACCGTTCCAATGACTCCTTTTCCTGAAATTGCTTCAAAATCTTTCACTTCTACCAATGAAACATTTTTTGATTTGGCATATTTCACGACGGCTTCCGCCAAAGGATGTTCGCTGTATTGATTCAATGAAGCGATATTTTGCAATACACTTTCATCCTCATTATTGGAAGAATAAACTTTTTCGACAGACGGTTTTCCTTCAGTAATGGTTCCCGTTTTATCGGTTATTAGGACATTTACCTTGTTCATATTTTCCAAAGCTTCGGCGTTTTTTATCAAAACTCCCGATTGTGCACCTTTGCCCACACCCACCATTACCGACATTGGCGTTGCCAATCCCAAAGCACAGGGACAGGCAATAATCAAGACTGCAATCGAATTGATGAATCCGTAAACAACGGCTGGTTCAGGACCATATATATCCCAAACCAAAAAAGTTATCATTGAAATTATAACTACTGTAGGCACAAAATATTTGGCAATACTGTCGGCTAATCTTTGAATTGGCGCTCTGGAACGACTGGCATCATTGACCATTTGCACGATTTGCGAAAGCAGGGTTTCCGAACCCACTTTTTCGGCAATCATCACGAATGATTTGTTGCCGTTGATGGTTCCCGCAACGACGGAATCTCCAATTATTTTATCAACGGGAATGGGTTCTCCCGAAATCATCGATTCGTCAACTGTACTTTCACCATCGGTTATTTTTCCGTCAACCGGGATTTTTTCGCCGGGTTTCACACGTAACAAGTCGCCTTTCTTGATGTCGTGAATGGAAATTACTTTGTCCTTTCCGTCAATGACCAAAGTGGCCACGGTTGGTGCCAATTTCAATAGTTCTTTAATGGCCGCATTCGTTTGTCCGTGGGCTTTGGCTTCCATTAATTGTCCCAACAAAACCAAGGTTAATATGACCGCCGTAGCTTCAAAATAGAGCGATACGGCACCGTGATGCTTGAATTCTTCAGGGAAATAATCAGGAAACAACAATCCGCCAATACTGAACAAAAAGGCGATTCCGGTGCCAATTCCTATCAGCGTAAACATATTGAGATTCCAACTGATGATGGATTTCCAAGCGCGTTCAAAAAACATCCAACCGGCATAAAAAACTACGGGAAGCGTCAAGATAAATTGCACCCAATTCCATTTTTGGGTTTCCAATACTTGCAATAACGGATTATTGGGAAGCATTTCCATCATCGAAATAATGAAAACAGGCAATGAAAAAGCAATGGCAATTTTCATCTTTCGCAATAAATCAGTGTAAGTTGTGTTTTCGTCTATTTCTACTGGCTCCATTGGAACCAAATCCATTCCGCAAATGGGACAATTTCCGGGTTCGTCCTGAACAACTTCAGGATGCATCGGGCAAGTATAGGCTGTTTTACTGATATTTAAATCGGGTGCTTTAACCAAATCCATTCCGCAAACGGGACAATCACCCGCTTTGTCGTAGACTTTTTCTCCCTCGCAAAACATAGGACAATAATATTTTCCCGAAGCACTGATTGGCAAAGAGACCACATTCATTTCGCTTGGCGGTGGCGTGCTGTAAAGGGATTTTCCTTTAGAAGTATCGTCTGAGGCAGCATCGCTTTCACTGATAATGTAGTTTCCTGCTGCGTATAATGCTTTTTGAAATTTAAAAATAGGAACGTGTTTTTCCGTTGTGATGGTCGCTATTGGCGGATCTAAAGAAACCGTGGCTTCCACTCCATCAATAGCGTTCAGGGCTTTTTCGACTTTGGTACGGCATCCGTTACAGGACATTCCGGTGATAGTATAGGTCTGTATCATTTATAATAGTCTTAATTTTTTATTTTGGTAAATTTATCATATAATTTTAATGTTTGAAGCAAATACTACTCCCTAAAAATAGTAAGGGGGCAATGTATTTGTTTCAAACATTAAGTAAAATCGAAGTAGAGGTTATTGTTTGCTACATTTTGTGACCACCACAACATGATTTTGATTTTGGACTTTCAGACGTTTTTATATTAGGATTGCCAACTGTTATGGTGTAATCACCAACAGTTTTCAAAACTTCTTGTAATTCTGTTATTGGAACATGTTTTTCCATTGTAATTGTGGCCACTGGGGGTTGAAGAGTAACTGTAGCTTCAATTCCATTAATAGCGTTCAATGCGTTTTCAACATTTGAACGACAACCACCACAGGTCATACCTGTAATATTATATGTATGTATCATTTTTTAATTTATTTAAAATGTTATTTATTATTTTATAGACTGATTATTTTTCATGTTCATACCTTTCATTTCCATATTTCCCGAATTCTTATTTTGCATCATATTCATCATGCCAGGATTGTTTTTTGAGATTTCCATCATATCAGACCACATATTTTGCATCATTGCCGGATTGTCTTTCATCATTTTCATCATTGAAGCACGATTATCCATCATCATCATCATTGTCATTTTATCATTTCCCATCATCATCATTTTTCCTTTTTTGCTATTCATGACTGCTTCCATCATTTCCACCGACATAGTGCTGTTATTAGCAATTGTGTCCATAATTACTTTTCTGGTTTCTTGTTTTGAAAGAATTTTATTTATATCTGTACCGGATTGGCATGAAGCAAATAAACCAAGAAATACAATAATTAATGTAACTTTTTGAAGTGTTTTCATACTATTAAATTTAAATTAGAATTTATTTTTATACTGTAAAGGTCCGTTCTTTTATTTTTAAAAGTGTTTTTAAATTATATATATTAGTTGTTTAATTCACTTATTTTTATGATTTTTCAATAAAAAGGAGAAATATAAAACTTAACCTTTTGTATGAAAGGGCTTTATTTTACCGGATTATTAATTAAATGCATTTTTAAAAAATATCTAAAGATTACATCTTCATTCCTGCCATTGGGTCGCTTCCTTTCCGGAATATATTCCATAGAATCAGGGAAAAGTGATGCATTATTCGACAATTCTGGCTCATCGCATCTTTATTTGTTTGGAATTTTATTTTAAAGTTGGTTAATCGACGAGGAAATAATTTCATCTGTTTTTATTCTGTTCGATTTATGCGGAATCGTATTGCACGTCACCACTTCTTTGGCTCCGGCATCAAGCAAATCTGAATAGGCATTGTTTGCAAATATCCCATGGATGCCAACACAAACCGGGTTTTGCATTCCCGCTTTTTTTAAATGACCAATAGTGGCAATCATCGTTCGCGCAGTCGAGATAATATCATCAACCAGAACCGGAGTGTGATCTTTATATTTTTCGATATGAGGAACCGTTATCACAACATTCTCATCACCTATCCTTGTTTTTTCAAGAACAATGAAAAGCAAATCTGCATAATGGGCAATTTCGGAAACCCACTGCGCACTTTCGGCATCGGGACCAATTAATATGGGTTTTTCAATATTGCCGTGAATCCATTTTGAAATAAGATTGGCGGTATGAAGAACTGTGGTTGGAATAGAATATATTTCGGACAAGGAACTTCTTCTGTGAAGGTGCGGATCAATGGTTATGAGTGAATCAACAAATGTAGAAATGAATTTTGCAAAATAAACCGAAGTAATTCCTTCCCCCGGATGAAAACGCTTGTCCTGCCGCATATAAGCCAGATAAGGCGCAACGAGACAAATGGATTTTGCGCCTAATTCCTTCGCGGTTTGTGATAAATAATACAGCGGCACTACTTTCTCGTCGGGATGATTCAATGTGCAAACCAGTATCACTTGCTTGCCCTTCACGTCAGATTCTATGTTGATATAGGTTTCCCCGTCAGGGAATCGGCGAATAATTGTCTGCCCTATTTCCGAATGACATTTTTGTGCCAGTGATTGGGTCAGTTCTTCGTTTCCCGGCAAGGAAAAAAATATTTTTTCCATCACTAAACGATTTTGATTATTGGATTTACCGACTCTAAATAGTCAACCGCATATTGAAGTTCTCCTTCTGATTCAGAATAAATGGTAAAAAGTGTCTGCCCTACTTCCACTTTGGTTCCAATGGGTGAACTGAAATAAAGTCCTGCCGAAGGAGACTGTGGCGCTCCCGCAAGTTTGGCAATCTTCGCAAGTTTCCTGTTGTCGATGACAGTTACCGTGCCGGCATTTTCCGATTTGATTTCGACTTTAAATTTGGCAAATGTAGGTTCTCTAAAACCACCTTGGGCGAGGCAAATATTTTTGAACTTTTCGTATGCTTCTCCGCTTTCCAGAATATGTCGAGCCTCTAAAATCCCTTTTCCGTTTTCCATTTTGCCCGATAATTCAAATAATGCACCCACGATCTTCAAGGATTTTTCTTTTAAATCCTTCGGAGCATCTTCTTGATTTCTTAATACCGAAAGAACATCCATAGCTTCCAATGAAGGACCAATGCCTCTCCCGACAGGCTGTGAGCCATCGGTAATCAACACATCTACCTTTAATTTTATGGCGTCACCCACCGCGTTGAAATAATATTGCAATTTCAGTGCTTCATCATGTGTCCGCACTTTTGCCGTTTCTCCAAAGGGAATTTCAATAACTATATGTGTAGATCCCGCAGCGGCTTTTTTTGAAAGTACTGATGCAATCATTTGCCCTGCGCTATCAACATCCAATGCTTTTTCGATTGTGATAATAATATCGTCGGCAGGACTTAGTCTGGCTAAACGTCCCCATGCAAAACAACCGCCTTCTTTGTTTACCACTTCTTTTATTTTTTCGATAGACAAATTCACCTTCGTCATCGTTTCCATTGTATCGGCTGTTCCTGCCGGGGAAGTGATGGCGCGGGAAGATATTTTTGGAATTGTCAATCCCGAAGCGGCAATAATCGCAACTACGATTGGCGTGGTACGGTTTCCGGGCAAACCACCAACGGAATGTTTGTCCATAATTATTTTTCCGTTCCATTTTAATTTTTCTCCAGAATCAATCATCGCCTTGGCAAGCCAAGTGATTTCGTCCAAATCCAGATTATCTCCCGCACATCCGGCAATGAAAGCAGCTATCTCAATGTCAGAATATAAACCATTGGTTATGTCATTAATAATTCTGTAATAAGCCGCTTCATCAATTTTTTTATGATACATTTTTGCACGAACATCGCTTAATGATTCTATCGGTTTGAGATGTGAAATGGTAATTAAATCGCCATCTACCACACCGAGACGCTTTAACGCGACATCAGAAAGCGCCGCTTCATCCATCCTCAATAAATCAGAATGCACCACGTCGAGAGTCGCAATTATTTTTTTTTCTTTGTGATGAACAACGAGTCGTGTAAGTGCGGTAAAACCTTCTGAACGGCAAATGTGGCAATCACTTCTCAAAAAAACGATATTCTCGTAATAGGTGTCAATACCAAGTGATTTTACCTTTAATGTGTGTAAATAATGATGATGATTTCCCATTGTTTTGTCGTTTCTATTAATTCATAATTTAAAGACATTCTTGTCCGACAAGAAAGTTAAATCTTGTCACATCTCAATAAATTGTAGTCCCTACGGGACATTTATAAATGGTGGAACTTACTTCTTTTTCTACCAATATTTAGCTCCTAACGGAGCAACCCTGTAGGGGTTTAATATTGGCAGTTAAGTGTTTATATAACACGTCATTGTCCCGTAGGGACTAAACTAAATTTATTTCTAACAATAATGATCTGAAAAATCTAATGGAATTTACATTTTCATTCCTTCCATTGGGTCACTTCCTTTTCGGAATTTATATTCACTGTTTATGGCATACGCTCCAGTAATAACCACTTTTTTCGTGTTATCTATTGCCGATTTAATTTCTATCATTCCGTTTGTTTCCCTACCAGTTTCCACCATAAGGTTTTCAAATACGCCCGGTCTTTTTTCTACCCAAATATACGAAGCATTTTCTTCCCTGATAACAGCGTCAGTCGGAATAAATAATCCTTTTAGATTGGATTGGCTTAATTTGGCAATTGCTTGCATACCGGGTTTGAGAAACAAGTTTTGATTGGGGATTTCCATTCGCACCAAAAACAGTCTGGTATCTGGATTGATTTCTGGATTGATGAATGAAATTCTGGCATTTATTGTTTTATCGGGATAATCAGTAAATGAAACTTTGGCACTTTGTCCAACATATATGCTTTTTGAATAATTTACATTTACTTGTGTTTCAAGCCAAAGACTATTTAAATCTGCCAGTTTAATTATGGCGGAACCTTCCATTATATAACTGCCCTCCGTGGCTACTATTTCTGAAATAGTTCCGCTATATGTACTATAAAAAGTCGTGTAAGGCGAAACTTCTTTGGTGGTTTTAATGCTTTCAATTTGGGTGTTGGACAACCCAAAAAACAGCAGTTTTTGCTTGGCGGCATTGAGCATATTTTGCGCATTTTTCCCAAAATTACCGGGCATTGAAAGTTGTTTATATGCCATGAAATAATCTTGTTTGGCGATAGCAATATCTTCGCTATACAACACATAAACCGCGGTGTTTTTAGCAACATAATCGCCAACCGTCTTGAAATTCAACTTTTCAATTCGTCCCATTGCTCTTGCCGAAATAGTCTTGATTTTTTCCTGATTAATGGTCAAAACACCCGTGTATTCCTGCTCTAAACTGCTTTTTGTTTCCGAAATGGTTTGCATGGTTATATTGCCCAATTTAATTTCTTGTTTACTCAAAGCTATTTCATTTGAGGGCAAATCCCCGGCTTTCATTGGAGTCAATTCCATATGACAAATGGGGCATTTCCCAGGTTTGTCTTCCTTAATTTGTGGATCCATCGAACAAGTATAAAAAATAGTTTCTTCTGGCTGCTGTTTCTTGTCTTCTTCCTTGTTTTTAGTGTTACAAGCTACGAATGCGGTAAACAATAAAAATAAAATACTGATTTTTTTTATCTGTTTCATAATTACTCTGTTTTAATGAAGCTTTCGCTATCAATTAAATAGTGCCCATTTTCGGCAATAGTATCTTGAACCAAAATTCCGTCGATAATCTGGACAAAATCGTTGATTTCAATTCCGGTTTTCACTGCTGTTGCTTTGAATCCATTTCCCATTTTCAGAAAAACAATTTTCTTGGTTCCAATGCTCACCATTGCCTGTTTTTGTATCCAAATCCCTTTCGTTGGATTTGTTTTCACAACGCCTTGCAATCGCAAACCAATGGGTAATTTCAATGTGTTATTATTCAAATAAACTCTTATTCTATTGGTTTTGTCGGCGGGATTGAATTGTGTTTCAATAAAATTTATTTGTGCATTAAAAGTTTCGTTTTCGTCTAACTCTGTAGTGATTCTAATTGGTTGATTGGTTTTGATTAGACTGTTATACCCTTGAATGACATTGAAAATTCCCCAGACTTTATCCGTATTCAATAATTTAAAAACAACTTGATTTTTCTTGATGTAATCGCCTTCTTTAACCGATAGATTTTCGGTGGTTGAAGATGGATTTTGCATTGTCGCATTTACATTATTGGACATACTTTCCGTTCCTGAAACAATCCCGGAAGCCGGGCTATAAATGGAGATTACCGGGTTGGCCTTTTTGGTTGAAGCCAGAGAATTGATTTGATTGCTTGTCATTCCATAGAGTAGCAATTTTTGTTTTGATGCTTTGATTATGGACGTGTTTTCGGCATCATTGGAAATCAAATAGATAAAATTTTGCTGTTCTGTCAGTAATTCCGGACTGTATAAATCGAAGAGTTTTTGTCCTTTATTTACTTTTTGGAATTTATAATTCACATACATTCGTTCTATTTTGCCACTTATTCTCGCAGCCACATTTACCGAAGAATTTGGATCATAAGTTACCAGACCGGGTAAATTTATTGCTGCACTTAGGGTGGTATCCTTAGCTATTGTGGTTTGATAATTCCCCACTATATAATTATCGGTGGGTTTCAAAAGATCTTCAATTGATTTACTGTCTATAACTTGATTCTTGATCACTTTTTTAACCAAAGTCATTCCGCAAATAGGACAACTACCGGGTTTGTCTTTAATAATTTGAGGATGCATCGAGCAAGTGTAAACTTCTTTTTGAACTGAACTTTCCGAATGATTCTCTGATTTAATTGTGTAGAAATAAGCTGTAAATCCAAAAATTGAAATTACAATTACCAGCAAACTATATTTTAAATACTTATTCATGATTAGTTGGTTTCTAGTTGTTTTTCGATTTCAACTTGTACACTCAAAATGGCTTGCAATTTATCCAGTGACTCAATTTGGGACATATTTAAAGCTTCCCAAGCGTCGAGTACAACAAATAAATCTCCAGTGTTGTTTTGCCAAGATAGAATTGCGGTATCATAATTTCTTCGCAATGCTGGAATGATACTTTTTTCGGCAATGTCATACTGTTTTTTCAAGTTCGTTAGTTCCGTGTTCATCCCCGAAATCATCCCGGTGGCTTCGTTCAAAATCATTTGTTTCTGCCAGTTTAGGCTTTCGTTTTTTATTTTAAAACTAGCGATGTTGGCTTTATCCATCTTGGTTGACCAAGGCATTGGAATATTTACCATTCCCATTAAGGAAAATTGTTGCGGTTGTTGACCAAATCCAAACATGTGATCGTATTTGATGCCAAATTCGGGCAGAAATTTTGTCTTTTCGGCTTCGATTTTCAATTGATTTAACTCAATTGTTTTTTCAATGGCTCTAACATCACTTCGTTTTTGGGAAAGCGAAGTTGTGTCTGATAGTATGGCATTGAAATCATTCAATTTATAAGTCGAATCGATATCAAAAACAATATTTTTGTCTCTTGCCATCAAGGTGTTAAGCATAATTCGTTTTTGGGAAATGTCATTTTGCAACATCACAATCATGCTTTGCAAAGAGCTATACTGCGATTTTGCCTTGTAATAGGTTGGCAATTTATCCATATTATATTGGTAGCGAATCTCCATACTTTTAATCATATAGTCTAAAAGCAATAAATTATCGTTGGCAATTTTTATCTTTTTATTCAGCACCAACCATTGATAATAATTGGTTTTTGCCAAAGCATCCAACTGATTAATAGTATAATTTTTGTTTTCGGTTTCAACCGAGGACATTGCATTCATATAATTAGAATCGGCTTTAAGTCTTGAAGAATTAGGTATCATTTGTGTGACACCCACCATATAATTCCCCATTCCGGATCCCATTTCGTTGGCTTTCCACAGATTTGCATTGTAAGGTGTCATAAAAAAACCGGTGCTTACTTGTGGTGGCATCCAGCTTTTGGCTCCCTTTGCTGCTGCATCCATACTTTGTATATCAGCGTTATACATTTTTAGTTGTGGATTATTGGTTTTGATATTTTCCAAAACGGAATCCAACGAAAGTGTTTGGGCGACCATGTTTGTAGCGCTTAAAATCAAACAACTTAGTGCGATGTAATATTTAATGTTTAGCATTGACAAGATCTATTTTGCCTTTTGTTTTTAATTCTCGAAGTTTTACCATTTCGAAAACAACAGGCGTTATTAATAACACATAAATAGTGGAGGTGATTGTTCCTCCGATGAGCGGAACAGTGATAGGAATCATGATATCTGCTCCTGTTCCGGTTGACCAAAGAATTGGGATTAAACCGAATAATGCCACTGAAACAGTCATTAATTTTGGCCGCAGCCTTTTTGCCGATCCTTCTATGATATAATGTCTCAGAATTTCCTCGGTAATTACCTCGCTGCTGTTGCCGTATTTTTCGACCATTTTATTCATCGAATCATTCAAATAAATGGTAATTAACATCGTGGTTTCAACGGCTAAACCAAACAGTGCTATAAACCCAACCGCCACTGCCACCGATAGATTAATTCCGTAAAAATAAACCATAAAAATCCCTCCAATCAATGCAAATGGCACCGTTATCATGGTTATTAAAGCTTCTTTCATAGAACGATACGTGAAGTACAAGATGAGAAAAATGAGAATGACAACAATTGGCAAAATCATACCTAAAGTTCTATTGGCCCGGATTTGATTTTCCCATTGCCCGCTCCATTCCACATAATATCCCTTGGGCATTTTGGTCATCATCGTATTCAATTTTTTCTGCGCTTCCTCGACGGTACTTCCCAAATCACGATCCCGAACATTAAACAAAACGCTTCCACGCAACATAGCGTTTTCGCTATTTATCATGTGTGGACCGTCGCTTATTTTCACGTCGGCAACAGTTTCTAATGGAATTGGTCCGAATTGCATTGTTTGTACTTGCAGATTTTTCAGTGCTTCGATGCTATTTCTATATTCTTGGGCATAGCGTGCATTTACCGAAAAACGTTGTCTTCCTTCGATGGTTGTGGTGAGTTTCATTCCTCCGATAGAAGCTTCGACTACGTTATTAATGTCGTCAACGGAAAGTCCGTATCTGCCTATTACTTCTCGTTTTGCCACAATATCAATGTATTTTCCGCCAGTAATGGGTTCGGCATACAAATCCTTTACTCCGGCAGTTCCGTCAAGCGCTCTCTTTATTTTTTGTGATAAAACATTGATGGTATCTAAACTTGCCCCATAAATTTTAATCCCGACATCAGTTCGAATCCCGGTTGAAAGCATATTAATCCGATTGATAATAGGTTGCGTAAAACCATTAGTCACGCCGGGAATTTGAAGTTTATTATTTATTTCCGTTACAATGTCATTTTTGGTTTTTCCTTTTCGCCACTCTTGTCGGGGTTTAAGCAAAATAATCGTTTCAATCATACTAATCGGACTATTGTCAGTCGCCGTGTTTGCCCTTCCCGCTTTTCCTAAAACGTTGGTAACTTCTGGAATTGATTTGATTAGTTTGTCCTGAACTTGCAAAATTCTTTTTACTTCTGAATTGGACACATCCGGCAAAGTTACCGGCATAAACAAAATAGAACCTTCGTCCAATGGAGGCATAAATTCAGAACCCAGTTGCGTAAACATCAAGCCGCCAATAAGCAAAGCTGCAATATTGATACCCAGCAACGTTTTTCTCCATTTTAAACAATAAGTCAAAATTGGAGTATAAATGCTTTCCAATTTTCTATTGATTGGATTCTTGTTTTCCGGTCGAAGTTTGCCTTTAAGCAAATAACTTATCAAAACCGGCGTGAGAGTGATGGCAAAAAAAGCATCCACAATCAATATAAATGATTTGGTCCAAGCGAGCGGACTAAACAATTTGCCTTCCATTCCCGTTAAAAGAAATACCGGCAAAAAGGAAGCGATTATCACGAGGGTCGAATAAAAAACACCCGGCCCAACCAGTTTAGAGGAATCCTCGATTATTTGGAGCCTTTCCTCTTTAGACAATGGATCGTGTTCTTTTTTGAATATATTTTTGAATAAATTTTTCATTTTATTATATTTTTTTGGTAGAGACGCACTGCAGTGCGTCTCTACGGTGCGTCTTTACATCGAAGCCTGCTTTTCCGAAATACTTCGATAGGCATTTTCGACCATTACAATTCCGTCATCAACCAAAACTCCAATTGCCAAAGCAATTCCTGTCAGCGACATTATATTGGAAGATATTCCAAAAGCTTGCAGAAAGATAAATCCAACTGCTACAGATATGGGTATTTGAATGAGTATAACCAATGCACTTCTCCAATTAAATAGAAAAATTAAAACAATTATTGAAACCGCAATCATTTCTTCGATTAAAGTTCCCTTCACTGATTCGATGGCTTTTTCTATTAATTCACTTCTGTCGTACGACGTTTTAAAAGTAACGCCTTTGGGCAATCCTTTTTCGACTTCTTTCATTTTCAATTTTACCGCTTTTATTACTTTGTCGGCATTTTCGCCATAGCGCATTACCACGATTCCGCCAACGACTTCTCCCGTTCCGTTATGGTCGAAGATTCCCAAACGCAAATCGCCTCCCATTTGTACGGAACCAATATCACTAACTTTCACGGGAACCGAATTGTAGTTTTTTATGGCGATATCTTCTACATCCTTAATGTTTTTAATGTAGCCCAATCCCCTCACAATGTAGGACATATTGCTCATCTCGAATTTTCGGCCGCCAACATCGTTGTTACTCGTTTTTACGGCATTCATCACATCCATAATACTGACGTTGTAGTATTGCATTTTCAATGGATCGAGAACCAATTGGTATTGTTTTTCAAAACCACCAAACGAAGCCACTTCAGCAACTCCGGGAACAGTTTGCAATGCAAATTTCACGTACCAATCTTGAATGGCTCGTTGTTCACCAAGATCCATTCCCTTGGCATCTAAATGATACCAGAAAATATGACCAACTCCTGTTCCATCCGGTCCTAAAGTCGGAACCACATTCTGTGGTAACAAGCGTTGCGCATAGTTTAATCTTTCGAGAACACGGGTTCTTGCCCAATAAGGATCGACATTGTCCTCGAAAATGATGTATACAAAACTCATCCCAAACATGGATGAAGCGCGTATATTCTTGATTTTTGGAATTCCTTGTAGGTTTGAAACCAATGGATAAGTAACCTGATCTTCAATAACCTGCGGACTTCTGCCCATCCATTCGGTAAAAACAATGACTTGATTCTCGGATAGATCTGGAATGGCATCAATGGGATTCTGTTGCACGCTATAAATACCCCAGCCAAATAAACAAGCAGATACAAGTAAGACAATGGCTCGGTTTCGTAATGAGAATGTTATTAATTTTTCTACCATAATGTTCTGATTTTGAACTGCTATTTCATTAACCTATATGGATAACTAGAACATTTAAATTACTTATTTTTTACTTCAACATTCAATTTCATTCCGCATTTTGGACATTTATCGTTCAATTTTCCGTGAACTTCCGGGTGCATCGGACACGAATATATTTTTGAATTCTCGTACATCACTTTTGAGTGATTACCAGTCACTGTTGAATCACTTCCCGTCATTGTTGAATCGTTTTTCATCATTGTCGAATTATTTTCCATCATTGGAGTTGAAACTGTTTCTACTTGTTTATTTTTTTGGTTACAAGAAACCAATACGAATGCCATTGTTATGGCCAAAAAGATTATATTTTTCATTTTTTTTAATTTTTAATTTATTGAAAGAACCAAAAAACCCATTGTTATAAACATATAGGTTGATTTTTCATTGATTAGTTTTTATGATTGTGCTCTGTTTTTCTCCCTCTTTTAGAATCATTTCCATACCACATTTTGGACATTTATCCCCTTTTTCACCCCTTACTCTTGGGTGCATTGGACAAACATACATTTTCTCGGTAATTACTTTTGTTTGACTTCCCTTAACCGTTGGGTCGCGCTTTAATGTGGATTTTTCAACCAATTCCATTCCACATTGGCTGCATTTCCCTTCCTTGTCGCTCACCTCTTTTGGGTGCATTGGGCATGTGTAAGTTGTTTTTTTAACATCTTCTTTTTTAGAAGTTACAGTGTCACTTTGTGCAAAACCAACTGCATTGGCTGCCAAGAATACGCTTAGTACGATGATTAATTTTTTCATTTTTTTGATTTAATAAAACGGTAAATTGACCTCGTCGAATCTTTGATTTAGTGAATTCGCGTTTTGTTAGGGTATAAATAATTTTGAATTGAATAAGCTAGAGCACAATCAAATAATAGCAATAAACCATAATTCAATACTTGAAATAGCCTAGAAATAAAAGATTTTAAAGCTAAAATAGCTTTGGATTTGACACACTTATGGCTGTCAAAAAGGGGATTTAGCTTATTTTTGGAATAAGCCAGATGGAATAGAAACCAGAAGAAAGATAGGTTTCCTTTTCATTAAATTTATCTTTTTTGTCGAAAAAATTGAAGCATTGAATTTTTGCTTCTGTTTCGACAGGAAGAATCACGCTAATGTGAAAAATTGAACAACTGCAAGTGGAATGTTTGCTTTTTCCACCGCAACTATCATTATTGTCTTTACTTTTAGAATGATTGTCTTTTTTACAACAATCCATCTTCCCGGTTTTAGACGATGACATTTCTTTATCGCAACACGACTTTTCTGGATTTGTTCCACAAGCAAAAGTTATACTTGGCACCAAAAGGAAACCGAGTGCAACTACCAAAAATATTTTGTGGAATTTTATCATCTACATTATATAATAAGACCAAAATTACCAAAAAAAAATTGATTTTTTAATAAAAGTCTGTTAAATGCTCAATATTTTGCTTTTCTATTTCTTCTATTCAGGTGCTTCACTTCCGGTCGAAAGTCCTGTTCTTTCACTTTTAGTTTTAAAAAGTCACTTCCGCCGAATCAATGGATACCTGCTCTTCAAGAACCAATAACAACAAAGTTTCAGAACCATGTGGCCGAATTGGAATTAGCGGCATCCCCTATTTATCCACAATGAGTTTGAAAATGGCATCTTTTTCTGAAAGATATTCGATTGCTTTTCTCATAGTTGTGGTTTTTAAAGATTGCTTCGTGCCTCGCAATGACGTTAAAAATAAAAACCAAATGAACCTTTTATCGCAAATTTATTGGCATCGGGCATATTGAGGTAATTGCCTCTCCACGAAAAATCGATACGGAATATTTTGAAGATATTTCCGATTCCTGCGCTGTACTCCCAATACACTTTATCGGGCGCATTGTAAATCAATCCCGAGGCATTGATCAACCTATTGTTATCGGAAACCGTTCCGTAAACTGATTTCACGCCTATGATTTCACGCCAATTTAGTTTTCGCATAAAAGGAATTCTGGCAAAAAGTCTTCCGTGGAAGTCATGATCCCACTTTAAAGTCACATATTGATCCGTGATAAATTCATAGTATTTAAGGTTGTAAAAAGTGTTTGAAATGCCGAAAATAGATTGATTTCCAGGCACAATACTCATCAAGCCCAGCGGTATATTTCCGATCGTTTTTCCCATTTCCAGGGTTATATTTGATCGTCCCAATGGTCCAATAATTATGGGTTGTTCATAGTATAATTGCAGTTTTTGATAATTGAAATCACTGGAAAACAATCCCTTAAATCCCTGACTGTAATTGATGAAAAAACGGGTAAAGGGGCTGTCTGCATTATATCTTTCAACACCGAAACCAATAGGTTTCCTGTTTGGGGTATATTCTATCTGGAAATTTACTTCAGATTGTTTTACGTCACTTTTTATTTTGGTTTGGGATAAATCCGTATAATAATCTAAACTAAATGTTGGAGAGGCCGATTCTAAAGTTCTGTAAGTAACTCCGGTGCCTATGGTTAGATTTTTTATTGGCTCCGCCTCAATTTCAATATTACTCAAATTAATTTTAGTTAATTTTGAATTATTCCCAAGTGTAAATATTCCTGATGAGGCATAACTGCGTCCCAATATGTCATTTGTTGTTGTGAGTGAAGCACCAATTTGTTCTATGTCTCTTCGATTGCCCGCTGATATAATGATTCTTTTTTTATTTTCAACCATCCATTTTCCACTAAGCCCATATTTAAATTTGTCATCTTTTAATCCATACGCTACGTAGGTTTGCAATCGCCAGAGATCGTTGGGTCCAAAATAAGTCCTTATTCCTGTTCGCAATCGCAATCCTTCCACTTCATTTTTTCCGATGACCGAATATATAGGTCCAAAGTCAAACCCTCTATGATGAAGGTAGCCGCTATCGAGTATCTCGACCAAATTATATATTTGCTTGAATTTCTTGACGGTTTGCAGCGTATCGAGCATTTTATAGACCCCTTTTTCATCCTTGGTCAGCTTTTCGAAACGGTTTTTCTCCCAATATTCATCTGATTTATTATAGACCTCCTTATCTAAATAATTCACTTCCTCTTTATAAAATGGAGCAGGTTTTTCGTTGTTGAATTTATGGTCTCTGTAAAAAGTAGTCCGCTTTCCATAAATGCCCTTGGAGTTTTCCTTTTTGTTTAAGGCAAAATCTGACATCATATAATCTTTGGTCAAAAGAAAAACAGAATCATTCAACACATCAAATTCCTGTTCGATATAAATATCTTTTACCCAGTTAATATTGGCACTTTTGGTTGCTGCCATATTGATGTTTTTTATGGCAAACGTGGTATCGTTTACCCAAAAATCCCCTTTAAATGTCAATTCGTTTTTACGTCTTGGATAAAACAAAATATTGTAACACCATTTTTTATCGATGTATGCGCTGTCTCTTAACACATAATTATAAGTGTCAATTCCTGTTTTTGATAACGGACTGGTAAAACTTTTGTCAAAAAAAGTTAAGTGATTATCATAAATATCATATTCCGTATATAAATCTTTTACGAAAGACAAAATTTGCTGATTTCCATTAAATCCAGATGTTTTATTGGCTTTTATTTTCTCTTTTACCTTCTTTAATTTATTATCTCCATAAATGTCCGACAATGATTCGTTTATAAAAATGGGCAGGTACGTTTTTCCCGTAATTCTTGACGTATCAACATGTTTGAAAATAAACTCCATCCCCTTGAAAATATTCTTTTTCATATAAGCACTATCGATAGTGTTCATGTCAAACTCTATTTTCTCATACTTTTCCATTTGGTATTGGTCAAATAAATGCAATCCATTTTTGCGTTTTCTTTCCCAAATTTTCCTAAGAATATCAAGGGCGGGATTATTCTTTTTTGAAGTTTTACCCGCATAAATAACCACTTCATTCAAGCTTACTACTTCGCTTAACTGAATCTTAAAATTATAATTCACTGATTTATCCAATGTGATTTCTTTATCTGAAAACCCTATAGAAGTAATTACCAATGTTTTATAAGTTTTTAAAGATTCAAGATAAAAATGCCCATCTTCATTGGTTACTATTCCTTCATTTGAATCTTTGAAAGCTACATTGGCAAAAGGAACAGGGTTATTTGACTTGTCCACAACAATACCACTCACTTTTGTTTGTGCAAAAATGGCGTTTGCAATGGCAAATAAAAAGAACAGGGTGAACAATATATTTTTTTTCATAATCAAAAAAAACTTCATCAAATTTAAGTTTCTGATGAAGTTTCAAATATAGTTAATTCAACAGGAAATTAATCAATTCTAAAATCTAAAAAATTCCAGATTGAATATTATTTATACATTACTTTTTTTACCGCTTTAACGACATCGGCAGCATTTGGCAACCATTCTTTGAGCAATACCGGCGAATAAGGCGCAGGAGTATCGGCGGTTGTAATACGCTGAATTGGAGCGTCCAGAAAATCAAAAGCACGCTCTTGAACGATATAGGTAATCTCGGATGAAACACTAGCAAACGGCCAAGCTTCCTCAAGAATCACTAGTCGGTTTGTTTTTCTGACAGAGGTTAAAATCGTTTCATTATCCATTGGACGTATGGTTCTTAAATCGATAATTTCACAGGAAATCCCTTCCTTGGCTAGTTCATCGGCAGCAATAAAAGCTTCCTTGATAATTTTACCAAAAGACACAATCGTAACATCGGTTCCTTCACGTTTTACATCGGCAAGACCTATTGGAATGGTATATTCTCCATCAGGCACTTCCCCTTTATCACCATACATTTGTTCTGATTCCATAAAAATCACGGGATCATTATCCCGAATAGCCGATTTCAAAAGCCCTTTGGCATCATAAACATTCGATGGAACGATGACTTTAAGGCCCGGAGTATTGGCAAACCAGTTTTCTAATGCCTGTGAATGTGTTGCCCCTAATTGTCCTGCCGAAGCTGTTGGACCACGAAAAACAATAGGAACATTAAATTGGCCGCCGGTCATCTGACGCATTTTGGCCGCATTATTTATTATCTGGTCAATTCCAACTAAACAGAAATTGAAAGTCATATATTCCACGATTGGTCTACAACCATTCATTGCTGAACCCACTGCAATTCCGGTAAAACCAAGCTCTGCAATTGGCGTGTCGATAACTCTTTTCTCTCCAAATTCCGCAAGCATTCCTTTTGACGCTTTGTAAGCACCATTATATTCCGCTACTTCCTCACCCATTAAGTATATTGACTCGTCGCGACGCATTTCTTCGCTCATCGCTTCGCAAATGGCCTCTCTAAATTGTATCGTTCTCATATTTTATATTGTATGTGTGTAATTTTCGAAAGGCAAAAATAAATATTTTAAATCACTTAAAAGCATAAATCAAGTTAAAATAATAAGGCGCTTCCCAATCGCTCCTATCGGGACTGCTACACTATATCCACGCCCAAGAGCGTGGGATGCCACTTCAAACGAAGTTCACTGAACTCACGGAGAATAAAAGTGTAGTGAAACAATCAGGGTTACGAAATCGAAATAGTTTATATAAATATTATGCACGCATAGTATATTATTCCAATTATTATTCTAATTTTGTAGAACCAATTTAGAAATAAAATTTATAATTATGAAAATATTAGTCTGCATCAGTCACGTTCCTGATACTACTTCAAAAATTAATTTTACCAGTGACGACTCCCAATTTGATACTAACGGCGTCCAGTTTGTGATTAATCCCAACGACGAATATGGCTTAACACGTGCTATTTGGTTTCAAGAACAACAAGGTGCAACTATCACTGTTGTCAATGTTGGCGGGCCAGAAACAGAGCCTACTTTAAGAAAAGCCTTGGCCATTGGCGCAAACGATGCCATTCGCGTGAATGCGAATCCAACAGACAGTTTCTTCGTTGCCAAACAACTTGCCGAAGTGATAAAAAACGGCGCATACGATGTCATTATTGCAGGAAAAGAATCGTTGGATTACAACGGCGGAATGGTTCCGGGAATGATTGCCGGTATTCTAGGATATAATTTCCTGAATTCCTGCACAAGTATTACTGTTGACGGCACTAACGTAAAAGCAATTCGGGAAATTGATGGTGGAAGAGAAACTGTTTCCACAACTTTACCATTAATCATTGGTGGACAAAAAGGATTGGTTGAGGAAAAAGATTTGCGTATTCCAAACATGAGAGGAATTATGACTGCCAGATCAAAAACATTAACAGTTCTTGAACCCGTTGAAGCCTCGGTGAATACTAAAGCCGTGAGATTTGAAAAACCTGCTCCAAAATCCGCCGTGAAATTAGTTGCTGCCGATAATTTAGACGAATTAATCAATTTATTACACAACGAAGCGAAAGTTATATAGAAATCAGTATTCAGTGTTCAGTATTCAGTGCACAACTTGAAACTTCAAACCTGAAACTTTAAACAAATCATTATGTCAATATTAATATATGCAGAATTCGCAGAAGGAAAATTCAGAAAAATAGCTTTCGAATTAGCTTCATATGCAAAAAAAGTAGCAGAAACATTGGGAACCACCGTTACAGCCGTAACCATAAATGCAGCGGATGTTTCGGAATTATCAAAATACGGAGTTGACAAAGTCTTGAAAGTAACCAACGATAAATTGTCCGGGTTTACGGCAAAGGCTTATGCGGATGTCATCAAACAAGCCGCTCAAAAAGAAAATACAAAATTAATTTTGCTCTCCTCAAGCACTGATAGCATCTATCTTTCTCCACTTGTTGCAGTATCATTAGAAGCTGGTTTTGCTTCAAATGTGGTTGGGTTACCTGTGAGCACCGTACCTTTACAGGTAAAAAGAAATGCCTTTTCGACTAAAGCTTTCAACATCACCGAAATCGACACCGATATAAAAATTCTTGGTCTTGCCAAAAACTCTTATGGTATTTTCGAAAATGCTTCGGCTTTGACCGAGGAAGATTTTAATCCAACTATAGAAGAAAACGATTTTGGAGTAAAAGTGGAATCAGTGGAAAAAGTTTCCGGAAAAGTTTCACTGGCCGATGCCGATATTGTGGTTTCCGGAGGTCGTGGATTAAAAGGTCCCGAAAACTGGGGGATGATTGAAGAGTTAGCCGAAGTTCTTGGTGCCGCAACTGCATGTTCAAAACCCGTTTCAGATTTAGACTGGAGGCCTCATTCAGAACATGTGGGACAAACAGGAAAACCTGTTGCCGCCAATTTATATATTGCCATAGGAATTTCGGGAGCGATTCAACATATTGCCGGGATTAATTCCTCGAAAGTAAAAGTGGTCATCAACAGTGATCCGGAAGCCCCGTTCTTTAAAGTCGCCGATTATGGAGTTGTAGGAGATGCTTTTGACGTAGTCCCTAGATTAACTGAAAAACTTAAAGCATTTAAGGCACAACATTAATAATTTTTTAATTCTTGCCCCAAAACATAGTTACCTACAATCAAGATATTTGTATCTTTGTTTTTAGGTAGCTTTTTTGTTTCGTGTTTTTTGATTAAAATTGCATTTTTTTATTGAAAAACAGCAATTGATAAACAAGGTACCATGTCCTTTTCAATCCCGAAATTATGAGCTTAGTTAAATTATCCATAAAAGGAATTTCATACAGTCAAACTCAAAACGGGGCTTATGCCTTGATTTTGAACGAGGTTGACGGAGAGAGAAAGTTGCCTATTGTAATAGGTGCTTTCGAGGCTCAATCCATAGCAATTGCTTTAGAAAAAGAAATAAAACCTCCTCGCCCTTTGACCCATGATTTATTCAAAAATTTTGCCGATCGATTTGATATCGTGGTAAAACAAGTCATAATCCACAAACTGGTAGACGGTGTTTTTTATTCGAGCATCATTTGCGAAAGGGATAAAATCGAAGAAATTATAGACGCCAGAACATCCGATGCCATCGCTTTGGCATTGCGATTTAACGCGCCCATTTTTACTTATAAAAACATTCTGGACAAAGCCGGAATCTATCTGAAAAACAATACCCATGAAACCGATGCGGCTTCACGGGAAATTGACGATGTGCTTTCCAATCCCGATACTTTTGGTCAACAAGAAGAAAGCAATCAATCTGGCGAAACTTATTCAAAACATAGTTTACAGGAGCTAAATGAATTGTTGGATCAAGCCGTAAACCATGAAGATTATGAAAAAGCGGCAAAGATTAGGGACGAAATCTCGAAAAGATAGTTCATCTCAGTTTTCAGAAAACAACAAAAAACTCATTTGAATAGAGTATGATGATTAACGAATGTTGATGTTTGAAGTACCCAAACTTTAAACTTTAAACTTTAAACTTTAAACTTTAAACTTTATAAACTTTTAAACCAAGAATGAAGCAATACCTAGATTTAGTGCAACACGTTATGGAAAGCGGTTGTCAAAAAGGAGATCGAACAGGAACGGGCACAAAAAGCGTTTTTGGTTACCAAATGCGATTTGATCTGGCAGAAGGTTTTCCGATGGTTACCACTAAAAAATTACATCTAAAATCCATCATATACGAACTGCTTTGGTTCTTGAAAGGAGATACCAACATTGAATATCTTCAAGAAAACGGGGTGAAAATATGGGATGCTTGGGCCGATGAAAATGGTAATTTAGGTCCGGTTTATGGCCACCAATGGCGCAACTGGAACAGCGAAGAAATAGACCAAATCGCCGATCTTATCAACGAACTAAAAACCAATCCAAATAGCCGAAGAATGCTGGTTTCAGCTTGGAATCCCTCGGTTTTACCTGATAATTCAAAATCATTTTCAGAAAATGTAGCCAACAATAAAGCCGCTTTACCTCCTTGTCATGCCTTTTTCCAATTCTACGTTTCCGACGGAAAACTGTCGTGTCAATTGTATCAACGAAGCGCCGATATTTTTCTTGGCGTTCCCTTTAATATAGCTTCTTATGCATTATTAACCATGATGATTGCCCAAGTTTGTGAGTTGGAAGTAGGCGAATTTATTCACACTTTTGGCGATGCACACATTTACAACAATCATTTTGAGCAACTCGAATTACAATTGTCGCGAGAACCAAAATCGTTGCCAAAAATGATTTTGAATCCTGCCATAAAAGATATTTTTGACTTTACTTTCGAGGATTTTACACTCGAAGGTTATGAACCTCATCCTCTTATAAAAGGAAGTGTAGCGGTTTAGATTTTAAATTTATCCTTATCACATTGAATTCTTTCACAAACAATAATTAATAATTTACATAAAATAATAGTATGCCTACACCTGCTTCAGAATGTTTATATTGTCAAGAAAACAAAACATTACATAGTTTAATGATTAAAATCTGTGATTTGGAGGTATCCCAACTTTTCTTGTTTAAAGAGCAATCCTACTTAGGTCGATGCAATGTTGTCTATAAAGACCACGCCGTCGAGTTTCACGAATTGAACGAGGAGCAACGTAATGCATTTATGGGCGATGTTGCAAAAGCGGCAAAAGCTATCGCGACAGCATTTAACCCTGCTAAAATTAACTATGGTGCTTATGCAGATACCCTATCGCATTTACATATGCACATTGTTCCAAAATATAAAGATGGCTACGGTTTTGGCAGTGTTTTTGAAATGAATCCACAAAAAATTTATCTTTCTGATGCAGAATATGCTGCAGTAACAGAAAAAATAAAAGCTAAATTATAGTAAATAAATACTATTTTAGCAACCATAAACTATAATAAATCCCAAATATAATATGTAAAAAAATAGGACATGAAAAGTTAATCGAAAAACAAAGCGGTTGCCCAAAAAACATATTTATGAATAAAAAAAACCTTAAAAACCCAGCCGACTCTTTCTGGAATATAAATTCATATAGCAAGGTCAGTAGGCGCAAGCAAGCAATTACAACTGCACGAGGAACATTGCCAAAAGGAAATAATGATAATTCCCCAAAAGCAGCTTTCATTGGTAACACCTCTCTCAAATTACACTCGTACATTAACGGGTTTATCGGTTTATGCTTTGCAATGGTTCTTTTATTTCCGCTTTCGGGATGCAAACAAGAAACAAAAGCAAACGGTCCAGAATATGGCAACTCTCCTGCTCTTCAAACAAAACCAGTCTATCACTTTGTAGTACACCCTCTTCATAATCCGGTAATGCTGATGCGCTCCTACCAGCCCCTTATGGATTATTTAAATAAAAAAATTAAGGGAGCCGAATTTATCCTTGAAGCATCAAGGAATTATGCCAGTTTCGAAGAAAAATATAAAAACAGAAAGCCTGAATTTCTTTTGCCAAATCCATGGCAAACATTACAGGCAATAAAATCAGAATATACTGTCATGGCAATGGCGGGAGAACCAGAGGATTTTAAGGGAATTTTCATAGTGCGTAAAGATGGTGGCATCAACGAACCCGCTAATCTTATGGGCAAAGCAGTAAGCTATCCGTCGCCAACAGCACTAGCTGCCTGCATTATGCCGCAATACTTTCTTTATACCCATGGCATCAACATCAACAAAGACATCACTAACATATATGTGGGCTCACAAGAGTCTTCCATAATGAATGTGTTTTTAAAAAAGACAGCTGCCGGGGCAACTTGGCCACCACCATGGAGATCTTTCCAGAAAACACAGCCTAATGAGGCAGCTCAATTAAAAGTATTGTGGGAAACCGAGCCACTGATAAATAATTCCGTTATGGTACGTAACGACATCCCCTCAAACATCAGGAATCAGGTTCAAAAACTTCTAACAGATCTAAATAAATCCAAAGAGGGGAAAAATATTCTTGAGAATATGGAAACTGCCCGCTTTATAAAAGCTACGAATAAGGACTATGATGTAGTTCAAAAATACATAGATCGATTCGAAAAACAAGTACGCAAAATTGACATAAAATGAAGATTCCTCATAAAATAAAAGTATTTTTTGGCTCCTTACGGGGTCGTCTCATCATAAGCGTGGCGCTAGTTAATGCAATATTGATGTCGGTTTTTATTGTTGATTTAATATCACGGCAGCATACAATGTCTCTCAACCATCAATCAGAAGAAGCTGAAGGACTCGCACAATCACTTTCGACCACCTCTTCAGTATGGATTGCCACTAACGATATTGCGGGTCTTCAAGAATTGGTTGACTCCCAGCTCCACCATCCTGATCTTATTTTTGCCATACTTACAGATAAAAACGGACGCATTCTGGCACATACCGATAAATCCAAAAACGGACAGTTCCTGCTCGATTTACCTCCAGTAGCTCACCGGACCGTAATAAGCGAAACACCCGATTTGGTTGATGTTGCCGTTCCCGCCATACTCTCTGGTAAACTTGTTGGATGGGTGCGTGTTGGCCTAAGCCAAAAAACAATGATAAAGCAACTCAGTGATATCACAATCAATGGGGTAGTTTATGCCATTATTGCAATTTTAATGGGTTCCTTTATAGCATGGCTCTTGGGAAACCGCATCACTCGAAGACTCTATGCCGTTCAAAACACAATCAACGAAGTAGGTTCAGGAAATCCCTCTGCCCGTTCCCACATAACAGGAACAGACGAAGCGGCACTTTTGGCACAAGAGTTCAATGAAATGCTCGATGCTTTGTCAGAACGAGAAGAGAAGATTAGCAAGAGTGAAGCCCGTTTTGAAAAACTCTTCAACTTGGCTTCGGTACCTCTTGCATTAATTGATAAAGAAGGCGTAACGGTTGACTATAACAAACGATTCGAGCAAACCTTTGGATACACTATTCAGGATATGCCAACCATAAATGAGTGGTGGCAGCTCGCTTATCCCGATCCCGACTATAGGAAATGGGCAATTTCTACATGGGAATCAGATTCGAAACTGGCTTTGGAGCAAAATACCGATATAGAATCTGCCGAGTACGAAGTAAGCTGTAAAAATGGGGAAGTGCGTACTGTCGTGATTTCTGGTGCAATTATCAATGATGGTTTACTTGTCACCTTCTTCGATATTACCGAGCGCAAGCGAAGATTTGATGAGTTGGTAAAACTTAATCGTGTGCACGCTCTGATTAGCCAGATTAATGATTTGATTCTTTGGTCACATGATCGTGAAAAACTTTTTCACGAAATCTGTACTATTGCAACAACCTATGGGAAATTTCGTATGAGTTGGATTGGTCTGGTTGATAACGATACTCACACTGTCACTCCAGTAGCATGGGATGGGTTTGAAAACGGATATTTTACAAAAATTAAAAAAATATCTATCAACAAAGTTGCTGAGGGAAAAGGACCCACGGGCACAGCAATCCGAAAAGGAAAAACATTTGTTTGCAATGATATTGCAAACGATCCTATAATGGAGTCATGGCGTAACGAGGCAATACAACGAGGATATAATTCTTCGATATCGATTCCAATCAAGGTACGCAACAAGGCAATAGGTGCGTTCACTTTGTATTCTGATGAAATAAACTTCTTTTCTTTTGGAGAAGTGATATTGCTCGAAAAAATCACAAACAACATAGCATTCTCATTAGAAACAATTCTTATTGAAGAAGAGCGCAAACAGGACGAAGAAAAAATTAGGCAACTTTCTCAGGCGGTGGAACAAAGTCCCGTAACCATTTTCATCACTGACACAATGGGTACAATACAGTATGTGAATCCAAAGTTTGTCGAAACAACCGGATACAGTTATGAGGAGGCCATCGGTAAAAATCCGCGAATCTTAAATTCGGGACATACACCAACCGAGGAATATAAAAACTTATGGAAAACTATTTCAAGAGGTAATCAGTGGCATGGAAATTTTTATAATAAGAAAAAGGACGGCTCCCTTTATTGGGAATCTTCAACAATCTCACCAATTATAAATGCAAAAGGCGAAATAACCCACTATATTGCAATCAAAGAAGATATTACAGAGCGGAAACAAGCCGAAGAAAAAATCAGGCAACTTTCGCAGGCAGTGGAACAAAGTCCCGTAACCATTGTTATTACAAACACAATGGGTACGATACAGTACGTCAATCCAAAGTTTGTCGAAACAACCGGATACAGTTATGAGGAAGCCATCGGTAAAAATCCGCGTATCCTAAATTCAGGACATACACCACCAGAGGAATATAAAAACCTGTGGAGAACGATTTCAAGAGGTAATGAATGGCATGGCGAATTTCATAATAAGAAAAAGGATGGCTCCTTTTTCTGGGAGTCTTCAGCAATTTCGCCAATTATAAATGCAAAAGGCGAAACGACTCATTATATTGCAATCAATGAAGATATTACAGAGCGGAAGAAAACGGAAGAAGCTTTAAGGATGAGCGAAAAGCGGATGAGAACCATCATAGAAACTGAGCCCGAATGCGTGAAGATTATAGATCAAAAGGGAAATTTGCTGGACATAAACGCCTCAGGTTTAGCGATGCTGGAATCAAACTCAGAGGAAGAGGTCAAGTCACATAATCTCCTTGAATTTATTGTCCCGGAATATCGCACCGCTTTCCGTGAACTACATCAGCGCGTAATGCAGGGTGAAAATGGCCTTTTGGAATTTGAGATTATCGGACTTCGTGGAACGAAGCGCTGGCTCGAAACACACGCTGCCCCAATGCGGGACGAGAAGGGAGAAGTGACGATGTTGCTTGGTATCAGTCGCGACGTTACAAACCGCAAACTTGCGGAAGAAGAATTAATCAAAGCCAAAGAAAGTGCCGAAGAAAGCGACCGCTTAAAATCCTCTTTCCTGGCCAATATGAGCCACGAAATCCGTACTCCCATGAACGGTATTCTTGGCTTTGCCGAACTACTCAAAGAACCCAATCTTACAGATGACGAACAAAAGAAGTATGTCAAAATCATAGAAAAAAGCGGCAAACGCATGCTCAACATTATCAACGACATAATCGACATTTCGAAAATTGAGTCCAAGCAAATGAAAGTTTCAATTTCGGAAACAAATATCAACGAAAAAATTGAATACATTTTTAATTTTTTCAAACCTGAAGCTACAAAAAAAGGAATTCAGCTTGCCTTCAAAAAAGGTCTGACCGCAAAAGAAGCCCTCATTAAAACAGACACTGAAAAAATCTATGCCATTCTTACCAACCTTGTTAAAAACGCCATTAAATTTACGGACAAAGGAACAATCGAATTTGGTTATGCCCTAAAAGAAAATGGCAAACCAGCCGTACTGGAATTTTTTGTAAAAGATACCGGTGTTGGGATCCCCAAAGACAAACAGCAATCGATATTTGACCGTTTTATCCAGGCCGATATTTCCGATAAAAGAGCTTTTCAGGGAGCAGGTCTGGGACTGTCCATTTCAAAAGCTTACGTGGAAATGCTGGGTGGTACAATTTGGGTAGAAAGCGAGGAAGGAAAAGACACAACATTTTACTTTACCATTCCCTATAATACAGAGCCTAAAAAAGATATTATACCCGAAATTGCTTCCGAAAAGGAAACAGAAAATCAAATTAAGGACCTTAAAATATTAATTGTAGAAGACGATCCTATATCAAAATTGCTGATTTCAAAGGCAGTCTCGAAATTTAGTAAAGAATTATTAAAAGCATCCACAGGAGTCGAAGCCGTTGAAGCCTGCCAAAAAAATCCTGATATCGATTTGGTGATGATGGACATTAATATGCCAATAATGGATGGCTATGAAGCCACGCGAAAAATCCGCCAATTCAATAAAGAGTTGATCATTATTGCCCAAACAGCAAATGGACTGTCTGAAGACAGGGAAAAAGCAATTGCCGCAGGATGTACTGATTATATTGCAAAACCTATAAATATAGACTTATTAAAAAGTCTAATACAAAAGTATTTTGATAAATAAATTGACATTACCCATCCATAAATTTAAAATATAAATCCGCCGTGAAGTGGATCTTAATATTTATTAAAAAGCGGAATATCAAGCTTCAAAGCACTGTTGTTCCCTGTTCCTGCAAAATCCTTCCAACGGTAGCTGTCAGCTTATGACTCATTTACAAAAACCGCATCGAGAACAAATAGCTATTTCTATTAATAACCTGAATTCGATT